>JAAZXC010000020.1 GCA_014240365.1 Acidimicrobiales bacterium | reverse complement strand
TCGTCGCAGGAGCAGCAGGAGCAGCGGTCGTCGCAGCAGGAGCAGCGGTCGTCGCAGCAGGAGCAGCAGTGGTAGCCGCAGCCGAACCGCTACCAGCGGCGGAATCCCCGCCATTATCGGAGCCACAGGCGCTGGCGATCATCGTGATCGCCAGTCCCAGGGCCAGCAGAACACGTCGGTTGCGACGCATGGTCCCCTCCAGGGTGTTGATGAATCGAATACGGCGAAGTGCCCACCGAAGCGGACATGGCGCCGGTCACTTAGTTGTCGGTACGGTACTGTACTGTCCCGCTGCCGACAAGGCCCAAACCGAATGGTCTGTACCGGAAGGTTTGCCCAGGTCGTGTGGGGGTAAACACGGCTACCAGCACCGAGGTCCAGAGGTCTATGACAACGGACGACCAGTACGCAGTGATTGAGCGTGATGAGCGTGATGAGCGTGATGAGCGTGATGAGCAGGTGACGGTGGAGGACGCTCCAGAAACGGACTCGGCCGGCCAGTCCATACTGGATTCGGCCATCCGCCTGCTCGCCGACGGCGGCCTGACGACGTTCACCATTGACCGCCTGGCCTCGGAGGCCCGGGTATCCAAGACCTCCATCTACCGGAGGTGGCCGGACAAGAAGGCCATCTTCCGAGCGGTCCTGGACCGGTGGGGCCGTCGGGCCGAGGTGGCAGACGTGGGCGACTTCGCCCTCGAACTGGACCAGTGGTATCGGGACCGCCAGTCGACATACAACGAGCCGGGCTTCCGACAGGTTGCGGCCAGTCTGATGGAGCTGGCAGCCCACGACCGGGACATCGGCGTGGCCATGGCCGCAGACCGGCACAGTTCGTGGAACACGATGCGGCAGATTCTCCAACGTGCCGTCGACCGTGGTGAGATCACAGGGGTGGTCGACATTGAACACCTGGAGCAGTTCTTCCTCGGCCCGATCTACTACCGGACCCTGCTTGATGGACAGGACCTCGACGACGACACCATCGAGGCCTTCCGCCGCCTGGCCCTGGTAGCCCTCGGCTATGGAAACGGGAACCACCGGTGATCACCGTCTATCCGGCGCGACGGATCCACACGATGGATCCGTCGCTGCCCACCGCCACCGCAATGGCCGTGCGCGACGACCGGATACTCGAGGTCGGGACGCTCGAATCCCTCCGGCCGTGGCTGGACGCCCACGAGTACGTGGTCGACGACAGGTTTGCCGACGCGGTGCTGTTGCCCGGCCTGATCGATCCCCACGTGCATCCGCCGTTGATGGCCCTGTTGATGGCCACCGAGTGGATCACACCTGAGGCATGGGACCTACCGGGGCGCGACATCCCGGCCACCGTGGGGCGTGACGCCTATCTGGCCCGCCTGGCCGAACTGGAGGCAGCCCACCCGTCGGACGAGGCGTTCATCACCTTCGGGTGGCACAGGCAGTTCCACGGTGAGGTGACCCGCCCAGACCTGGACGCCGTCTCCTCCACCAGGCCGATCGTGGTGTGGGGCCGGTCGTTCCACGAGGTGCGGTGCAACGGCCCGGCCCTCGAGCTGGTCGATGCTGCCGAGGGCGCCGCCTGGGATCCGCACATCGACCTTGAGACCGGGCGCATGTGGGAGTCCGGCCTGGCCTGGGCGCTCAAGGCGCTGCGTGAGGTGCTGATGGGTGACGGCCGGTATGAGGTCCTGATGGAGGAGGTGGGCCAGCTGGTCCACCGGGGCGGCGTGACGACAATCGCCGATGCCGGCTTCGGCGGCATGGCCCTGCCCGAAAGGGAACTCGAGGTGCTGGCCCAGGTCCACGAGGGCGACCATGTGCCGTTCCGCCAGTACCTGATGCCACAGGTGGGCACGTTCAAGCGGGTGTACGGCGCCGAGGCCGAGGACCGCATGGCAGCGTTGCACGAACACACCTCGGAGCGGATCCGGTTCCTGAACGCCGGCAAGTTCTTCGCCGATGGGGCGTTCATCGCCCAACTGATGCAGCTGGGCGAGCCCGGCTACATAGACGGGCACGTGGGCGCGTGGATGGCCGACCCGGACCGGATCGTCCACCACCTGCGTCCGTTCTGGATTGCCGGCCGGCAGGTCAACGTGCACGTGAACGGCGACCGGGGTATGGATGCCACGTTGGACGCCATTGCCGAGTTGCTGGCCGAGAAGCCACGGTTCGACCACCGGACCGTGCTGCACCACTTCGGGGTGTCGACCCAGGCCCAGTGCCGCCGGGCGGCCGCCCTGGGGTGCGCCATCCAGGCCAACGGCTACTACCTGCGGTTCTTCGGCGACCAGTACGTGGCCGAAGGTCTGGGGACTGAAAGGGCGTCGCAGATGACCCGTGTGGGTTCGGCGCGCCGCAACGGCATGAGCGTGGCGCTGCACTCGGACCTGCCGATGGGGCCGCTGGAACCGTTGCTGGCTGCCTCGATCATGGCCACCCGGCTGTCGGGGTCAGGCGTGGTGTTCGCCCCCGAGGAGCGGCTGAGCATGTACGACGCGATCGCAGCGGTGACCATCGAGGCAGCATGGCAACTGTTCCTCGACCACGAGATCGGATCGCTGGCCGCCGGCAAGCTGGCTGACGTGACAGTTCTGGAGGAAGACCCGTTCGAGGTTGACCCGGCCGGGTGGCCCGACATCGACATCCGGGCCACCATGCTGTCGGGGCGGGTGTACCCGCTGCCCGTCTGACCACCTGCAGGCCATGTCGACCACCCCGCGTTCCGCCCCGTCCGGGCCTCCTGCCTCAGCGGTGGCTGCTCCGACGGATTTGCTGACCGACAACCCGGCCTTGTCTGCATCAGGGCCCGGCCTCGACCGCATCCCGATGGTGGTGCTGGGGGGCTGGTTGGGGGCCGGCAAGACGACGATGGTCAACAGCCTGCTGCGGGCCGCCGACGGTGAGCGGATCGCCGTGGTCGTCAACGACATCGGCGAGGTCAACCTGGATGCCGAGCTGATCGCAGAGCGCGACGGTGACACGGTGGAACTCACCAACGGGTGTATCTGCTGCACCATCGGTGAGTCGCTGGGCGTGACGCTGCGCGACCTGGTTCTGGTCGATCGGCCGCCGGACCGCCTGGTCATAGAGGCGAGCGGGGTGGCGGAGCCGGACCGTGTGGCCGCCTACGGCGATCGCCGACGGATTCGGCCCGATGGGATCGTGGTGGCTGTCGACGCCACTGACGTGGTCACGCGATCTGCCGATCCGACCTATGGGCCGTTGGTCCGGCGCCAGGCCGAGGCCGCCGACCTGCTGGTGGTGACCAAGGCCGGCATCTCGGTCGACGGGGGTGCGGCGGCCAGGGCCTGGTGTGCTGACGTCGCGCCGGGAACCCCGGTGGTGGTGGGCACCGACGATGAACTGTGGGTGCCTCTGGTACTGGGCGGTCTGGACGCAGCGGAGTCGACGCCTGCAGATGCACTGGACATACCGGTGGTTGCCACCGCATGGCAGGCATCTGGTCGTGTCGACGTCGACCTGCTGGCAGGAGTACTGGCCGACAATGCCCACCTGCTACTCAGGGCGAAGGCCGTCGTCACCAACCTGGCCGGCAGGCCGGTCGCCCTGCACCTGGCCGGTGGCCGGGTCACGACCCAGCCGACGGTCGGTCCGGCTTCTGGGCGGCTGGTGGTGATCGCCGCTCCCGGGGCCGTCGATCCGCAGGACCTCATCGCGGCGTTCGATGCTGTCGCCATCGGGCCCCGGCCATCCGTGGACCCGGACCCTTCCACCCATGAATCCGGACCCTTCCACCCATGAATGAGGAGAACCCGAACCGATGTTGACGCCAAGGCTCGTTGTGACGGTGGTCAGTCCTGAGACCGGTCGGCTGCGGCCGACCGAGCTGGACGTGCTCCCGGAGCCGTTGACCGCGGCGGAGCACGGCCTGATGGTTGGAAGCCCCCCACCGGCGGACAAGCGTGTCCACCACGGCAACTGGCTGGCATGGCCGAACATCCGCTGGGCCCTCACCCACATGGATGAACTGCGGGCGTCCGGGCTGGTCAGCCGGGGCGACGGGGCGGCCACCGCCCTGGCGACGGCATCACCGGCCGAGACCGGCCTGGACCTGGATGATCTGTCCATCGACGACGGCGACGGTGGTTCCTGGGCCCTCGACGAGATGCTGACGGGCACCTACACGGATGCCTTCCTGGTCCTGCACCGGGGACGTGTCGTGCTCGAGCGGTACTTCAATGGCATGGGTCCGTCCACCCGCCACGCCATGTTCTCCATGACCAAGACGGTCACCGGCGTGCTCGCCATGCTGGCTGTGGACGACGGCGTGATGGGCTTCGACGACCTGCTCTCCGACCACGTCCCGGAGTTGGCGGACACCGCCTTCGCCCCGGTCACCGTTGGCCAGGCCCTGGACATGACCGACGGGATCCGTTTCGTCGAGGACTACAGCGACAACAGGTCCGACATCATGCGGTACGGGACCGCAATGGCGTTCACGCCCACGCCTGCAGACTGGGATGGCCCGGACGGCATCCACGAGGCCATCCTCGGCTTCACCGAGCGAGCCACCCCTCCCGGCGAGATCTTCCTCTACAAGTCGGTCACAACCGATGTGCTGGCCTGGGTGGTAGCCAGGGCTACCGGCCAGAGGTGGATCGATGGTGTGTCCGAGCGGATCTGGGGCCCGATGGGCGCCGGTGATGATGCATCGGTGATCCTCGACAACCACGGTGTAGCGGTCTCTTCAGGTGGAATGTCGTGCACTGCGCGCGATCTGGCCCGGCTCGGTCGGATGCTGGCGCGCTCAGGCAGGGTCGGCGACGGATCCGATGAGCGACAGGCCATACCCGGCGCTGTGGCCGACGACCTGGCAGCGGGGGGCGAGCCATACCCGGGCAGTGGAGGTGGCTATGCCACCCGGGAGGGCTGGACCTTCCACCGGCACTGCTGGAACATGCAGCGGGTCATGGGGGCGTTCATGCCAATGGGGGTGCACGGTCAGCGATTGTTCTGCCACCCGGGAAAGGACCTGGTCGTCGCCAAGTTCGGCTCGCATCCGGTGACCGGCAACGTCTACACCGACGTCTCCCACGAGTCGCTCTACCGGCAACTCCTGGAGCGCTGCTGACCACCGGTCCACCAACCGGGGCTACGCCTCGTATTCGGTGACGCCGCCCACGATGGTGGCCAGCACGCCGATGTCGCGGATGGCCATCTGTTCGACGGCGAACGGATCGCCATCCAGCACTACGAGGTCGGCCAGCTTGCCCACCTCCAGCGTGCCCTTGTCGTGCTCATCCATGTTCAGGACCGCCGCGGCCGACGTATAGCCCGCCACAGCGTCGGCCACGCGGGCCCGTTGTTCGGGGCCGAGTAGGTCGCCGTCGCGGGTGATGCGGTTCACGGCCGTCCAGATGGTGAAGAGCGGGTCCAGCGGGGTCACTGGCATATCGCAGTGCAGGGCGTGGACGATGCCGTGTTCCGCGAAGCTGGCCAACGGATCGATGCGCGAACCCCGTTCAGGACCGAGGAACCGGTCACGGTGACGGTCGCCCCAGTACCAGATGTGGTTGGCGAACACCGAGGCCATCACGCCGAGTCGGGCCATGCGCTCCAGCTGGTCCTCGCGGACGGTCTGGCAGTGCTCGATGCGGTGCCGGTGGTCGTCGCGGGGATGGGCTTCGAGGGCGGCCTCGAAGGCATCCAACGTGTTGTCGATGGCCTGGTCGCCGTTGGCGTGCACCGCTACCTGCCAGCCCTTCCGGTGTGCCTCGGTTACCAGCTCGATCAGCTCGGCGGCCGGGATCACCTCGGTGCCGTTGATGTCGGGACGGTCGTGGTACCCCTTGCAGAGGCACGCCGTGTAACTCTGTATAGAACCGTCGGACACGAACTTGAGCGCCCCTATCGAGAGCATCTCGCCGCCCATGCCGGTGCGGAGTGGAAGGTCGCCTACGAACCTCCAGCCGGGGAACAGGCGGGTGCGTACCCGGATGGACCGGTCGTCGATCCCCTCCTGGTAGGTGGCGTACATCTCGGTGGCCATGACAGCTGCATCGGTCATCGACGTGACGCCCACACTCAGGCAGTGGTCGGAGATGGCACGGGCGCCGGCGGCCATGACCTGGGGCTCGGCGAACGGCAGGACGCCGCCGACGGCGAAGTTGGCGGTCTCCTCCATGCAGCCGTTGGGGCGACCTGACGCCTCGCGCTGGAACAGGCCGCCGACCGGGTCCTCGACGTCGTCGGTGATGCCGGCCAACTCCAGCATGTGGTCGTTTGCATACGAGAGGTGTCCGGAGATGTGCCTGATGAAGATCGGATGTTCGGTGCTGACAGCGTTCAGGTCGTGGCGGGTGAGGTGGCGGTCCTCGACCATGAGCGAGTCGTCGTAGCCCCACGCCTGGATGGGTTCGCCGACTGGAGTGGCTGCGGCCTGCTCACGCAGGACGGCAACCACTTCGGCCACTGTGCGACAGTCCGGGTAGCCGATCTGCGGGGCCAGCATCTGGACCCCGGCGGCTATGGGGTGCATGTGGGTCTCGATGAACCCGGGCAGGACGGTCGCACCGCCCAGGTCGACGACCTCGGTGACGGGACCGGTGAGTGCCTCCAGGTCGGCCCGGGCCCCCACGCCGATGATGCGGCCCTGCCAGGAGGCCAGCGCTTCGGCGTTCGGGTTGTCAGGGTCCAGCGTGTGGAACCGTGCGTTCGTGAACAGTCGGTCGGCGATCGTCATGGCTCAGCCCCGGTTCTTCTTCCTGGCCTGCATGCGCTCCAGGTAGGCATCACGCGAGGCACGGCCCTCCGGGTCGCGAAGTGCCGCGGTGAGGCCGTCGGCGTCGGACCAGGAGCGCCCGGTTCCGACCATCTGGTCGGTCACGGCGTTGACATGACGCTTTGTGGCCAGCACGGCGGCCCTCGGTCGTGATGCCACCGCCCCGGCCAGTTCGTTGGCGGCAGATGTCAGGTCGTCGGCGGCCACGATCCGGTTCAGGAACCCGGCCGCCATCGCCTCCTCGGCGCCGAACGGTCGGCACGTCATGACCAGTTCCTTCGTAAGCGCGGGGCCGATCTCGCGGACCAGTCGGGGGATGCCGCCCCAGGCCAGCGGGATACCAAGGTCCACCTCCGGGATCGAGAAGGACACGTCGGCCGTGGCGATGCGCAGGTCACACGCTGCGGCGATGACCAGCCCGCCTCCCACCACGTGGCCGTGCAGTGCTGCGATGAGCACCGGTGAGGTGCGTTCCAGGGCGTCCGCCATGAGCCTTCCGGTGTCGGCGGGGACCCGTCCGCCAGCCGGTGACGGCCCGGTGTCGCCGAACACCGAGAGGTCGAAGCCTGCGCTGAATGCCCGGCCCGCGCCGCTCACGATGACGACCCGGAGGTCGCTCTGGTGGTCGAACCAGGAGGCGGCTTCGGCCACCTCGGCCATCAGTTGATTGGATAGGGCGTTGAGCCGGTCGGGGCGGTTCAGGGTGAGGGTGCCGCGACGGCCATCGCAGGTGACCTTGATGGTCTGGAAGTCCGGGGGTGTCGACATGGCGGTGAGTCTCGTCCGCCGGACTGGTCGGTGCACGACCGGAGGTCAGTCGGCGGCCGGCTCCAGGGTCACGTCGGCTGACAGGGCATCGCCCTCGACCAGGTCGATGCCGGTGGCCCGGGCGGCGGCGGCAACGTCGGCCAGCACCGGCCGCAGCCAGGCGAGGCGTTCAGGCGTATCGGTGATCGTGCAGGCGATCACCGGTGTGGCCAGTGATCGCTTCTCGGTCGTCTTGTGACGTCGGATCTCGGCCAGGGCGTCAGCTGCCACGCCTGCCATGGCGGAGTCCACGGTCTCGCCGTTCACCATCGCTGCGGCCCGCAGTTCGGCCGCCGTGGGCCACGCCTGCCTGTGCACGGAACCGCCCCGCCACCACGACCACACCTCTTCGGTAACGAACGGGAGGAACGGAGCGAACAGGCGCAGGAGCGTGGACAGGGCCAGTCGCAGGGCGTGGCGGGCCGATTCGGCGCCTGCCTCGTCGCCCTCGTAGGCACGGGCCTTGACCAGCTCCACGTGATCGTCGGTGAAGGTCCAGAACCAGGTCTCGGTGCGTTCAAGCGCCCTGGCGTAGTCGAAGCCATCGAAGGCCCTGGTGGCCTCGTCGACGAGGTCTGCGAGGCGTTCCAGCATGGCGCGGTCCAGCGGATTCGTGATTGCCGCCGGGTCGATGGCCAGCGGGGTCGCCTCACCGGCTCCGAAGCCGAGGACGAAACGGCTGGCGTTCAGGATCTTGATGGCGAGACGCCGGCCGATCTTCATCTGGCCGTCATCGAAGGCTGTGTCGGTTCCGGGCCTGCCGTTCGCCGCCCAGTAGCGCACGGCGTCCGAGCCGTGCTGGTCCAGCAGGTCCAGCGGGGTGACCACGTTGCCCTTGGACTTGGACATCTTCTTGCGGTCCGGGTCCAGGATCCAACCGCTCAGGGCGCAGTGGGCCCACGGTGCCGTGTCGGCCTCGAAGTGGGAGCGCACGGCTGTCGAGAACAGCCACGTCCGGATGATGTCATGTGCCTGGGGGCGCAGGTCCATGGGGTAGGTGCGGGCGTAGAGGTCCTCGTCCTCTTCCCAGCCGCAGGCGATCTGCGGGGTGAGCGACGAGGTGGCCCAGGTGTCCATGACGTCGCTGTCGCCGACGAATCCGCCCGGCTGACCGCGCTGGGCCTCGTCGTAGCCGGGGGCGGGGTCAGACGACGGGTCGACGGGCAGGTCGGCTTCGGCGGGGACGATGGGTGCGTCGTGTACGGGTTCGCCGTCTGCGTCCAGCGGGTACCAGAGGGGCAGCGGCACACCGAAGAACCGCTGCCGGCTGATCAGCCAGTCGCCGTTCAGGCCGTCGATCCAGTTGGTGTACCGGGTCTGCATGTAGGCGGGATGCCAGGTGATCTCGTCGCCGCGGGCGATGAGGTCGGCCCTTAGGGAGGTCTCCCTGCCGCCGTTTCTGATGTACCACTGGCGGCTGGTCACGATCTCGAGCGGCTTGTCGCCCTTCTCGAAGAACTTGACCGGGTGCGTGATGGGCTCCGGTTCGCCGAGCATCTCGCCGGTCTCCCGGAGCATCTCGACCATCTCGACCTGTGCCGAGAAGATGGTCTTGCCAGCCAGGCGCCCGTATGCGGCGAGGCCGGCCTCGGATTCGATGCCGGGGGGTGGTTCGGGGTTGATCCGGCCGGCACGGTTGACAATGGCTCGTACGTTCAGGTTCAGCTCGCGCCACCAGATCACGTCGGTGGTGTCGCCGAACGTGCAGATCATGGCGCTACCGGTGCCCTTGTCGGGGTCTGCCAGCTCGTGGGCTACTACCGGAACCTCCACGCCGAACACCGGCGTGGTGACCGTGGTGCCGAACAGCGGCTGGTAGCGCTCGTCGTCCGGGTGGGCCACCAGGGCAACGCAGGCGGCGAGCAGCTCGGGACGGGTGGTGGCGATGTGGATGTCGTCGCCGTCGGGACGGTGGAATGCCAGCGTGTGGTAGGCGCCGGGTCGTTCCCGGTCCTCCAGCTCGGCCTGTGCCACGGCGGTGCGGTGTGTGACGTCCCAGAGCGTCGGCGCCTCGATCTGGTATGCCTCGCCACGGGCCAGGTTGCGGAGGAAGCCCCGTTGGGAGACCCGCTGGCAGCGTTCGTCGATGGTGGCGTAGTTCTGGGCCCAGTCAACCGACAGGCCGAGGCGGCGGAACAGGGCTTCGAAGGCCTGCTCGTCCTCGGCGGTCAGCACATGGCAGAGCTCGATGAAGTTGCGGCGGCTGATGGCGAGGTCGCCACGCTTCTTGATGGCCTTCGGGTCGCCGGCGTCGTCGGGGGCAGTGAAGTCCGGGTCGTGGGGCAGCGATGGTTCGCAGCGCACCCCGAAGTAGTTCTGGACCCGGCGTTCGGTCGGGAGGCCGTTGTCGTCCCACCCCATCGGGTAGAAGACCTCCTTGCCGGCCATGCGCTGGTAGCGGGCAACGGTGTCGGTGTGGGTGTACGAGAAGACGTGGCCGACGTGCAGCGAGCCGCTGACTGTGGGCGGCGGGGTGTCGATGGAGAACACTTCGGCCCGGGTCCTGGATCGGTCGAAGCGGTAGGTGCCCCGTTCCTCCCAGGTGGCGTCCCAGCGTTCTTCGAGGCCCTCGAGGCCGGGGCGCTCGGGGATGGTCGGGGCGGGCGCTTGTGCCGAGGCGTCGGGGTGGCTCATGAGGGTCCGAGGCTACCGGCGGGCCTCCGGGGCCCCGCTAGCCTTCGCCGCCGTGACCCGCTCTCCACGACGTTCCGGTACCGGCCGTGCAGCTCTCCCCGTCGGCTTCGGTGTGGTGTGGGCCACGGTCGCCATGGACATGGTCGGTTTCGGCATCATGCTGCCGGTCCTGCCGCTCTACGCCGAGGATTTCGGCGCATCGCCGGCAATGGCCGCATCGGTCATCGCCGTGTTCTCCGCCGCCCAGATGGTGGCTGCGCCTCTCTGGGGTCGGCTCTCGGACCGGATCGGCCGTAAGCCTGTCCTGATCGCCGCCCTCATCGGTTCGTCCATCGGGAGCCTGGTGACCGGGCTGGCCGGGGTGCTGTGGGTGCTGTTCCTGGGCAGGGTTCTGGACGGGGCTTCAGGGTCGTCTTATGCGGTGGGTCAGGCGGCGGTGGCCGACATGGCCGAGCCGGAGGACCGGCCCCGCCTGCTGGGCCTGCTGGCGGCGGCATTCGGGGTGGGGTTCGTGGCCGGACCGCTGATCGGCTCCATCGCAGCGCTGGGTGGCCGGCAGCTTCCGTTCTTCGTGGCTGCCGCCCTGACCGCAGGCAACGCCATCGTCGCCCTGGTTCGCCTGCCGTCGGGTCGGAAGTCGACTCCGGCTTCAGCTCCGAAACCGGGTCGTCTGGCCCTGTGGGGCGCATCGGGTCCTGGCGTGCGTCGCCTGGCCGTGCTGTCGTTGGTCGCGATGGCCGGCTTCGCCGGGTTCGAGGCCACCTTCGCCATGCTGGTCGAGAGGCGGTTCCCCGATGTGGGGGATCCGACGGTGTACGGCCTGTTCGCTGCTATCGGGGTGTTGATGGTGCTGGTCCAGACGCGGATCGTGGGGCCGGTGAACGCACGGTTGGGAACCCGTTCGGCGCTGCGGGCCGCGCTGTCGATGGTGGCTGCCGGCATGGTCGTGCTGGCCATGGGTGGGGGCTGGGCCGGTCTGGCCGTCGCTCTGGTGCTGCTGGTGGTGGGCCAGGGGGTGTTCGGGCCGACGCTCTCGAACGCCACGGTCGAGACGGTGGGCGCCGACGGTCGTGGCTCGGCCCTCGGCCTGCAGCAGAGCGCCGGGGCGCTGGGCCGGATCATCGGGCCGTTGCTGGCTGGAGTGCTGTTCGGCCGGGTGGCCGTCGGGGCGCCCTATCTGGTGGCTGCGGTGCTGGCCATAGCGGCCATGGCCCTTGTGCCCCGCCCGGGGGCCGAGGAATTGCTGGACAGATAAGTTACCGATCGGCAACCTCTGGAGGTCCGCCAGCGAGCCGTAGCGCCGAGGAGCAGCATTCCGTGAGCGAGTTCAGCCTTGAACTGTCAGAAGAGCAGGAGCAGCTACGCGACTGGGTGCACCAGTTCTCCGTGGACGTGGTGCGCCCTGCCGCCGAGGAATGGGACGAGCGGGAGGAGTTCCCCTATCCAATCGTCCAGCAGGCGGCCGAGATCGGCCTGTACAGCTGGGACTTCCTGGCCCAGGGAATGCTCGGCGACAAGACCGGGCTGACTATTCCGGTGGCCATCGAGGAACTGTTCTGGGGCGATGCCGGAATCGGCATGGCCATCATGGGCAGCGCGCTGGCTGCCGCCGGAATCGCCGCCTCCGGCACCCAGGAACAGGTCATGGAATGGGTGCCCCAGTGCTACGGCGACGCCGCCGACCTGAAGCTTGGGGCCTTCTGCGCCAGCGAACCCGATGCCGGTTCCGACGTCGGCGGCTACCGGTTGCGGGCCGTCTACGACGAGGCCACCGACGAGTGGGTGCTGAACGGAACCAAGGCCTGGATCACCAACGGTGGCATCGCCGACATCCACGTGGTGGTGGGCGTGGTCGACCCGGAGCTGGGCTCCAAGGGCCACGCCTCGTTCATTGTCCCACCCGGCACACCCGGTCTCAGCCAGGGCCAGAAGTACAGGAAACACGGCATCCGGGCCAGCCACACCGCAGAGGTCGTCCTCGACGAGGTACGGGTCCCGGGCCGGTGCCTGCTGGGCGGCAAGGAGAAGCTGGACGAGCGCCTCGCCCGGGTGCGCCGCGGCGAGAAGGGCAATGCGCAGGCCGCCATGCAGACCTTCGAGGCCACCCGACCGGCGGTGGGGGCCCAGGCCATAGGTGTGGCCCGTGCCGCCTACGAGTACTCGCTGGAGTACGCCAAGGAGCGCCACGCCTTCGGCCGGCCGATCATCGCCAACCAGGGCATCGCCTTCATGCTGGCCGACATGGCCACCGAGATCGATGCCAGCCGGATGCTCGTATGGCGTGCCGCCTGGCTGGCCAAGAACGGAGAGTTCAGGAACGCCGAGGGTTCGATGGCCAAGCTGAAGGCGGGCCGCACCGCGACGTGGGTGACCGAGAGGGCCATACAGATCCTGGGCGGCTACGGCTACACCCGTGAGTACCCGGTGGAGCGGTGGCACCGGGACGCCAAGATCCACGACATCTTCGAGGGCACCGAGCAGATCCAGCAGTTGGTGATCAGCCGGGCCATCTCCGGCATGCGCATCGAGTAGCGCAACGCTGTGGCTGCCGCCTAGGGGCCGGTATCGGTCACCCAGGGGCCCGGATCGGCCAGCTGCCGGTCGACTAGTGCCTCGATGCCTGCCAGCAGGTCGGCGTCCACGGCGCCCGGCACGTGGACAACGCCGTCCTCTGCATAGGCCTGACGTTGTCCGTCGGTGAGCGTGGAGCTCCAGGTGGTGGCCATCTCGCGCGGCGTAGGGGCGGTGCCGAGGGCACACCGGGGTCGTAGCATCGGATTCCACGACCCCGTTGATCGACTGCGCCACGCAGAGGGATACCTGAACATGACCGATGCTGAGCACGACCCCGTCTCCGAGCTGGAGTCCGCCACATGGTGGACCCGCTGCAAGGCGATCATCATCGACACAGCGTTGTTCTTCGGTGCGTTGCTCGTCCCGGTACTCCTCGTGGTCGTGGCGGTCGTCATGGCATGGGACGAGGCCGCCGACGAGGCCTCGTTCACCGGTGCGAGCGTGGGCCTGCTCGTCGTCGGGATCATCTCCGGTGTCGGTGTGTTCGTATGGGGTGGCTGGCTCTTCGGTTACCGGCAGGGAGTAACCGGTTCCACGCCCGGGAAGCGCCGTCTGAAGATCCGCCTCGTCGATGTGACCAGCGGTGAGGCGCCGGGTGGCGCCAGGGGTGTGGGGCGCTGGCTGGTGCCGGGCCTGGTCGGCGGGATCCAGGGCATAGGCAACATCCTCCAGCTCCTCGACTACCTCTGGCCGCTGTGGGATTCCAGGAACCAGCGCCTCAGCGACAAGGTGTTCCGGACACTGGTGGTGGTCGGCGCTGCCGCAACGCAGTCCACCGACGACTGGATGCCGTCCAGCCCCATCAGCTGACCGGTGCCTGCCGCCCGGCTGGGGTCGGGCTGATCCCCGGTCCTACAGTCCGGCCATGCCACGCCTCCGACGGGTACGTAGGGCCGACCTCCACGCCGGCGCCCAGCCGATCTTCCAGATGCTGTTCGGGGATCGGGATCCGATCGACGAGCCCGGCACCCCCACGGGCACCCCGGGCGACTGGTGGTCCACGTTCGCCCTAGTTCCCGATGTGTTCGACCACGCCGTCGCGGGCATCGCCTTCTACCGCAGCCCGAGGCGCCTACTGGACCCGAAGCTCCGAGAGTTGGGCCAGACCCGGGTCGGATGGTGTGTAGGCAGCCGCTTCGTGTACTCCCAGCACCGCAAGGCCTGCCGAACAGTCGGCATTCCGGACGAGCAGATCGAGGCCATCGAGTCCTGGGAGACCGCCACCTGCTTCGACGAGGTCGAGCGGGCCGTGCTGGCCTACACAGATGCCCTCTCAATCCAGCACGGGCGCGTACCCGACGGCATTTTCTCCGCCCTCCAGGAGCACCTCTCCGACGAGGAGATCCTGGAGCTGACCTACATCGTCTGCACGTATGCCATGCACGGCGTCATGAGCCGTGCCCTACGCCTCGAGTACGACGACGATCCGCCGGTGCTGGTCGAGGAGCCGGGCGACGAGTCCAGCCTCGGAGACGAGTTCACCCGCGAGGAGTTCCGGCGGGCCCTGCGAATCGTTGCCGACGACGACTGACCCGACCAGGCGGTCCGGGCCGGTGGTGGTTCCGCTCAGCCGTTGACCGAGAACGAGCTGTCCGAGTTGATCTCCCGGTTGCGCCGGTAGAAGCCCATGTCCATCTCGAGGCCGGTGTGTACACCTGTGACCACCAACGGAGCGGCGTCATGGTCGTGGCCGTCTTCCACAGCCACGATCAGCTCGGCCATGCACCAGCCGGCCACCGGGGCGTTCTTGAACTGGTTGCCGCTTGATCCGATGGCCACGTAGAAGCCATCCAGGTCGGTCCGGTCGTAGATCGGGATCCAGTCATCGGACACGTCGTACAGGTCGACGACGCCCTTCTTCTCGTTGGGTATCCCCAGATCCGGCATGCGGCGGGCCAGGCGGAGGACCTGGGCGTTCCACTGTTCGTCGGACACCACGTTGTCGTAGTCGTCCGGATCGTCCACCCAGACCTGCTCATCGCAGGCGGGGTCCTCGGAGCCGATCAGGATGTTGTTGCCGGACTCGGGTCGGACGTAGATGGCCAGGTCGGAATCCGAGGTGTGCAGCCCGTTTTTCTCGAAGTCGATCCCGGCGGGCGACGGCACGTGGTGCACCTCGTGGCGAAGGGCTCTGGTCTTGATGTTCATGGAGTCGTAGACGCCGGCCATCTTGTTGATGACGAACGAGTGCGGGCCCGCCACGTTGACCACCACGGGGGAGTCCACGTCAGTGCCGTCGGCAAGGGTGATACCGGTGACACGCCCGTCGACCCGACGGATGTCGGTCACCTCGGTGTTGAACCGGAACTCGCCGCCCTTGGCCTCGGCTGCACGCTGCAGGTTGTGGCTGGCCAGCTGCGGGTCGCTCACGTAGCCGGAGTCCGGCGTGTAGAGCGCACCCATGATCTCGCCTTCGGGCTCTTCCCAGAAGCGGTCGTCGGCGGGCCGGGACGGCTCGCCGTGGGTGCCGTGCTCGAAGAACGGGAAGCGTTCGGCCAACTCCTCGTTGCTGAGGATCTCGTAGGGCACCCCGACCTGGTCGAACAGAGGGAGGACCTTTTCGTGGTGGCCACCTTCGAGCATGAACAGCACGGTGCCGGACTGCATGTAGAGGGCGTGGCCGCGCTCGTCCTCGCTGTCGAGGTAGTTGGACCAGTTCTTCCAGTAGGAGAAGCCCTCGTAGGCCATGGCCACGCCGTCAAAGGTGGAGTAGTGGGCTCGCACGATTGCGCAGGAGTTGCTGGTCGAGCCGTAGCCGGCGGCCGGCAGTTTGTCGACGTTCAGGGTCCGCCAACCCTTCTTGGCCAGTTCGAAGGCGAGGGCGGAGCCGATCACCCCGGCACCGATGATGATTGCGTCGTAACGCTCGTTGTCGTTCATTGCTTCTGCTCCGGAAATCAGGTGCGACGACGTCGCTCGGTGCGCGGACGCTAGACGGATGCAGCGGGCAGTGTAAGGGGTTCAATCCTTCAGTTCATCGCTTCGGGCCCGGCTGCGTTCCGCCGCTTCGTGGGCGGGGAGGGTCCGACCGAACAGCTGTCTCGTGCGCTCGAGGCGACCGATCACGCCGGGTTGCTCGGTGTAGGCGAACACTGCCGTGTGTCGGGCGGGCGAGTCGTCGGCTACCCGGGTCACGCGGTGCAGTGAGAACCGACCACGGAAAATCTGCAGGTCTCCCGCTCGGAGTTGCAACGTCCGGACCGTCGTGAGGTCCTCGTTCTGGCAGGCACTGACGCCGTCGAAGTTCTCGTCGCCGGCCGATCGGATGTTCGGCGAGTACTGGAACAACCCACCTTCGGAGGCCTCGTCTACGAGGATGGTCACGGCGAAGTCGTTGGTGTCGTAGTGCCAGGTGAACTGCTGGCCGGGGTCGAGGGCGTTGATGGTCAGACCGGCCAGCGGATCGGCGAAGCAGTGGATCTCGGGAAGGTCGAGGCAGTCGGCGATGAAGGCCAGGAGCGGCGGCCACTGGTAGACGGCGTTGATGGGGCTCGTGGAGTCGAAGGCGTCGCGCGGAATGAACCCACCGGACCGCTCGGCGAACGTGTTGATGGCGTGGTCGGTGGGAAGCGACGGGTCGCCGTCGGAGAAGTACGGGTTGATGTGGATCTTCGACTCGTGGAGGAATGGCCGGATTCCGAGGATCTCGGTGCTCATTATGGGCAACGCAGAGCGGTGGAGCAGCTGGCTGATCACGGCGCAGCCGTCATCAGCCAGCTTTGCTCGCGCCCCGGTGACCATGGTGGCGTATCTGGCGGAGTCGGGTCGGTCGAAGGGGTAGCGGTCGAGGTCGATCAGCTCGGCGATGGGAATCGGGCAAAGATGGTGCGAGCTGGCGGTCATACCCATGGACGGTTTCCTACTGTTCCCACGGAGGCGTCCAGTCGCCATCGAGGCGGAATGACAGGTCGGTGTCGTCCTCGATGCGGCGGGCCACGTGCAGCTCGCCGGCATGGGGCCCGTACCGGTCGGTGGCCCTGGCGAAGGTGGCCGTCGCTGCCTCGGTCATTGGGAGGTCGGTCCCCAGCGTGGCCGAGAGTTCGCCGATAAGGCCCAGGTCCTTGTTGCAGAGGTCGAGGGTGAATGACGGGTCGTAGTGGCCGGAAAAGATCGATGGGGCGTCATGGCGGGCCACGAATGAGTCGCCGACGCTGTCGGTGATGGCGTCCCACAGGACCGACAACTCGACCCCGTTGCCCATGCCCAGGGCGAACCCCTCGCCAATGGCCGCCGCGGCGACGAACCACAGCTGGTTGGTCACCAGCTTGACGACATTGCCGGTACCCAGCGGTCCACAGGCGATGACCCGACCGAGGTGTCCGAGGATGGGTGTGGCCCGGGCAACCGTGGCGTCGTCGCCGCCGATGAACAGGGTGAGGCGACCGTTGCGGGCCCCGTCGACCGCGCCGGTGAGTGGCGAGTCGGCCACGGCGACCCCGTCGGGGGCGGCGTCGGCCAGGCGTATGACGAGGTCGCGGCGGTTGGTGGTGAGGTCGACCCAGCACGAACCGGGACGAAGGGCGGCCAGGGCCCCAGCCCCCTCCATGACGGCCTCGACATGGTCGGGACGGGGAAGCGAAGTGAGCAGCACGTTGCAGGAGGCGGCCACTGAGGCGGCGTCGGTGGCGGGGGTGGCTCCTGCGGCGACCACCTCGGCGACGGCCCCGTCAGCCAGGTCGAAGGCCACGACCTCGTAGCCGGCGGCCAGCAGGCGTAGGCACATGGGTCGACCCATGTTGCCCAGCCCGATGAAGCCAATGGTCTCGGACACGGTGTCTCCATTCTGGCGGCAGAGGGGGTGGGTCGAGGGTCTGCGTTGAGCGTAGGGCCGGTGGGCGACCCGGGCCGTCTCTGCTTTCCGGCACTGACTTCAGGAGCGGTACCGTCAGGACGATGTCCCCCGACCGCCAGTCCCTCGAGCCGGCAGCTGCGATCGACGCCGCCGATCCTCTGGCCGGTTTCCGTGACGAGTTTGTCCATGCCGACGACGAACCGGACCTCATCTACCTGGATGGCAATTCGTTGGGCCGACAATCACTCCGTTCGGCCGCAGCTGTGGTCGAAGCCCTCGAGGTCCAGTGGGGACGCCGGCTCATCCGAGGGTGGAACGAAGGCTGGTTCGAACTGCCCCGGAGGGTCGGCGACCAGATAGCCGACCTGGTCGGTGCCTCGCCCGGCGAGGTGGTGTTGGCCGACAGCACGTCGGTGAGTCTGTACAAGGCGGCCCTAGCGGCCCTCGGGGCCCGACCCGGTCGGACCCGGATCCTCACCGACGACCTGAACTTTCCGTCCGACGTCCAGGTGCTGCGGGCGGTGGCGGCGGCCGCCGGGCCCGACCACGAGGTGGTCGTCGTCGGCTCGGACGGGGTGCACGGACCGATAGACGCGATCCGAGCCGAGCTGGAAGCCGACGGGGGTGACCGGGTGGCTCTGGTGTCGCTGAGTCATGTGGCCTACCGCTCGGGATGGCGCTGGGACCTTGCCGAGGTGACTGCCCTGTCGCATGGCCACGGTGCCCTGATGCTGTGGGACCTATGCCACTCGGTGGGTGCCGTGCCCATCGACCTCACGGCCGCCGAGGCTGATCTGGCCGTGGGCTGTACCTACAAGTACATGAACGGCGGGCCCGGATCGCCGGCCTTCCTCTACGCCTCGGCTCGCCTGCCCGAACTGGTCAACCCGGTGGCCGGCTGGTACGGCAGCGAGGACCCGATGGGATTCGACTTCGATGCCGGACGGGCGCTGGGCGTGGACCGCTTCTTGACCGGTACGCCCCCGATCCTGTCCACTGTGCCTGTGGGCCCAGCCGTCGACCTCCTGCTGGAGGCCGGGATGGACCGTCTGCATGCCAAGTCGGTGGCCCTGACCGAGCGGTTCATCGCCCTGGTCGACCAGTGGCTGGTCCCGCTGGGCTTCGAGGTGTGGACGCCTAGAGACCCGACCCAGCGGGGATCCCATGTGTCGTTGCGCCATCCGGAGGCCCGGGCGGTGGGTCAGGCGCTGATCCACGAGGAGTCGGTCATCCCCGACTTCCGTCCACCCAACCTGCTGCGGTTCGGATTCGCCCCCCTCTACGTGCGCCACACAGATGTGGATGAGGCAGTTGCCCGCACGGTCCGGGTGGTGAATGGCGGCGGCATCGACCGCTGGAGGGACGTCGCACCCGTGGTCCCGTAGCCGTCGCGGGTGCCTCTGGGTGGGGCACCCGTCGGCCGGGTCAGGGCGCCGGTTCGGCCGCTTTCACCACGGAGCACCGGGCCCCGGGGCGATCAACCGAACCACCCGGTCAGCTACCAGGGCGCCGATCTCGAGCGACGCCGTGGCGGCTGGTGACGGTGCGTTCAGCACGTGCAACGACCGTTCGCCGTCAACCAGGTGGAAGTCGTCCAGCAGGGCTCCGCGTCGGTCTACCGCCTGGGCCCGGACGCCGGCCGGCGCCCGCGTGACGTCGGCAGCATCGAGGTTCGGAACCAGTTGCTGTGCGGCAGCGATGAAGTGGCGGCGGGACAACGACCGCACCATCTCGTCGAAGCCCGGGCGCCAGTAGCGACCCACCAGGCGTGCTGTGCCCGGCCACGTCAGGGTCGATGCCAGGTCCCGCAGCGAGACGTCGGACCACCGGTAGCCCTCCCGGGCCAGCGCCAGAACGGCGTTGGGGCCTGCGTGGACGTGGCCGTCCAACCCCCGGGTCAGGTGGACGCCCAGGAACGGGAATCGGGGATCAGGCACCGGGTAGACGAGGCCGTGGACGAGGTCGGCCGACTGGCCGATGACGTCCAGGTACTCCCCTCGAAATGCCAGGATCCGGACGTCGCTGGAGGCCCCCGACCTGCGGGCCACGCGGTCGGCGTGCAGGCCGGCGCACCCCACCAGGAAGCGTGCGTGCACGGACCCGCTGGTGGTCTCCACCTTCCAGCCTCCGGGAGTTGGTCTGGCCCGTCCGGCGGTGGTGCCCGTCCTGACCTCGCCGCCCTCGGCGATGATCCGTTCGGCCAGGGCATGGGCCACGCCTGCGAAGTCGGCCCTGCCCGTGGCCGCCACGTGCAGCGCCGCCACGCACGCCACGTGTGGCTCGTGCTCGCGGGCGGCGTCGGGGGTCAGGCTGGTGACGGCCACGCCATTGGCCCGGGCCCTCTCGGCCAGGGCATCGAGGCGCGGTCGTTGCGCATCCGTGGTGGCCACAACCAGCTTTCCGCAGCGGTCGTGGGCGATGCCGTGCTCAGCGCAGAACTCGATCAACCGGTCCCCGCCACGTACGGCCAGGTCCGCCTTCATCGATCCCGGTGCGTAGTAGATGCCGGCATGCACTACGCCGCTGTTACGGCCGGTCTGGTGGGTGGCGACCGAGGCTTCCTTCTCGAGGACCGAGACGGTCACCCCCGGCAGCCGGGTCATGAGGGCGTCGGCGGTGGCCAGCCCGATGATTCCGCCTCCGACCACCACGACATCGACGCGGGTCCTGGTGCCGGGGGCCATGGACGGACGCTACCCGTGGGTCTCGGACCTGCCGGTGGGTCGGGTCGCCGGACCCGTTGCATGGCGGGTGTGTCGGCCCTGGGGGCCGGGGGTGGGTCAGCGCAGGGCGAGGGCGGCGATGGGGTCGACGTACTCCATGTCGAAGGTGTCGGCCACGGCCCGGTCGGTCACCTGGCCGGCGCATACGTTGAGGCCGTTGAGCAGGTGATGGTCGGCCTTCAGCGCAGCGTCGGTGCCCTTGTCGGCCAGGGCCAGGGTGAACGGCAGCGTTGCGTTGGACAACGCCTGAGTCGACGTGCGGGAAACCGCACCTGGCATGTTCGCCACGCAGTAGTGGACGATGCCGTCCACCACGTAGGTCGGGTCGGTGTGGGTGGTGGCCCGTGTGGTCTCGAAGCAGCCACCCTGGTCCACGGCCACGTCCACGATCACCGAGCCGGGTCGCATGCGGCCGAGCATGTCGCGGGTGACCAGGTGGGGGGCCCTGGCGCCCTTGACCAGCACGGCGCCGATCACCAGGTCGGCGTCGTAAACGGACGCCTCCAGCTCGGCCTTCGTGGAGTACACGGTGCGTACCCGGCCGGCGAATCGCCTGGCGAGGGCCTCCAGCACGGCGGGGGAGCGGTCCAGCACGGTTACGTCGGCGCCCAGGCCGACGGCCATCTCGGCAGCGTTCTCACCGACCACGCCGCCACCTATGACGACGACCCTGCCCGGGCGCACGCCGGGCACGCCGCCCAGCAGCAGTCCTGCACCGCCATGGGTGGCCTCCAGGGCGTGGGCCCCGGCCTGGATCGACATGCGTCCGGCGATTGCCGACATCGGGGCCAGCAGCGGTAGGCGACCGGCATCGTCGGTGACCGTCTCGTAGGCGATGCAGGCCGCACCGCTGTTCAGGAGGTCTTCAGTCTGGGGCAGGTCCGCCGCCAGGTGCAGGTACGTGAAGAGTGTGTGGTGGGACTCGAGGCGGGCGCGCTCGGGAGCGAGGGGCTCCTTGACCTTCACGATCATCTCGGAGTTGGCGAACACGTAGTCGGCGGTGCCGACGATGGCCGCGCCAGCCTCCTTGTACTCGACGTCGCTGAAGCCGGCGCCGTCGCCGGCCGCTGTCTCGACGTTCACGTGGTGGCCTCGGTTCACGAGCTCGCCCACCGCTGCCGGGGTGAGGCCTACCCGTCGTTCCGCTGTCTTGACCTCTGCGGGGACTCCGATGTCCATGGCGGTGCTCCTGTCTCCGGTCGCTGTGCCGGTCGATGGGTAGGGGGCCCGATCGCCGCTCTGTGGGCCCGACGTCCCCGTGGGCTGGACGTCCGAGTGGGTTCAAGGTCTCAATTGTCTGAACAGTAGGTCCGGGGCCGCGCCGTCTGATTGTGGAGAACGGCGTCAGATCATGTCGTAGGACAATCAAATTGCGTGTATGTATGATCAGGGGCGTGGAAACTGTGCCAGAGCCACTTGATGCCGTGGATCGTGCCATCCTGGACCTGCTCCAGGTGGATGGTCGGATCGCCAACGTGGACCTGGCCGAGGTGGTGCACCTGTCGCCGTCGGCCTGCCTACGGCGGGTGCGCCGCCTGGAGGAATCCGGCCGCATCGACCGGTACGTGGCCCTGGTGGACCCGGCGGCTGTGGGCCTGGGTTCGGACGTGTTCGTGGAGATAACCCTCACCGGCCAGGACGAGGCCACCCTGGAGGCCTTCGAGGTGGCGGTCAGCGAACGTCCGGAGATAATGAGCTGCCACCTGATGGCCGGACGGTTCGACTACCTGGTGCACGTGGTCGTGCGGGACGTGGCCGACTACGAGGTGTTGCACCGGACCCACCTGGCCCAGCTACCGGGGGTAGCCAGGATGGTGTCGAGTTTCGCCCTGCGTCCGATCTGCAACCGGACGGCGTATCCGCTCTAGGACGGGTCCGGATGGTCGACCAGGTGGCACGACTGCTGGCCCGCTGAGCGGGCTCGGCCCTTCCCTCTCTACGATCATCCTGAACTGGAGGAATGCCATGAGCGACAACTACACCCTGATCTCATCGGACTGCCATGCCGGCGGGAACATGAAGGCCTACGAGGAGTATCTATCCCCGGACTACCGGGAGGCCTTCGCCGAGTGGCGGGGCGCCTACTCGAACCCGTTCCGCGACCTCCAGGACGATGGCCGGTCCCGCAACTGGGACGACGAGCGGCGCAACGCCGATCTGGACGCAGAGGGCGTGGCTGCTGAGATCTCGTTTCCCAACACCGTGCCGCCGTTCTTCCCGACCGGAGCGCTCATCACCTACCCGGCCACTGGCCGGGTCGAGTACGAGCGTCGCCTCGAGGGCATCCGCACCCACAACCGCTGGCTGGTGGACTGGTGCGCCGCCTTCCCCGAACGCCGTTGTGGCCTTCCGCAGGTGTTCCTGAACGACCTCGACGACACCATCGCCGACCTGCAGCTGGCAGCCGAGAACGGCTTCCGTAGCTTCATGCTCCCCGCCGTGCCACCGGACTCCGGCATGCCGGGCCTCTACGACCCGGTCTACGACCGGCTCTGGGCAGTGTGTCGGGACCTGGACCTGGTCGTCACACAGCACGGCGGCTCCGGCAACCCCAGTTATGGGGACGCCCCGGCGGCCAACCTCATGTACCTCCTGGAGGTGCCGTTCTTCGCCCACCGGAACCTCTCGCACCTGATCATGTCCGGGGTGTTCGAGCGGTTCCCCGAGCTGAAGTACGTCATGACGGAACAGGGCGTCGCCTGGGTCCTCGAGGACCTCCGCCGCATGGACGGCTACCACTACCAGATGTCCTCAGGGCGGGTTGGCGAGCTGGGCTTCCCGGCCGAGCTGGTCCTCCCGAAGAAGCCCAGCGAGTACTTCGACCAGAACGTGTGGATCGGCGCCAGCTTCCCCAGCCCGTCGGAGGCCGAGGCAATCCGGAAGGTCGGCATACACAAGGTCATGTGGGGCAGCGACTACCCGCACTACGAGGGCAGCTTTCCGTACAACCGCGTGCATCTCCGCCGCTCGTTCAGCGACTGGGACGAGGCCGACCTGCGGACGATCTTCACCGACAACGCCGTCGAGGTGTACCGGTTCGACGCCGAGGCCCTGGCGCCCCTGGCGGCCCGCATCGGCCCGTCTGTGGCCGAGGTTGCTACGCCGGTCACCAAGGACGAGATCCCCCGGGACGCACTCAGCCCGGCGTTCACCCGCCCGTAGGCGGTTCCCCACCGGCGTGGCTGGTTACCTGACGGTTGGTACCGGTTCCACCGGGTGTCGACCTCAGCTGGTGATGCCGAAGCGCTGCAGGCCGAAGGCCTCGATGGCGTTGCCGCGGATGAACTTGTAGATCTCGTCATCGTCCAGGCCGGCATTCGTGCAGATCCTGGTGGCGACCTCAAGGGTGTGCGGGTAGGTGGTGTCGGCGTGCGGGAAGTCCACCTCGAAGCAGATCTGGTCCATGCCGATGATGTCCCGGTTCCGGAGGCCGATCTCGTCGTCGAAGATGCAGCCCCAGATGTGGCCCGCGATGTAGGAACTGGGTGCCTCAGGCAGGTCGATGCCGAAGGTGGCGTCACCGCGTTCCTCCCAGATCTTGTCCATGCGTTCGATCACGTATGGCATCCAGCCGACCTGGCCCTCTGCGTAGGCGATCTTCAGCTTCGGGAAGCGGACGAACATCCCGGAGAGGATGTAGTCGCACATGGACCCCATGGCGTTGGAGAAGGTGAGGGTCGACGACACCGAGAACGGGGCGTCCGGCGAGGTCGACGGCATCTTGGAGCTGGAGCCGATGTGCATGTTGACAATGGTGTCTGTCTCCTCACAGGCCGTGAAGAACGGGTCCCAGAACCGGTCCTTGTCGTGGATGGACGGCAGGCCCAGTGGGTACGGGTTCTCGGAGAAGGCCACGGCGAATGAGCCCTTGTCGGCGCACCGGTGAACCTCGGCAGCGGCGGCGACCGGGTCCCAGAGGGGAATGAGGGTCAGTGGGATGAGGCGACCGGCGCCATCACCGGCGCACCACTCGTCGATCATCCAGTCGTTGTAGGCCTTCACGCAGAGCAGGGCGAGTTCCTTGTCGTCGCGTTCCAGGAAGGCCTGGCCGCAGAATCGGGGCAGGACGTTCGGGAAGCAGACCGACACGTCCACGTGGTTCTCGTCCATGGCGGCCAGCCGTTCCTTCTGCTTCCAGCTGGCCGGGAGGATGTCGTCGAAGGTCACCGGGACGATGTCGAGTTCATCGAAGCCGGCGGCCGCCGACAGCTTCGGGAACGGGTAGACGAGGTCGTCGTACATCCACCAGTCGCACATCTGGCCGCCTTCGATGCCCTTCTCGTAGGAGAACACGCCGCCCTCGAATTTGAACTCGGCGGTATCGCGTTCGATGCGGGGGCAGCGGTCCTGGTACCTGGCCGGTAGGCGCGAGGTCCAGAGGTCGGGGGGCTCGACCACGTGGTCGTCGACCGAGATGATGCGTGGAATGGTCGTCATGGAGGCTCCTGAGAGTTTCTGACGGTCCGTCAGATCTCTATCCACCCTAGCGGTGGCACAGGGTGCCGGGCCATCCCGGCAACGATCCGTTGGTCAGTCTGATATCCGGTGCGCAAGCAGCCGACCGGCTGGATGCCTGAGGTGCCGGCAAACTGGTTGACCTTCCGGATGGGGCGGATGGTTCCCCGTAACAGCCTCCGTTCCTGAGACCCTGCCATCGTGGGCGGGCCCTTGTACTGGCGGGCCCCGTCTAGAGGAGGCTCTTGAGTAGGGCTCGGGTCCGGGCGAACTCGTCTGTCGACGTGCCGAACTCGAGAGCCGAGAAGTCGGTCACGCCAGCATCTGCCAGCCCGGTCAACTGCTGGGCCACCTCCTCCTCGGTTCCGATGATGGCGACGTCCCCGGGATGGCGTGCACCCTCGCGGTCGAGCATGGCGCGATAGGAGGGAAGCTGTCCGTAGATCTCGAATATGGACGCAGCGGCGTTCCTCACGGCCTCGGCGTCGTCGGTTACACACGTCGGGAGGCTGCACACGATCCGCGGCGCACCTCGACCGGCCGCAGTGGCTGCCTCGATCATCCGTGGGGCGATGTGCTCGGTGACGGTGCGTGGCCCGACCATCCAGAGGATGGTCCCATCGGTCCGGTGGCCGGCGACCTTCAGGAGCTGTTCGCCGAGGGCCGCAACCATCACGGAAGGTGCACGCTCGGTCGGCCGCCCGGCGTCAATGTGGGCGGTGAAGGCTTCGCCTCCGTAGGAGACAGTGCCGGTTTCCAGGAGCGGCTGGAGTACCTCCAGGTAGTCGATGAGGTGGCGCACCGGCTTGTCGAATGACATGCCCAGCATCCCCTCGATCATCGGGCGGTGTGAAAGGCCGATGCCTAGAACCATGGGGCGGTCACCGAGGGCAGCCTGGGCGGTCAGGGCCTGGCCGGCGAGTGCCGTGGGGTGGCGGGGAAAGGTGGGTATCACCGCCGTCCCGAACTCCAGGCCCGGCGCCGTGTCCGCCATGGCGGTAAACGCCGTGAGGGCATCGATGAGGCCGGTCTGGGCCAGCCACCATCCGGAGAATCCGTCCTCCGCTGTGCGCTCAGCGTGTTCGCGCAGGCGACCCAGGTCGGAGTGGAGCAGTTCGGCGGAGGCGTTCAGGGCGATTTTCATGGTTCTCCCGGTTGGTTCGGTAGGTCGGTAGGTCGGTCTACTGGTTCAGGTAGGCCGCTGGACTTCAGGCCCCGGCCTCGGCCTCGGCCCTGGCCTTCAGAGTGTCGGCGAAGCGGTCCAGGAAGGTTCGGGCAGCGGCGATGAAGCCGTCGCTGGAGCCATCCGGCAGTGGGTCGATGAGGAGGGACCAGGCCATCAGGCATGTCGAGCCCTGATCGGTGAACAGAGTGGTGCCCTGGTAGAGGGCCACCGGGGCACCGGTCAACTCGTAGACCCGACGCCATGGCGGCTCGAACGAGATGACCTCCTCGACCAGGTCCAGGTCGCCCACGGAGAACTCCAGCCGGGCCCCCATGCCGTGGGGGGCGGGATCCCCGTCCACGGCGTAGCCGCCGGTGGCCTCGCTGATCATGCCGCAGAGGACACCGAAGGCCACACCACGCGGTGCTGCGATCTGGCGCTCGACGACGACCGTCGTGTACTGCTTCCTCGGGACGGCGTCTCCCACCGCGGCGGCGCCCTCGGCCGCGGGCACGACCTTCATCGGATCGACGTCTTCCCGGGTGGCCATCGTTGGATCATGCACCGCCGCTGCCCGTTGTGCCCGACCAGGTCCGTCAGAATCCCGCAGCCTCCCCGATGAGTGAACGGGGGTCTGCGGCCCCCCGGAGGCCGTCGTCCGTGACCTCGATGCAGTGGGCATGGCCGAAGTTGACCGAGTCGACCAGTGCCGTATGGCCACGCTGGTTCAGGCCGGGCACCCAGCTGGACGGGGCGTGTTCCTCCACGACCACCTTCAGGGCATCGGGGTCGTCCCATGTGCTGAAACCGGTGCCGCCGCCGGTGAGCACCCAGCGTCCTCCACCCACCACGTGGCCGGGGTCGGCCCCGTCCAGCAGCATCCGCACCAGCATCTGCAGGACGATCTGGGGCTGGGCGTCACCGCCCATCGTTCCGAGCACGGCACGGAGGCGACCATCGGGTCGGGTCACAAGGGCCGGAGCGAGCGTGTGTGGAGGCCGTCTACCCGGGCCGTAACAGGCCGGATGCCCGGGGTCCAGATTGAAGCCGATGCCCCGGTTGTGCAGGAACACGCCGAGGTCCGGAAGTGTGAGGTGGCTGCCGAACCCGTCGGCGTTCGACTGGATCAGCGACACGCCCATGCCGTTGCCGTCAACGGCGCACAGGTATGTGGTGTCGCCGTCCCTCCAGGCATCCCCGAGCGTGGCTGTGGAGTCCCTCCGGATGGCCGCCCGGCGCGCCCCGAGGCGGGCATCGTCCACCAGCGCCCGACCGTCGGCGTGCTCGTGCAGGACGTCGGGGCGGTCGTGGCCGGCCATGCGCGCCGCCTCCACGAGGAGGTGGGCCCGGAGCGGGTCGTCCTCCCGAGGCAGGTCCAGGCCCTCTGCGATGCGGGCCGCCGCCAGCGCCAGGTACCCCTGGGAGTTGGGGGGAACCGTCCACACCCGGTGTCCCCAGATCTCGAGGCCCAGCGGGTCCACCCAGTCGGCTCCCGGCGTGGCTAGGTCGGAGGTCGAGTACTCGCCGCCGCCCACGGCCAGCAGTTCCTCTCCGAACGCCCCCAGGTAGACGCCGTCGCGCCCGTCCTCGGCGAGGGAACGCAGCACGGCAGCAACGCCGGGGCGGGTGACCAGGTCTCCCGGCCCGGTGAGGTCGGCGAAGTCCTGCGCGCCGTGCACGTCACGGACCTCAGCGGCCACGCCCGCCAGGAGTGGCGAGGCTGCGAAGCCGTAGGTGGCCAGGTGGATCCCAACGCCAGGAAGCGAGCCGCCGCAGAGGACGAGGAATCGT
>JAAZXC010000001.1 GCA_014240365.1 Acidimicrobiales bacterium | reverse complement strand
GGCCATGCTGGCGGTGCGCTCGGGTCCGGTGTTGCGGACCATGGTCGTATCCACCGGCCCCGGGGCCAGAGCGTTGACACGGATGCCACGCGAGGCGTACTCGGCAGCCATCGACCGGGTGAAGTGCAGCAGTGCCACCTTGCCCGCCCCGTACATCGACCCCCCGGGGGTGTTCAGGAACGCTCCGGCCGAGATCACGTTGACGACCGACGCGTGATCGGAGACCAGTAGGTGCGGCAGGCAGGCCTGGAACAGGAACAGGGGGCCCCGCACGTTCACGTCAAAGGACTTGGCGAACGCCTCCGGCGTGATCCCACCAATGGGCTGGGCCACCGGGTTGGCCGCGTTGTTGACCAGGATGTCAATGCCGCCGTAGGCATCGACCGTCGTGGCCGCAAGCCTGTCCAGGTCGTCAAGGTCCCCCACATGGGCCGGAACGGCCAGGGCTTCGCCGCCGACGGCACGGATGGCGGCCACGGTCTCGTCGCAGGCATCGGCCTTGCGGCTGGACACCACGACCCTGGCTCCCTGGGCGGCGAACGCCCCAGCAACAGCACGGCCGATGCCGCGACTGCCACCGGTCAAGATCACCACGCGTCCAGTCAGGTCGTGGAGTGCAGCCACCCCGTCTCTATCCAGCATGGTCTGGTCCCCTCCCGTACGGTCGGCCCGACGGTACTTCCCCACCGTCAGGGGTCCGGCGTTCCAACCCCGGAACGGCCTGCGGGACCCGTTCGTGCTGGACGATGACGGCGAAAGGTGGCTCTACTACGCGGCGGCCGGTGAGTTCGCCCTCGGTGTAGTCCCACTCCCGGAGGCGACCTAGCGTCGGAGTCATGGCGTCGGACAGAAAGATCCTCATCACCGGCCTGACCGGCCAGATCGGCCATCCGGTAGCCAGGTTCCTCGCACTCGACAACGAGGTGTGGGGGGTGGCGCGCTACTCGGCCGACGGCAGCCGGGAACGCGCCGAGTCGATCGGGGTCCACACGCATGTCGCCGACCTGGAGACCGGCGACTACGGGGACCTGCCGACGGACTTCACCCACCTCGTCCACTTCGCCGCCTGGCAGGGTCCGGCCCCCGACTTCGACCGGGCCATGCGGGCCAACGCCGAGGCCACCGGACTGCTCATGGCGCACTGCCGGCACGCCGAAGCCGCCCTCATCGCCTCGACGAACACCGTCTACCGGCCCAACGAGGACCCCTGGCACGCCTACCTGGAAACCGATCCCCTGGGCAATCCGACGGCACCGCACAGCCCCACGTACGCAATCTCGAAGATCGCACAGGAGGCGGTGGCGCGCACAATGGCGCGGGCGCTGGACCTGCCGACGACCATTGCCCGGATCAACGCCAGCTACGGACCAAACGGCGGCCTCCCCGCCTACCACTGCGATGCCATCGCAGCCGGCAAGGCGGTCCCACTGCGACTACCCGAACAGTCCCCCTACTCCCCCATCCACGAAGACGACCTGGCGGGGCAGGTGGCACCGCTGCTGGATGCCGCAGCGTCACCGGCCACGATCGTGAACTGGTGCGGCGACGAGGCGGTCACCCCCGAGCAGTGGTGCGCCCTGTTCGGGCAACGCCTGTGGGTGGAACCCGACCTGTCCTACTACGACCTTCCGGGAAGCCAGCCAGGCAGCGCAGCGGACCCGACCCGTCGACGGTCCCTTACAGGCCCATGCACCGTTGGCTGGCAGGACGCCATGGCGGCCATGCTGGACCAACGCACTGGCCCAGCCGACTGCTGAGACCCACGCACGGGCGAACGCCTACGCCGTGAGGAGCCCGCAGGCGCAGGCAGCGCTCAGGCCGGAGTCCACGCACACGGCAGGTGCTTGATCCCGTTCACGAAATTGGTTCGCAGCAGGTCCGGCTGAGCAGTCGAATGGATGTCCGGCAACCTGACCAGCAGGTGCCGGAACATGACACCCACCTCACGGCGGGCCAGGTGCGCTCCCAGGCAGAAATGGGGACCGGGGCCACCGAAGCCGACATGCGGATTGGGGTCACGCCTCACGTCGAACCTGTCGGGATCCTCGAATACGGCCTCGTCCCGGTTGGCCGAGTTGTACCAGAGCACCACCTTCTCGCCGGCGGCGAACTCGTGGTCCCCGAGGCGCACGCCATCGGTGGTGACCGTCCTACGGAAGTGGGTGACCGGACTGGCCATCCGGACGATCTCCTCGACCGCGGTGGGCGTCACCCCGTCGATGTCGGCGAGCCAGACGGCGCGCTGGTCCTGGTTCTCCGTCAGGTAGTGGAGGCCCCAGGAGATGGCGTTACGGGTCGTCTCGTTGCCGGCCACGCAGAGCAGCACGAAGAACGACGCCAATTCGTCATCGGAAAGGTGCTCGCCATCCACCTCGGCGTTGACCAGCAGTGAGGTGAGGTCCTGGCCGTCAGCGCCACGTCGGCCATCAGCCGTCTCGTTCATGATGGCCGCCAGGCCCGCACCGGCGCCCAGCAGCGCCTCCAGCGGGTCGACGCCCTCCGGGATGTACTCGGGATCCCCCTGGCTGAGGATCACGTTCGAGTGGTTGAAGACCTCGTCATAGCGATCCGGGGCGATCCCCATCATGTCGCAGATGACCGCCAACGGAAGACGGGCAGCCACCTCGGTAACGAAGTCGCACTCCCCCCGGGCAGCCACACCGTCCACGATCGCTTCAGCCGTGCGCTCGACGCCGTCCTCCAGGGAGCGCATCATGCGCGGCGTGAAGCCGGCCGACACCACCTTGCGGAGGCGGGCATGGCGGGGATCGTCCATGGTGATCATCGACCCGAAGAACTCCCGGAACTCAGGCGGCAGGTCGGTGATGTTGACGCCCTCACCGGAACAGAACCACTCAGGATGACGACTGGCCTCGATCACGTCGGCGTGTCTGGTGATTGCCCAGTAGCCCGGCCCGGCCGGGAGGAAGTCGTTGTCCACCTCGGCGAAGAAGCGGATCGGGTCCCGACGCCGCAGCGCAGCGAACCCGGCGTGGCGGTCGGTCAGCGGACCGGACCAGAATGGGTCCACGTCGGATAGGTCGAGGTCGGAGAGGAGTGCGTCGTCTGATCCCATGCACCCGAACCTAGGCGGCTGCCCCGGAGCGGGCCCGATCCGGGCTTCGGCCCCCCACCCGCATAGGTTCGCCCTCATGGCCGACGATCCGATCCGGGACCTGACCGACCAGCTGGCGATCGGGGATCTGATCACCCGCTACGCCACCGCCGTGGATCGTCGCGACTGGGACCTCTACCGGAGCGTGTTCACGACCGATGCCGAGATCGACTACACGTCGGCAGGTGGAATCGCCGGAACCCTCGATGAGGTCGTGGCGTTCCTGGACGAGGTGCTCTCCGGATTCGAGATGACCCAGCACCTGGTATCCAACCTGGACGTCGAGCTGGACGGCGAGACCGCCCGGGTGACGGCCATGTTCAACAATCCGATGCGGCTGCCCGGCGGCGACACCTGGTTCACGGGCGGCTGGTACCACCACGATCTGGTACGCACGACCCTCGGCTGGCGCAGCCGCAGGCTCCGGGAAGAATCCGCCTGGTTCGACCGCGCACCGTTCTAGAAGCGGGCGCTCCCGGGAGAGGGAATGCGGGCTGCTTCCGGACTGAAGTCGGCGCCCGGAGCACCACCCCGACAGACGGCTAGTCGGCTGGCGTCGGGTTCCGATCCGCCTTCAGGTCATCGAACCTGCGCATGGCCATCCCCAGCGTGACGTCGTGGGTGAAGATCCAGAACCGATCGGATCTCACTGCCTGCACCACCCGGGCCGCCACCTCGGACGGCTCGATCCCACGTTCATCCAGGATCTCACCGAGGGCCGCCTGGGTCTCCCCGCTGGACCCGTGCACGTCCACCCAGTCGGGCCGGAGCCGTCCCACGTCGAATATCCCGGTCCGGACGAGCTCCGGGCAGAGGCACGACACCCCCACGGGCGTCGGCTCCAGTTCGCGGTAGAGCGCCTCGGAGAGACCGACCACCGCGTGCTTGGAGGCGCAGTACATGCCCAGGAGGTCGGTGGTCATGATCCCGGCCTGCGATGCCACGTTGACTATGTGTCCCTCACCGGCATCCACCATGCGTGGAGCGAAGGTCGTGACGCCGTGCGCCACGCCGAGGACGTTCACGTCGAAGGTCCACCGCCACTCCGCCGGCGTCGTCTGCAGCATCGGCCCTGCAGGACCCACACCAGCGTTGTTGCACAGCAGGTGCACGGATCCGTAGCGGTCCCAGGCGGCATCGGCCAGGGCGACGACGGCGTCGGAATCGACCACGTCACAGACCACCCCGGAGACCGAACCTCCGGCTTCGGCCAACCTGGCCACCTGGGCATCCAGGGAGGCCTCGTCGCAGTCGGAGAGGACCACCTTCATGCCCTCGGCGAGGAATGCCTCCGACATGGCCAGGCCGATGCCCGATGCCGCCCCGGTGACAACAGCCACCCGTCCGTCCAGTTCCTCGAGCATCCAGTACCCCCATCGTCGACCGGCCACCCGTTCATGCGGCCTGACGGCCAGACGGTAGGCCCATGGCGGGCCAACAGTCGCAGTCGGACGCCCCCGCCATCGGGCCGACGGCGCACCCCACCCGGCACGCCCACTCAGGTACGCCACGGCTACCGTCGGCCCATGAGCGGGCCCCTCGACGGAATCAGGATCGTGGACCTGTCCGTCGCCCTCACCGGCCCGCTGGCCGCAGGAATGCTCGTCGACCAGGGCGCCGACTGCGTCAAGGTCGAGCAGGCGCCCACCGGCGACGTGGTCCGATGGCTGGGCAGCACGGTCGCCGGGATCTCGGCGATGTTCCAGGCCGCCAACAGGGGCAAGCGGTCGATCGTGCTGGACCTCCGGCAGGCCGACGGCCTGGCAATCCTCCGGGACCTGGTCGCCGACGCCGACGTGCTGGTCCAGAACTTCCGGCCCGGCGTGGCCGAGCGACTGGGCATCGCCTACGACGACATCCGATCAATCCGGCCGGACATCGTCTACGCGGATCTCACCGGCTTCGGGCCCAGCGGCCCGTACAGCCACCGCCGGGTCTACGACACCGTCATCCAGGCACAGTCCGGCCTAGCCGCCAGCCAGACCGGTCTGAACGATGACCAGCCCAAGTTCCTCAAGCAGCTCGTGTGCGACAAGGTCACCGCCTACACGGCCTGCCAGGCAATCACCGCCGCCCTCTTCGCACGGAGTCGGGGCGCCGGCGGCCAGCACCTCGAGCTGAGCATGCTGGATGCCTGCATCGCCTTCCTTTTCGTGGACGGTGCCGAGCACGAGGTCATCCTGGACGGCGACCACTCGGGGCCCCAGTCCGTGGCCGCCAACAACACCCCGCTGGCCTTCGACGGAGGCTTCGCCGCCGTCACGGTGCCCACCGACAAGGAGTTCCACGGCCTGGCACGCGCTATGGGCGTGGACAGCTCGGACCCCGACCTCGCAACCGTCAGGGACAGGACCGCCAACCGTGAGAAGGCAATGGCCGTCCACCGGGCCGTGCGGGAGAACGCAACGAAACTCACGGTGTCAGAGGCCGAGGCGCTTCTGGACGCCAACCAGGTGCCGTTCGGGATCGTTCGGGCCGTCAACGAGATCCAGGACGATCCCCAGGTGATCGCAAACGGGGTCTTCTCCGAGTTCGACCATCCGGCTGCCGGTCGGGTGCGACACCATCGGCCACCCACCCGCTTCCACGGCACCCCCACCGAGCTGCGCGAACCAGCCGCCCCGACGCTCGGCCAGCATTCCGACGAGATCCTGACCGAAACCGGTCGCGGTGATCGGATCGACGAACTACGTGCCGCAGGGGTGGTGGGATGACCGATCAGCCATCGAACCGGGAGCACCGGGACCACATGCGCTACGACGCCTACGCACGGCACCACGGCGAGCAGGGTTCCACGGAGCTCATAGCCGCGGCCACCGTCATTGTCCTTAGGGACACCGCTGAAGGCCTCGAGACCCTGATGCTCCACAAGAACTCGAAGATCGCATTCGGTGGCATGTGGGTGTTCCCGGGGGGCCGCATCGACGACGCCGACGAGGTCCTCGACGAGGACGGCCATACCGACGAGCTGGCCACTGCCGCCGCAGCCGCGGTGCGGGAGGCGGCCGAAGAGGCATCGGTGACCGTGGACCCGGACGAGATGGTCTGGTTCGCCCGCTGGATACCGCCGCCGGTCATGCCCAAACGGTTCGCCACCTTCTTCTTCGCCGCACGCCTGAACGGCGACGCCGGGGCGGTAGCCATAGACGACGGCGAGATCACCGACCATGAGTGGATGCGCCCGGCCGACGCGATGGCCAGACGCGATGCCGGCGGAATCGAGTTGGCACCACCCACCTGGGTGACGCTGAACCAGTTGACCCGCTACACCGACGTCGACGGGGCACTGGCCGACATGGAGGCAACCGAGCCGGCCTTCTACGAGACGCACATGGCGCGCACCGACGACGGCCCGGTCGCCATGTGGGAGGGCGACAGCGGATACGAGGCGAACGATCCGACCCTGCATGGCGCCCGGCATCGCCTGACGATGGTCGAGGACCGGTACCGGTTCGAGGACGACCGGTCCTGACCGGTAGCGCCCATGCTTCACACCCACCCCACATACGATCGGTAACCGTGGAAGACACACCGGAGACAACCGTGCACGACACGCCAGCCCTTACAGGCCTCACAACGGCGGAGGTGGCCGAACGCGTCGCCGACGGACGGGTGAACGACGTCCCGGACGCTCCTGTCAGGACGACCAGCGAGATCTTCAGGGCCAACGTCCTGACACCCGTCAACGCCATCATGGGAACCCTGTTCGCCCTGATCCTCATCGCCGGATTCCCCGGCGATGCCCTCTTCGCCGGGGTGATCGTCTCGAACAGCATCATCGGAACCGTCCAGGAACTCCGGGCCCGACGCACCCTCACCAACCTCGCCGTCCTCTCTGCGCCACGGGCGAGGGTGGTACGCGACGGGGCCGCCACAGATGTCAACGTCTCGGGGGTCGTGGCTGACGACCTGCTCGAACTGCGACCCGGGGACCAGGTCGTGGTGGACGGCGTGGTCGTGGAGGCCATGGGTCTCGAGGTGGACGAATCCCTCCTCACGGGTGAAGCAGACCCGGTGGACAAGGCGGTCGGTGACCCGGTCCTGTCCGGAAGCTTCGTGGCGGCCGGCATGGGGCATGTCCGGGCCACCCTCATCGGCTCCGAGTCGTATGCCGCCACCCTCGCCGAGGAGGCGAGGCGATTCACCCTGGTGGACAGCGAGCTGCGGACCGGGGTGAACTCCATCCTCCGCTGGCTGACCGTGATCATCCCGCCGGCCGCGGGCCTGCTGCTGATAAGGCTCCTCGTCACCGAGGACCTCTGGGAGGAGGCGCTGCGCGGGACTGTGGCCGCCGCCGTCGCAATGGTCCCCGACGGCCTCGTCCTGCTGACCAGCCTCTCGTTCATCGTCGGCGTGGTCGCCCTCGCACGTCGCAAGGCCCTGGCCCGCGAGCTGGGCTCTGTGGAGCTTCTGGCACGCGTCGACATCCTGTGCCTGGACAAGACCGGCACGATTACCACCGGTGAGATCTCCTTCGCCGGAATCGAGACGATCGGCGCCACCACGACAGGCGAAGCCGCGGATGCCGTAGGCGCCATGGCGACAGCCGACCCCGCACCCAACGCCACGCTCGCTGCCATGGCGTCAGCCCTTGATGCACCCGACTGGACCACGACGACGACCGTCCCGTTCTCGTCGGCCCGCAAGTGGGCGGCCGCCGACTTCGACGGCCGGGCGACCTTCCACCTGGGAGCACCCGACATCCTCCTGCCGAAGGGCGAATGGGCCGTGGCGCGTGAACGGGTCGCCGAACTGGCCGAGACCGGCCAACGGGTCCTGGTGCTCACCCGTTCGAGCGCCGGTACGTGCGATCCCGAGACCCTGCCCGCAGCCCGACTGCCAATGTGCCTGATCCTCCTGGAGGACACGGTCAGGCCCGAGGCGCCTGAGATCCTGACGTGGTTCACCGAGCAGGGCGTGAGCCTCAAGGTGATTTCCGGAGACCACCCCGCCACGGTCGCCGCCGTGGCCCGTCGGGCCGGCGTACCCGGAGCCGACCACTGGGTTGACGCCAGGGACCTCCCGGACGACCAGGAAGGCCTGGCTGATGCAATGGCCGCCGGAGCAGTGTTCGGTCGCGTCACGCCACACCAGAAGCGGGCCATGATCGACGCCCTGCAGTCCCGGGGTCACACCGTTGCCATGACCGGCGACGGCGTGAACGACGTGCTCGCCCTGAAGGACGCCGACATGGGCATAGCCATGGGATCGGGCAGTTCGGCATCACGGGCGGTGGCCCAGCTCGTCCTGTTGGACGACCAGTTCTCGACCCTGCCCAGGGTGATGGCCGAGGGCCGTCGCGTCATCAACAACGTTGAACGGGTGGCGAACCTGTTCATCACCAAGGCCACCTACGCAGTGCTGCTAACAGCCCTCGTGGGCCTGTTCGGGGTTCCGTTCCCGTTCCTACCCAAGCAGCTGACCCTCATCGGCACCATCTCGGTGGGGGTACCCGGCTTCTTCCTGGCCCTCGCACCCGATGCCTCCCTCGTCAGGCCGGGGTTCCTGCCCCGGGTGCTGCGTTATGCCGTGCCGGCCGGCACGGCAGCCGCCGCCGCAACGTTCACCGCCTACGAGGTGGTGCGGCGCAGCGAGGCCACCCTGGAGGCGGCACGCACCTCGGCCACCCTCACGCTCCTGGGCATCAGCCTCGTCGTGCTGCTCGGCATCAGCCGGCCGCTCCGACCCTGGAAGGTCGCTCTGGCGGGAGCCATGGCTGCCTGGTATGCCCTGACCATGACCTGGTCATTCCCCCGCAACTACTTCGAGCTCGTGATCCCACCCACCTCGGCGTGGCTCACGGCTGCGGTCTGCACAGCGGTGGGCGGGCTGCTCATCGCCCTTCTGCCACGGCTCGTGGACCGCTTGCCGACACGGCGCTAGACCACCTGCCCAGCCGCAGGAGGCCCGCGACTAGCGTCACGGGGCACCATCGGGATCAAGGGCGATCCCCACCCGACCCGAGGGGTACACGATGACCAACACCAGCCTCTTCGCAACCGCCCTTGCCCAGTTCAACCGTGGCGCCGACATCATCGACCTCTCCGATGACCTCAGGTCGATCCTCTCGCAGCCCAAGAACGAGATCATCGTCAACTTCCCCGTCCGCATGAACAACGGCACCTACCGGGTGTTCCGGGGCTACCGGATCCAGCACAGCAACCTGCTGGGCCCGTACAAGGGTGGGGTGAGGTTCCACCCGATGGTGGACCTCGACGAGGTCAAGGCCCTCGCCTCCTGGATGACCTGGAAGTCGGCCCTCTGCGACATTCCGTTCGGGGGCGCCAAGGGCGGCATCTCGTTCGACCCGACAGCGCTCGAGACCGACGAGTTGGAACGCGTCGTCCGACGGTTCACCCATGCCCTGGGGACCAACATCGGTCCCGACCACGACATTCCCGCCCCCGACCTTGGCAGCAACGCCCAGTCGATGGTCTGGATGATGGACACATATGCCAACTCCACCGGGGCGACGGAGAGCCAGAACGTCAAGCGGATCGTCACCGGCAAGACGTTGGAGACCGGCGGCAGCCCCGGCCGGGAGAAGGCCACCGGGCAGGGCGTCGTGTTCTGCCTCCAGCACTGGGCCGACGAGGTGGGCTTCGACCTTTCCGGAGCCACGGTCAGCATCCAGGGCTTCGGCAACGTGGGCAGCGCCACCGGACGGATACTGCAGGTGCACGGCGCCAAGCTGGTGGCGGTGGCCGACCATGCCGGAGCCATCACCGACGAGGATGGCATCGACGCCTTCGAGCTCGCCGACTGGGTCCGGGAACACGGCTCGGTGTCCGGGTTCCCGAACGCCATGTGGATAGACGACGAGGACTTCTGGTCGGTTCAGGCGGACCTCCTCGTGCCGGCAGCCCTGGAGAACCAGATCACCGCCGAGAACGTCGGGCGCATCCAGGCACGGGTCATCGTCGAAGCAGCCAACGGCCCGACGACGCTGGAGGCCGAGAAGATACTCAAGCAACGCGGCATCGACGTCCTGCCCGACATCCTGGTGAACGCGGGCGGTGTCGTCGTCTCGTACTTCGAGTGGCTGCAGAACCGTTCCGCCCAGCGCTGGGTCCTGGAGGACGTGGACTTCAAGTTGCGCGAGATCCTGTGGAAGGCCTGCGACGAGGTGGTCGACATCCGTTCCGAACTGGGCATCGAGTCGCGTCGTGATGCTGCCTACGCAGTGGCGCTGCGACGCCTGCAGGTCGTGTACCAGCAGCGGGGGATCTTCCCCTGAGCCCGGATGCCCATGGCTGACGGGACCCGCACCCTGCTGGTCGGTGACGGCCCACTCGCCGATGGACTGCACGACGGCCTGCTGGACCGCGGCCACCTTGTGGCCCAGGTGGTGCCCGTACGCACCGACGATGGGACCGATGTCGGTACTGGCATCGGAACCGGCATCGGCCTGATCGGCCGTCCAGAGTTGGTTGTCCACGTACCGACTGTGCCGGCCAGAGCAGTGGCCCTCATCGACCAGTCCACACAGCAGTGGGTGGAAGCCTGTGAGGCACCAATGGCCGAAGCCTTCGCCGTGGTCCGGGCCTGTCGTGCATACCTCTCGGACCGGGCACGCCTCGTGTGGGTCGTGCCGACAGTGGCCATGGGCGGAGCCGCCGGCTTCGTGGGTTTCGCAGCCGCAGCCGAGGGGATCCGTGCCCTGGCCAAGAGCACCGCCAGGCAGTGGGGGCCCGATGGCCTGACCACAGCGGTGCTGGCCGTGGCACCCGAGCTGGTCCTTCCGGCTGAGTCTGGCGCCGGAGCGCTGGTCCCGACCCTCGCCGGCCCGGCGCTGGGTCGGTCCGGGGATGCCTTCGGCGACATTGCCCCCCTACTGGACCTGCTGGCCGATCCGTCGGCCCGGTTCATGACCGGTACGACCCTGGTTGCCGACGGCGGCGTCTGGATGGCACCGTGAGCCCGGGTCCGGCATCAAGGAGCCGGCTACTGGAAGGCCGCGTGGTGCTGGTGACCGGCGGTGCCTCAGGCCTGGGCCTCGGCATGGCCACGGCCATGGCGGCCCATGGGGCGGCTGTCGTGCTGGCCTGTCGACGACCTGAAATCGGTGAGCCCGCCGCCGCTGTGCTCCGGGAGGCAGGGCATGACGTCCGGTGCGTCCGTTGTGACGTGACCTCGGCCGACGACATCGGAGCCTCTGTGGAGGCGACCGTGGCTGCACATGGACGGCTGGACTGCATGGTGCACAACGCCATTGCCCCTACCGGTGGTCCGACCCGGATCCAGGACGTGTCCCAGGACCACTGGGACGCCATGGTGGCCACGACCATCCGGGCCACATTCGACGGAGCCCGTGCAGCCCACCCGCACCTGCGCGATTCGGGCGGCTCGATGATTCTCATGACGTCGGCGGCAGGCATGGAGGGAAGCACCCAACTGCCCGTCTACGCCATGGTGAAGGCGGCCCAGCGCACGCTGGCCAAGGGTCTGGCTGCTGAATGGGGAGCCGACTCCATACGTGTCAACTGCATCGCACCGGTGGCCGACACCGCTGCGATGCAACGTGCCTACATGGAGAACCCGGACCTGCGGGAACGCCTCCTGGAACGGACGCCTCTGGGACGGATCGGCAACCCGCTCGATGACGTCGGCCCTGTAGCGGTGTTCCTGGCCAGCGACATGGCACGGTTCATAACCGGCCAGACGCTCTGCGTGGACGGTGGCGGCTTCCTCGGTCTGTGACCGGGCGGCGTGTGCTCTGGGCTTCAGCCGGCCTCGGCGAGTGCAGCAGCGGCACGACGTGCGGCCACCTGGCGTCGCCCGATGATGGGGGTGGTCGGGGCGAATCCGGCGGTGGCCCGCTCGGCCTCAGACTCTCCGCCCCAGAATCCCAACTCACGGTTCTCGCGGGCGTACTCACGGCAGGAGTACATGGCCGGACATGCGGCGCAGAGTTCTGCGGCACGCGCCTCGCGGCGGACCCTGGCTTCGGGGCGCTCGGCGAAGGGGGCGAAGAACTGGTCGCTGCGGCCGACGCACAGTGCGTCATCCACCCAGTTCATCGCCTGGGAGTCAACGTAAAGGTTCACCACTGCATCTGACACGGTTGCCTCTGTTCCCCTCGGACATCTCGACCGGATAGGACGGATTGCCCCTCCGCGGATGCCATCAAACTCGCCTGTCCTGAGATCGTAGGAATCCCATCCGTCGCGCTCCAGTGTTTCGCGATGATTGTTAGAGAACCTACCTATCTATTATAGAGATTGTTTCACCCCTTCTGGATGCCTGCCCACGATGACCAGCGGGTAATAAGACGACCTGACCCGCCGGGCCACCCCTCCACCCGGATCACGCATTGCCCACCCGGGGCTGCCAGAGTGGCACCGTGCCCGACAACGCTCCCGCCAATGCGGACAACGTGGACAGCGAAGCCAACGCGGACAAACTGGGCCACATGGAGCACGAGGACCACGATCCCGGCCCCTACTTCGACGACCTCGTCGTCGGACAGACCCTCGCTCCGGCACCAGCCGTCACGATCGGGCCCGGGGAAGCAGCCCTCTACCAGGCCATCTGCGGCGACCCCCTGGCCACCTCCCTGAGCCACCCGCTGGCCGAAGCGGTCACAGGACAGCCAGGCGCCCTGGTCAACCCGGCGCTGGTCCTGCACGTGTCGATCGGCCAGAGCACGGTGGCAACCCGTCGCGTGATCGCCAACCTCTTCTACCGGGGCGTCGTCCTACACCGACCGGTCCGTCACGGTGAGACCCTGCAGACCACCGTCGAGGTCAGGGCCCTCTCCGAGCTGAGCCGACGCGACGACCGGCCCGCCCGCGGCCTGGCCCTGCTGGGCATCCACACCGTGCGGATCGACGACGGAGCAACCGTGGCCGACTACGAGCGCTGCGCGATGCTGCGATTCCGGGATGCCACGACGGTGACCGGCCACGACGCCGACCTGGGAGCCGTCGACACCCGCATCGACCTGGACGACTGGGAGGGCCGGATCCCCTCCGACTGGGACCCCACCCCGCTGGGCCACGCGGCAGTCAGGGACTGGCGGGTGGGAGTCCGCCGCAGCGACATGCTGCGCGACACCGTCGGCCTCGCCACGGAACTCGCCCGCCTGACCCAGAACCAGGCTCCGGTACACCGTGATCCGGCGCTGGGGCCCGAGGGCCGGCGACTCGTATACGGGGGGCACACGATCGGGCTGGCCCAGGCCTCCCTCGTCCGGATGCTGCCCGACACGGCCACGGTGCTCGGTTGGCAGGCCTGCGATCACCTGGGCCCCGTGTTCGAGGGCGACGTGCTGGCCTGCCACCACACGCTGCTCGACGAGCGGCCCGCTGCCGGCGGCCGACTCCGGGCCGTGCGGGTCGAGGTTGACAGCGACAGTAGAGGCGAGGTAACCCCGGTCCTGGACTGGCGTGTCGTGACCTGGGGCGCCTGACGGCCCGGAGCGTCACAGAACTCAGTCGGCTGTCGCCACCGCTCCACGGTCGATGAGTGCCCCCACCTCAGCCGAGGTGAGGCCCAGGTCAAGGGTCAGGATCTCCACGGTGTGCTGGCCCAGCAGCGGCGCCACCTGTGCGCCCCTGTCGGCAGCGCTCCCGCCGAAGGCCAGCGGGGATCCGGGAACAAGGTGGGTCCCCACACCCGGCTGGTCAAGCTCGGCGAACAGCGGGTTGGTCGTAGAGCACCGGGGGTCCTCGTCCAACAGTTCGGCGACCGTCCGGTACGGGCCCCAGCACACCGCGTTTGCATCCAGCCCGCTGGCCACCTCGGCGAGGGTGCGTTGAGCGAACCATGGATCGAACAGGTCGCAGAGTCGACCGGTGGCCCCGTACCTGGCGCCCTCGTCGGCGAAGTCCACGCCCAGTTCCGCGGCGAGGGCGGCAACCTCGGCCTCCATGCCGGTCACCTCCAGCAGGCCCCGCCACTGCTTCGGGGTGATCGCAACCACCATCACCCGCCGGTCATCCGCCGTCTTGAAGTCCCGCCCGAAGGCCCCGTAGATGGCATTGCCGACCCGGCCGCGGACCTGGCCGTTGACCTGCGCTTCAGCCAGGTTCCCCAGGGATCCCACCGTGGCCAGCGCCACGTCGGACAGCGCAATCGTGACCTGCTGACCCTCGCCTGTCCGATAGCGGTGCCGATCGGCAGCCACCAGGCCGAGTGCCGCCATCTGCCCGCAGACCAGATCCCATGCCGGGACGACGTTGTTCACCGGGCGCGGATCGTCCGGGTGGCCGGTCATGGCCGGATAACCGACCGCGCAGTTGATCGTGTAGTCCAGAGCGCTTGTGCCATCATGCGAGCCGGTGATGACGAGCATCACCAGGTCCTCGCGGCGGGACCGCAGCTCCTCGTAGGACATCCACCCCACCGGCGGGAAGTTGGTGAGGAAGTTGCCGGCCCGGGCAATCAACTCGGCCAGCAGCTCGGTCACCTCCGGATCCCGCAGGTTCACGGCCAGCGAACGCTTGCCCCGGTTCAGGCCGTTCCAGTAGAGGCTGACACCGTCTTTTGTCAGCGGCCAACGGCGATGGTCCAGGCCACCACCCACCTGGTCGAAACGGATGACATCGGCACCCAGCTGGGCCAACGTCATCCCGCCGGACGGCGCGGCCACGAAGGCCGTGCCCTCCACGACCGACAGGCCCTCCAACGGGCCGGTCACCATCCCGACCAACCCACCAGGAGGCTCAGGAGAGTGCCCGGATGTCTTCCAGGACGGCCGAAGCGTGTTCGTTGAGGTCCTCACCTGCAAGGTCGTAGGTGCGGACGATGATGCCCTCGGGGTCGATCAGGTAGCTGATGCGTCGCGGGTAGAACTTGTCCTCCTGTACGGCCAGATAGGCCGCACCCATCACCTTGTCGGTGTCGGCCAGCAGGCGGTACCCAAAGCCCTGCTCGTCGGCGAAGTTCTTCTGCGCCTCGACGGTGTCGAAGCTGGCGCCGACGATCACCGCGTCGGCTGATTCATAGTCCGGGGTTCGGTCACGGAACCCGCCGCCCTGAATCGTTCAACCGGGGGTGGACGCCACCGGATACCACCAGAGGGCCACCCAGTGGCCACGCAGGCTCTCCAGGGTCACGACCTGACCGTCCTGGTCAGGCACGGCGAAGCCCGGAGCCGTGGTTCCAACTTCAAGCATCTCGTCTCCTCAACTCAGGGGGTTGTCGCTACGAAGAACCTAGTACCCGGGCCGTTACCGACAGCGAGACCGTCAGGCCATCCACGAGATCGCCTGGACCTCGCTGTAGGCCTCGAGGCCGGCGATGCCACGGTCACGGCCGATCCCGGACTCCTTGAACCCGCCGAAGGGCGCGTTCGGGTGGGGAACGATGCTGTTCAGTGCCACGTTGCCAGACTCCAGGCGCCGGGCAATGCGGTAGGCGCGGGCCATGTCGCCGGCGTAGACGTAGCTGTAGAGCCCGTACGCCGAATCGTTGGCGATAGCCACCGCCTCGTCATCGCCGTCGTGTGGCAGCACGACCACCACCGGGCCGAACGCCTCCTCGCGCACGACGTGCATGTCCGTGGTGCAGTCGGCCAGCAGGGTCGGGGCTACGAAGTAGCCGGGCAGGTCCGGACGGTCCCCTCCGCACACCAGCGTGGCGCCGGCGTCCACCCCGTTGCGGATGAATGCCTCCACGCTGTCGCGCTGGCGTTCAGAGACCAGAGGGCCGACGATGGTGTCGCCCTCGGTGGCATCGCCGACCTTGAGCATCCCGGCCACCGACTGCAGTGTGGAGACCAGCTGGTCATAGATGCTGCGATGGCAGATCACCCGGGTGGGTGCCGTGCATATCTGGCCACTGTGGAAGCCCCAGACGCTGGCGATCGCCCCGACGGCTGCGTTCACGTCGGCATCCTCGGTCATGACCATGGCGCCCTTGCCGCCCAGCTCCATCAGCACCCGGGTCATGGATGCCGCACCGTCAGCCATGATCCGCTTGCCCACAGCCGACGATCCGGTGAAGCTGACCATATTCACGTCCGGCGATGCGACGAGGGCGGCGGAGGCATCCACCCCCGAGCTGGTCAGAATGTTCACCACGCCGGGCGGGAAGCCGGCCTCGACCACCGCCTCACCCAGCCGCAGCACGCCCAACGGGTCCTGCGGAGCCGGCTTGATGATGCAGGTGTTGCCCATGGCCAGCGCCGGTGCCAACTTGCCGGCCACGTTCACGAGGGGGAAGTTGTAGGAGGTGATGCAGGCGACCACGCCGACCGGCTGACGATGTGAGACCGCTCCGATCAGACCCGCCGGGCCCAGTGCCGATGCGGCCTGGGTGACCGGCAGCTCGGCCCTGTCCAGGTCGCGGGGGACGGAGTACTGGGCGTAGCGGTCAGCGAGGTTCGGTCCGACCTGCATGGACTCGGCCACCTTGATGGTGGCGCCCGTCTCGGCCTGGACCAGCGCCGACCAGGTGGGCGCCCGCTCGCGGAGCACCTCGGCGAGGCGGCCCAGCATCGCTCCACGCTCCACCGGCGAAGTGTCCCTCCAGTCCGGAAGGGCGCCCTTCGCCGCTGCGATGGCCGCTTCGGCGTCGGCAACCGTCCCGTCGGGGGCGTGGCCCACCACGGCCGTGGTGTTGGGATCCACGATCTCGTAGGTGCCCGACGTGGACGTCCACTCCCCTCCGACCAGGAGCTTCCATTCCTGCTGGGGATCGATGTCGGCGATCTCGCGCATGACGCTGGTTCTCCCTGGTGCAGATCCGGCGCCGCAGCGCCCGGGACCGGCCCCGGGCACCTGACACGACGTCAGATGTTCTGTCGAGAGGGTACCGAAGCGTCCCGTTCGGCCCCCCACCCGGCCCTGACGGTTGGACGCCCGCACAGTGTTGGGCGACACTTCGGGTTCCTGCAGGTCACGACGCCACAGGGCGAGGCCACGGCGTCACGAGAACGGAGCACTTATGTTCGACACCTTGATCCGGGGAGGCTGGGTCGTGGACGGCGACGGCGGTCCACGGCGTCGAGCCGACGTGGGCATCGTGGATGGGCGCATCACCGACATCGGCCCGGACCTGGACACCGCCGGTGCGACGGTGCTGGATGCCGACGGACGGATCGTGTGTCCCGGATTCGTGGACGTCCACACCCACTACGACGCCCAGCCATTCTGGGACGGCACCCTCAGCCCCTCGCCCCTGCACGGCGTCACGACGGTCATCGGCGGAAACTGCGGCTTCACCATCGCCCCGCTCTCCGATGACCCGGCCGACGGCGAGTACCTCATGAGGATGCTGTCGCGGGTGGAGGGCATGCCGCTGGAATCCCTCCTCGAGGGCGTGCCCTGGGACTGGAAGAGCACAGCCGAGTTCCTCGATGCCGTTGACCCACTGCTGGCGATCAACGCCGGCTACAAGGTCGGGCACTCTGCACTACGACGTGTCGTCATGGGCGAGGACGCAGTACTGCGCGAAGCCACCGACGCCGAGGTTGCCGCCATGGCCGACCTACTGCGGGCGGGCCTGGCCGCCGGTGCAATGGGATTCTCATCGACCTGGTCCACCACCCACAACGACGCCGATGGCCGACCCGTGCCCAGTCGGCACGCATCACGCAGCGAGCTCATCGACCTCTGCTCTGTGCTGGTCGACTTCCCCGGCACAGGCCTCGAATTCCTGCCCGGAATCGGCGGACCCGTCGACTCCGAATCGCGTCAACTCCTCACCGACATGTCCCTGGCTGCCGGCGGCCGACAGCTCAACTGGAACGTCATGCAGGTCACCGCAGGAAACGTCGATGAGTGCCTACTGAAGCTGGAGGCTGGAACCCATGCTGCCGAGCGGGGCGCCAAGGTGGTGGCCCTCACCGTGCCGATGCTCATCGCCGCCCGGCTCTCGTTCGCCAGCGGCTTCGTGCTCGATGCCATCCCGGGCTGGGCCGACGTCATGTTCCTTCCCCGCGAAGAGAAGAAGCGGATCCTGGCCGACCCCGTGCAGCGCAGGCGGCTGGACGCCCTGGCCCAGGGCGACCACCCGCTGCGACGCCTCGCCAACTGGGGTGCGCTGACCATCTTTGACACCGTGAACCCGGTGAACTCCCGTTTCGACGGGCGCACGGTGGCACACATCGCCGCCGAACTGGGCTGCGACCCGTTCGACGCCCTGCTCGACATTGCACTCGCAGACGAACTGCAGACCTCCTTCGGACGGGCCGATGAACCCTCCAGCCGCGAGGACTGGGAGGCAAGGGTGAGGATCTGGCGGGACGGCCGTGCGGTCATAGGTGCCTCCGACGCCGGAGCCCACCTGGACCTGCTTGCCACCTTCAACTACCCCACCAGGGTCCTGGCCGAGCCGGTCAGGCAGCACGGCCTGCTGGAACTGGAGGAGGCGGTGCACCTCATGACCGCAGTCCAGGCGGACCTGTACGGCCTCGTGGACCGGGGAAGGCTCCACGAGGGTGCCCACGCCGACGTGCTGCTAATCGACGAGACCGCCGTGGACTCCAACCCGGTCACCATGCGCCCCGACCTGCCGGGAGGCGCCGCACGCCTCTACGCCGGCGCCTCCGGCATCGACGAGGTGCTCGTGGCGGGCATTCACGTGGTCGAGGCCGGAACGTTCACCCGTGCCCGACCCGGCAGGGTGCTTCGTAGCGGCACCGACAGCCGCTGAAATCGAGAGGAGAACAGATCATGGCCGACCACCGTTCCTTCTTCCTGGGAGAGGACCTGCACGACTACGTGCTGGACCACACCACCGCCGGCGACGATGTGGACGCGTCGCTGTCAGAGACCACCGGGGAACTCGGTGGCGTGGCACGCATGCAGGTCGCCAGGGACCAGGGAATGTTCCTCTCGATGCTGGTCTCTGCCGTCCGGCCCCAACTGGCCATCGAGGTCGGCACCTTCACCGGTACCTCCTCACTGGCCATAGCCCGGGCACTACCCGACGGCGGACGCCTGCTGTGCTGCGACGTCTCCGAGGAGTGGACAGCCATTGCCAGACGCCACTGGGAGGCCGCCGGCGTCTCGGACCGGATCGACCTGGTGATAGCGCCAGCCATCCAGACACTTCGTGCCCTGCCGGATGACACACCGGTCGATTTCGCCTTCATCGACGCCGACAAGACCGGCTACCTCGCCTACTACGAGGAACTGGTCCCACGCCTTTCGGACCACGGCCTCCTGGTCGTGGACAACGTGCTGTGGTCCGGCCGGGTCATGGACCCGTCGGCCGACGATGACGACACCGTGGCCCTCCGGGAGTTCAACGCCCGCGTGGTGGCCGACGACCGCGTGGATGTGGTGATGCTGTCCATAGGAGATGGCGTCTCGGTGGTGCGGAGGCGCTGACCCAAGCCCCGGGTGGGATCGCAGACAGGCCCGGGATTAGGCTCAGCGGCGCTCACAGGGTTGCCTGTCGGTAACCGATCGACCGCGACATCGCGGCACATATCAACCAGCGAGAGGACCATTCCCATGGCCGAAGCCGTAATCGTCGCAACCAGTCGTACCGCCATCGGTCGTGCAGGAAAGGGCAGCTTCGTGGACGCCCGTCCCGACGACATGTCCGCCTTCATCATCAATGAGGTCCTGGGCAAGGTCCCGGAGCTCCCCCGCGACCAGATCGAGGATGTCATCTGGGGCACCGCCCAGCCGGGCGGCGAGCAGGGCTACAACCTGGGTCGCGTGGCTGGTCTGCTGGCCGGCCTGGACGCCCCGGGCACCACCGTGAACCGGTACTGCTCGTCATCGCTCCAGACCATCCGGATGGCAGCGCACGCCATCATGGCCGGCGAGGGCGATGCCTTCGTGTCCGGCGGTGTGGAGTGCGTGAGTCGCTTCCAGTTCGGTGCATCCGACACCGGTTCCCACAACCCGCGCTTCAGCGATGCCGAGGGCCGCACCGCCGAACGCACCGGGGAGGGCACCGGCACCTGGTCACCTCCAACGGGCCTGCCGGACGTCTACATCGCCATGGGCCAGACGGCCGAGAACGTGGCCGAGCACATGGGCGTGTCACGCCAGGCCCAGGACGAGTGGGGGGTGCGTTCCCAGAACCGGGCCGAAGCCGCCCAGGCACGTGGCTTCTTCGAGCGCGAGATCGCCCCGTACACGCTTCCGGACGGCACCGTGGTCTCCACCGATGACGGGATCCGCCCGGGAACCACCTACGAGAAGGTCTCGCAACTCTCACCGGTGTTTCGGCCCGACGGCACCGTGACGGCCGCCAACGCCTGCCCCCTGAACGACGGGGCCGCCGCCGTGGTGGTCATGAGCGACACCCGGGCAGCCGAGTTGGGCATCAAGCCCCTGGCGAGGATCATCTCGTCGGGCGTCTCGGCACTCAGCCCGGAGATCATGGGGCTGGGACCCATAGAGGCCATTCGTCAGGCCCTCGGTCGGGCAGGCATGACGCCGGATGACATCGACCTGTTCGAGATCAACGAGGCCTTCGCCGCACAGGTGCTGCCGTCAGCCGATGTGATCGGCATCGACCTGGACAAGCTGAACGTGAACGGTGGGGCAATCGCCCTCGGCCATCCGTTCGGCATGACCGGCGCCCGCATCATGACCACCCTGCTCAACGGCCTTGAGGACACCGACGGCGAGTTCGGCGTGGAGTCCATGTGCGTCGGCGGCGGCCAGGGCATGGCCATGGTCGTACAGCGCCTCCGCTGACCCGGCTGGCGGCCCAGGGTCAGGGTCAGGGTCAGCCTTGGCCGCCTGATGCGTCCTGTACCGAGACCTTGCCTGCGCTGATCCACGGCATCATCGCCCGAAGATCGCTGCCGACCTTCTCGATGCGGTGCTCGCGACCCTCCGCCTCGAGGCGGTAGAAGTTCTCCCGCCCACTGTGGGCCTCGGCCACCCACTCCTCGGCGAACTGGCCGCTCTGGATCTCGGATAGGACCTCGCGCATGGTTGCGCGCACGCTGTCATTGATTATCCTGGGGCCACGGGAGAGGTCGCCGTACTCGGCGGTGTCCGACACCGAGAACCGCATCCCGCCGATGCCCTGTTCGTACATGAGGTCCACGATGAGCTTCAGCTCGTGGAGGCACTCGAAGTAGCAGATCTCCGGCTGGTAGCCGGCGTCCACGAGGGTGTCAAAGGCGCTTCGGACCAGCTCGGTGACACCACCGCAGAGCACCACCTGCTCACCGAACAGGTCGGTCTCGCACTCCTCGGTGAACGTCGTCTCGATCACGCCGGCCCGCGCACCACCCAGGCCATCGGCGTAGGCCAGGGCCAGGGCCTTGGCGCCACCGGACGGGTCCTGCTCGACGGCGATGAGGCACGGCACGCCACCACCCTCCACATAGGTCCTGCGAACCAGGTGCCCGGGGCCCTTGGGGGCGATCATGATCACGTCCACGTCGGCCGGGGGCTGGATCAGGTCGAACCGGATGTTGAAGCCGTGGGCGAACGCCAGGGCGTCGCCGGCCTGGAGGTTGGGGGCGATGTGCTCCTCGTAGACGGCAGCCTGATCGGTGTCGGGCAGCAGGATCATGACCACGTCAGCCCACGCCGAGGCGTCGGCAAGCGACCTTACGACGAGGCCGGCCTCTGAGGCCTTGGCTGCTGAAGAGGAACCGTCACGTAGGCCGACGCACACATCGATGCCGGACTCCTTCAGGTTCAGGGCGTGGGCGTGCCCCTGGGAGCCGTAACCCAGGATCGCAACCCTGCGTTCGGCAATCGCCGAACGGTCGGCGTCGGACTCGTAGTAGATGTTGGCCACGGGATTCTCCTGGCTTGATGGGTCTGGATCGGATTCTGGCGTGCTGGACCCGGTTACCGGCCCGGGCCGTCGTTGTCCTCCAGGGTGGCTAGTGCCACCCTGCCGGTGCGCTGCAGCTCGACGATGCCGTACGGCCGCAGTAGGTCTTCGAACTCGTCGACGCGGGCGGGCAGGTCGACGAGCGACAGCATCATGCGGTCGGTGCCCACGCTGAGGACCTTTCCGCCGGCCCTGTCCAGGTGCTCGACGATCTCGTCCCGGCGATCCGGCTCGGCCGAGACCGTCACGAGCATCAGCTCGCGCTCCACCGCGTATCCCGGGTGCAGCTCACGGATCTCCACCACGTTTACCAGCTTGTCCAACTGCTTGAGGATCTGGTCCAGCGGAGCCGACTCGAGGTCCACGACCACGGTGATCCGACTGAACAGATCGTCGTCGGTCGGAGCCACAGCCAGCGACTCGATGTTGAACGCCCTACGGGCGAACAGTGAGGCGACACGGGCCAGGACGCCCGACTTGTTCTCCACGGTCACGACCAGCGTGTGGTACCGGTAGTCCGGCGCCTGGATGTTCATCGGGGCTGGTCCTGCTGGAAGGGTGGCACCATCAACTCCGAGTTCGTGGCCCCCGATGGGACCATCGGATAGACCTTCTCGGCTGCGTCCACACGGAAGTCGATCACCACGGGGCGGTCGTCGATTTCGTTGGCCATGGCAATGGCCGACTCGACCTCCTCGGGATCATCGACCCTGATACCCACGCAGCCCATCGATTCGGCCCACATCTTGTAGTCCGGAACGTCCTTGGACAAGAAGACCTCCGAGTACCGCTCCTCGTAGAACATCTCCTGCCACTGTCGGACCATGCCGAGGTGCGAATTGTTTAGCAGCGCCACCTTGATCGGAATATTCTCGACTGTCGCCGTGACCAGTTCCTGTGCAGTCATCTGGAAGCAGCCGTCGCCGTCCACGGCCCACACCATGCGGTCCGGAAAGGCCACCTTGGCGCCGATGGCGGCCGGGATGGAGAAGCCCATCGTGCCGAGGCCACCGGAGTTGATCCAGGTGTAGGGATAGTCGAACTTCCAGTACTGGCTGGCCCACATCTGGTGCTGGCCGACGCCGGAAGTGACGATGGTGTCGTCCGGGGTGCCGTCGCGCAGGCACTCGAGGACGTGCTGGGGCTTGAGGGGGTCGCCGGGCACCCACGGCTCGTAGGCCAGCGGGAACCGCTCCTGCCAGCCGCTCAGCTTCGACCGCCATGCGTCGCGGTCGACGTCGCCGGTGCCGTTTGTCGCCAACTCGGCCACGAGGGCTTCGATGGCCAGTCTCACGTCACCCAGGATGGCCACGTCTGGTTGGCGGACCTTGCCGATCTCGGCGGGGTCGATCTCGGCGTGGATGATCTTGGCGCCGGGAGCGAAGCCATCCAGGCGGCCGGTGACCCGGTCATCGAAACGAGCACCCAGGGCAATGAGCAGGTCGGACTCCTGCATGGCGGTGACCGCCGTGAAGTTGCCGTGCATGCCCGGCATGCCGAGGCAGAGGTCGTGGCTGTCCGGGAAGGCCCCCCGTGCCATGAGCGTCGTGACCACGCTGATTCCGGTCATCTCGGCCAGCTCTCGCAGAGCGTCGGCGGCACGGGCCTTGAGGATGCCACCGCCCACGTACAGCACCGGTCGCTCGGAGGCCCGGATGAGCTCCGCCGCGGCCCGGATGACCTCCGGGTCGATCTCGGTCTGAGGGTTGTAGCCCGGCAGGTCGATGGTGACGTCATCGGTCCACGTCATGGCCGACCGCGGGTTGAGCGGATCCACGATGTCCTTCGGGATGTCCACGAGTACCGGGCCCGGGCGCCCTGTGGTCGCTATGTGGAACGCCTCCTTGATGGTCCTCGGGATGTCCTGGGCCTCGGTGACGAGGAAGTTGTGCTTGGTGATCGACTGGGTGATGCCGGTCGTGTCGCACTCCTGGAAGGCATCGGTGCCGATGGCGCCGGTCGGAACCTGTCCGGTGATGACGACAATCGGGACCGAGTCCATGTAGGCGTCGCACAGCGGCGTGACGATGTTCGTGGCCGCCGGGCCGGACGTGACCATGGCGACACCCGGGCGGCCCGTGGCGTGTGCGTAGCCCTCAGCCATGTGACCGGCGCCCTGCTCATGGCGAACCAGGATGTGCCGGATCGACGAATCGATGATCGGGTCGTAGACAGGCAGGATCGCACCGCCCGGCAGTCCGAACATGACCTCGACGCCCTCATTCTCGAGGGCACGGATAAGGGCTCTGCCGCCGTCCATCTGTTCTGTTGCCATTGGGCTCTGACTTTCGGGGAATCGTGACGAAAAGTGAAATGACCTCCCGCTACGGGAGGTCGAGGCACGCAACCGTCTGGCGGAGGACGCGTGCCTACGACAGTACTACTACCTCAGGTGCCGAGGTGGTCGTGGATGGCCGCATGGACCGCAATTATGCGCCGACGGCGCCAACTACCACAACCCGTCGCGCTGATCATCGCTGAACCCGTGCCGCCGGTCCAACGGGACGACGGTGCCACACGAGCGTGCCCGTGGCGCCATAGAAGGGCCTGATCGGCAAGCATGGAGGTGTGCGCAGCGGTGTCCAGCCCGGTTCCTTCGACCCTCCGACGTCGGCCCATCTGGCCATCGCCGAGGCCGCACGGCACCGCTGGAACCTTGATCGCGTGGTCTGGGTCCTGTCGCGTGACCCCCTGGGAAAGGAGAGCGGCGGTCGAACGACCGTGGAGGCCCGGCAGGGCGTCCTCGAATCGGTCGCCGGGGACCTCCCCTGGCTGGAGGTGGAGGTCTCCAATGCAAGGCTCGTGGTCGATCTGGCCTCTGGCTACGACGTGGTGGTCATGGGAGCCGACAAGTGGCATCAGCTGCACGACCCGGGGTTCTACCGGGATGGGCATGGCGACCATGATGGGGATGGCGAGGGTGCTCGAACCGAGGCGAAGCGGGCCGAAACGGCCATGGCCGAGGCACTCAGGCGTCTACCTGCCTGCGCCGTGGCACCGCGCGATGGTCTGGAGGTGCCGGCCCAGGTGAAGCTCGATGTTCCCGGATGGGTGGCCCGACAGTCGTCGACGACGGCAGTGGCGAGGGCTCCGTGGATGATGCTCCCCGCCGCCCGGTCATCCGGTCTGTGGACCGGCAGCGGGTAACCAGCGGAGGAGGCGTTACGCCTGGGTGACCGCACCCTTGTCAGCACCGAGGGCCAGGGCGGCGTACTTGGCCAGGAAGCCCGAGGTGTAGCGGGGCTCGAAGGCCTTCAGGTCGGAGCGGCGCTGCTCGAGGGTGGCCTCGTCGACCAGCAGGTCAATGGTGTGGCTGGCTACGTCGATGAGGATGCGGTCGCCTTCGGCGACCAGCGCGATCGGACCACCGTCTACGGCCTCCGGAGCAACGTGTCCCACGCAGAACCCGTGGGTTCCGCCGGAGAACCTGCCATCGGTGATGAGCGCAGCGTCGCCACCCCTGCCGGCGCCCTTCATGGCGCCGGTAATGGCCAGCATCTCGCGCATGCCGGGACCCCCCTTGGGCCCCTCGTAGCGGATGACCACGATGTCGCCGGCTGCGATGCGTCCCGCCAGCACGGCCTCCATGGCGAGGTCCTCGCCGTCAAACACCCGGGCACGACCATCGAACCGGTCGAAGTCCAGCCCGGCCACCTTGACCACGGAACCCTTCGGCGCCAACGAGCCCCGGAGGATGGCCAGCCCCCCCACGGTGTTGATCGGATCGTCGAAGGCATGGATGACCTCGCCGTCGGGAGCCGGTACGTCCAGCATTGCCAGGTTCTCGGCCACGGTGTGGCCGGTCACGGTGATCTCGTCGCCGTGGAGGATCCCCTCGTCCAGGAGCATCTGCATCACCACCGGCACCCCGCCGATCCGGTCGATGTCGACCATGTGGTACTTCCCGTGCGGCTTCGTGTCAGCCAGATGTGGGACCCGGGCGGCCACCCGGTTGAAATCCTCCAACTCCAACTCGAGGTCGGCCTCGAAGGCCATTGCCATGAGGTGCAGCACGGCGTTCGTGGAACCTCCCAGGGCCATGACCACGGCAATGGCGTTCTCGAACGCACCGCGCGACATGATCTGGCGCGGGAGGATGCCCAGGCGCAGCAGGTTCATCACGGCGTGGCCGCTGGCGAAGGCGATGTCGGACCGACGGGTATCGATCGCCGCCGCCGCGGCCGAACCCGGAAGCGACATTCCGATGGCCTCACCGACCGCCGCCATGGTGTTGGCCGTGAACATCCCCGCACAGCTGCCGATGGTCGGACAGGCGGCGCGCTCGATCGACAGCAGCTCGTCGTCGTCGATGTCGCCAACGGCGTGGGCGCCAACGGCCTCGAACACGCTCACGATGTCCAGCTTCCGACCATCCGGGTGCTCGCCGGGCATGATCGAACCGCCGTATACGAACACCGACGGGAGGTTGACCCGGGCAGCGGCCATGAGCATTCCGGGCAGCGACTTGTCGCAACCGGCAAAGCTCACAAAGGCATCCAGGCGCTCGGCGTGCATGACCGCCTCCACCGAGTCGGCAATGATCTCACGGCTCACCAGGCTGGCCCGCATGCCCTCGTGACCCATGGAGATGCCGTCGCTGACCGCGATCGTGTTGAACGTGAGGGGGAAGCCGCCGGCCTCGGTCACCCCCTCCTTGCAACGCCTGGCCAGGTCGGCCAACGGCATGTTGCACGGGGTCACCTCGTTCCACGATGACGCCACGCCCACCTGGGACCTGGAGAAGTCGTCCTCGGTCATGCCGACCGCCCTGAGCATGGCGCGCGCAGGCGCCCTGCTGGCGCCGTCCGTGACCTCGTGGCTGCGGGGCTTCATTCCTCCGTGGGTGGCATCAGTCATGGGCGTGAGGTTACGCGGAGCCACGACCCGCCACCCGGTCGGAACCCGATGGCGCAGTGGGGTCCCGGACCTGGAGCGGTCCTACGCTCGCCAGATGGTCGCCCACCCCCGCTTTCGACCCCGCCTGGGGCGCGACGACCGGGAGCTCCTGGGGTTGGCGATACCGGCACTCGGAGCACTCCTGGCCGAACCCCTCTACGTGCTGACCGACACCGCCGTCGTCGGGCATCTGGGCACTGCACAACTCGGTGGCCTCGGTGTGGCCTCCGGCGCGCTCATGTTCGGTTACGGCCTCTGCATCTTCCTGGCGTACGGCACGACCGCAGCGGTCGCCCGGCTGAGCGGAGCGGGCGAACAGCGGCGGGCAGCTGAGCAGGCCGTCCAGAGCCTCTGGCTGGCCCTCGGCCTCGGCGTGGTCCTGGCCGTGGTCGGATCCACCATGTCCGACGGCCTCATCGGGATGCTGGGAGCGGAGGGGGAGACGGCCCGCCACGCAGGCACCTACCTGCGGATCAGCCTCCTGGGAGCACCGGCGATGCTGCTGATGCTGGCCGGGGTCGGCTACCTGCGTGGGCTGCGCGACACCGTCAGGCCGCTGTGGGTGGCCGTGGGCACGGCCATCCTGAACCTGGTCCTGGAACTCGTCCTCGTGTTCGGGCTGGACATGGGCATCGGTGCATCGGCGGCGGCCACCGTGGTCGCCCAGTGGGCCGGCGCCGGCTGCTTCATCATCTGGATCGGCCGCGAGGTGCGTCGCCACGGCGTCCCACTGCAACCCCGACCCGGGTCCATCGTGCGCCTCCTGACGGTCAGCTCGCAGCTCCTCGTACGCAACCTCTCACTCACCGGAACCTTCCTGGTGGGAACCGCCGTCGCGGCCAGGATCGGCGACGTTGAGGTGGCCGCCCACCAGGTGGCGTTCCAGACGTGGATGCTCCTGGTCCTCATGATGGACGCAGCGGCCATCGCCGCTCAGACAATGGTCGGCGAACGCCTCGGCGCCGGCGACACCGCCGCGGCTCGCCGGATCGGCACGAGGACCATCATCTGGTCGGTGGCCGTCGGAGTACTCGGCGGTCTGGTCCTGGCGATATGGCGCGGTGACGTCGCGGGAATATTCACGTCGGATCCCGACGTGGTGGCCGTGGCCGGGTTCCTGCTGCTCCACTCGGCTCTCATGGCGCCGCTGGGTGCCGTGGCCTTCGCACTCGACGGGGTCCTCATCGGGGCGGGCGACCAGCGCTTCATGGCAACGGCCATGGTCGGTGCAGCCGGGCTGGCAATCACCGCAATGGTGGTCGGCCGCATGGCCGACCTCGGCATCGGATGGCTCTGGGCGGCCTTCTGGCTGTTCTTCGCCGCCCGGTCGACGATCCTGGGGCTGCGGTTCCTGGGGGATCGCTGGCAGGTGGTGGGCGCAGAGCGGCCCTGAGAGGTGTCGGCTGTCAGCCGGCTGAGCGTCGGGCCAGCAGTTCGTTGACTGCCCGCCCGTCGGCCTGGCCCCGGGTGGCCTTCATGACCTCGCCTACGAAGAACCCGGACTTCTTCCTGCGTTCCTTGTCGTCGCCCCCGGTGAGGGCGGCCCAGTCGTCGGGATGCTCGGAGATGAGACGGTCCACGATGGCCTCCAACTCACTGGAGTCCATGGCCTCGAACCCCATCTGCCCAGCGATGGCAGCCGGGTCTCCACCGTCGTCCACGACCGAGGCCAGCACCGTCTTGGCCTGTGTGGCGGTCAGGTCGCCTCCGGTCTCCAGCGCGATGAGGGCTGCGAAGGATGCGGCTGTCAGGAGACCCACCCCGTCAGCCAGGTTGTTCTCGACGTGCACCAGCACCCGGCCTGCGTCGGCACCCAGGTCGATCGTGGCCATGGCGAGGTCGTCAAGACCCCGGTCCACGGTCAGGGCGGTAGCTGATATCTCCACGCCGGCAGCCTCGGCCAGGTGGTGGCGCCTATCCCTGGGAAGCATCGGCAGGCCGGCACGGATCTCGGCGATCCACTCCTCGGACGGCTCGACGGGCATCAGGTCCGGTTCCGGGAAGTACCTGTAGTCGAAGGCCTCCTCCTTGGAGCGCAGCTTGTGGGTCCTGCCCTCGTCCTCGTTCCAGTGCCTGGTCTGCTGCTCGATGCGCTCGCCGGCGGTGAGGAGGTCCACCTGGCGGCGGGCCTCGTACTCGATGGCGCGACCCATGGACCTCAGCGAGTTGATGTTCTTGACCTCGCAGCGGGTACCCAGCTCGACCTGGCCCACCGGGCGGACCGACACGTTGCAGTCCACCCTCATGGAGCCCTCCTCCATCTTCCCGTCGGAGGCGCCAATGGCCACGAGGATCGAACGGAGCTCGCTGACATAGGCGCGGGCGTCCTCGGCTCCCCTCAGGTCGGGCATTCCGACGATCTCGATGAGCGGCACGCCGGCCCGGTTGTAGTCGACCAGGGAGTGCCCTGCCTCGTGGATCCGACCCCCACCTCCCACATGGGTGCTCTTGCCCGTGTCCTCCTCGAGATGCGCTCGCTCGATGCCGATCCGACGACCGTCGGCCAGCTCCAACCAGCCCTCACCGTTGATCGGAAGGTCGAACTGTGAGATCTGGAAGTCCTTCGGCATGTCCGGGTAGAAGTAGTTCTTGCGGGCGAACACCGACCGCTGGATCGTGCAGTTCAGCGCCAGGCCGACCCGGATGGCCAGCTCCACGGCACGGCCGTTGAGTACCGGCAACGTGCCGGGCAGGCCCAGCGAGACCGGATCGATGTTGGTGTTCGGCTCTCCGCCGAAGCGGTTGGGCGCAGCGCTGAACATCTTGGTGACCGTGGCCAGCTCGGCGTGCACCTCGAGGCCGATGACCGTCTCCCAGCCGGGGACGATCTCCGGAGCGGTCACGCTCACGATGCCGCTCCGGGCGGTGCGGCCGCCTCGAGCACCGCCGCGGCCCTGAACATGGCCGGCTCACCCATGGCCGGGGCCAGAACCTGCACGCCGACCGGCATTGAGTCGTCTCCCACCCCGAACGGCACCGACATGGACGGGTGGCCGGCCAGGTTCGACGGGATGGTGCAGACGTCGGTGAGGTACATGGTCATCGGGTCCGCGGTCTTCTCGCCGATGCTGAACGCCGTGGTGGGGCTCGTAGGACTGAGGAGCAGGTCGTAGCGACCGTAGGCCCGGGCGAAGTCCTCCACGATCAACGTCCTGACCTTCTGGGACTTGCCGTAGTAGGCGTCGTAGTAGCCGGCCGAGAGGGCGTAGGTGCCGAGCATGATCCTGCGCTTCACCTCGTCACCGAAGCCCGCTGTGCGCGTGGCGGTGTGCATGTCGCCGGAAGTCGGGGCGTCCACCCGTAGACCGAACCGCACGCCGTCGTAGCGGGCCAGGTTCGATGAGGCCTCGGCCGGAGCGAGCACGTAGTAGGCCGACAGCCCGTACACCGTCGACGGGACCGACGTGGTCTCCACCGTGGCCCCGGCGGCCTCCAGCGCTGCAGCTGCCTCACCCAGCCGGGCCTGGACATCTCCGGCTATGCCCTCGAGCCCGTCGCCAGAGAGCTCCTCGATGATGCCGATGCGCATCCCCTCCACGCCCCGGTCCAGCACCGACGTCAGGTCGGCCGGTGCCGCCGGGATGGAGGTGGAGTCGAGCGGGTCGTGCCCGCTGATCACCTCGAGGAGCAGTGCGGCGTCCGAGACCGTGCGGGCGAATGGCCCGATCTGGTCCAGGCTGGATGCGAAGGCCACCAGTCCGTAGCGAGACACCGCTCCGTAGGTGGGCTTGACGCCGACCACGCCGCAGAGCGCAGCCGGTTGGCGGATCGACCCGCCGGTGTCGCTACCCAGCGAGAGCGGCACGAAGCCGGCCGCCACCGCTGCTGCCGAACCGCCCGACGAACCACCCGGAACCTTCGTGGTGTCCAGCGGGTTGCGGGTCACGCCGAAAGCCGAGTTCTCCGTCGAGCTGCCCATCGCAAACTCGTCCAGGTTGGTCTTGCCGACCAGGACTGCGCCAGCGGCAGCCAGGCGTTCCACGACGGTGGCGTCGTAGGGGGGAATCCATCCCTCGAGGATCCGCGAGGAGCAGGTCGTGGGGATCCCACGTGTGCACATGTTGTCCTTGAGGGCGACCGGGACGCCGGCCAGCGGTCCGGGGTCCTCACCGGCTGCCACACGCCGGTCGATCTCGTCTGCGGCGAAGCGCGCCTCGTCGGCAAGCACCACGTTGAAGGCGTGGATCTCCGGCTCACGGGCCGCGATCACATCCAGGTGCTCGTCGACCACTGAACGTGCTGATCTGGCTCCGGACCTGACGGCCTCTGCCATGTGCCGGGCGCTCACCGGCTCTCCCCCAGCACCGGCGGCACCTTGAACTGCGCGTCCTCGACCTCGGGCGCCGCTGCCAGCACCTCGTCGCGGTCGCTGGTCGGGCCGATCACATCGGCCCTGAAGACGTTGACCAACGACAACGGGTGGGCGGTGGGCGCCACGTCGGCGAGGTCCAGGGCGTCGAGATCCGCAGCGTGGTCCAGGATGTCAGCCAACTGGACGGTGAAGGCCTCCAGCTCGTCGTCGGTCAGCGAGAGCCTGGCCAGCTCAGCCACGTGGGCAACGTCTCGGGGTGTGATCCGTTCAGTCATCGGGCGGTCACGCTACGGGCTCAACCGGCGCCGACGACGAGGGTGACCTCGACGTCGGACAGGGAACGCCTGGGCGGAAGTGGATCCTGGGACAGGACCACCAGACCTGCCCGGTCGATCGGCGTCCCATCGGTGGACACGGGTAGTCCCTCGACCACCACGTTGCGGAACCCCGCCACCTGAAGCCGGCTCTCGGCCGCCGCCAGGGGCAACCCGACGAGTGCTGGAATGGCCCGCTCAGGTGCGCCGAGGGAGACCACGACCCGGACGTCGTCGCCCACCTGCACCTGCGTGCCGGCAACCGGCTCCAGCCTCAAGACACGACCTGCCGCCACCCACTCGTCGTGCTCCTGACCCATGGTCGGAGCCAGCCGGATGGCGATCAGCTCGGCCACCACGTCAGCCGGCATCAGCCCGACCAGGCCCTGGGGCACGAATCGGGGAAGGGGCCCATCCGAGACCAGGAGGTCGACTGCGTCGCCGAGCGGGACGGTGTCAGCCACCGTCAGGACCTCCACGACCAGACCAGCCGCCACGTCCTCACTGTTCACTCCGGTCACCTCTCCAGTGACCAGGCCGACGTCGGCAAGCATCCGACCGGCCTCCGACAGGCTCACACCGACCAGGCCGACCGGTACAGCCAGGCGTTCAGATCCGAGGGAGACCTCGAGCAGGACCGTTTCGCCCGCCGTCAGGCGTGTCCCGGCCACCGGTTGCATGTCCAGCACCTCGCCGATACTGGTGCCGTTGCGTCTGACGTCACGCCTCTCGACGGTCCAGCCCAGCTCGGTCAGCAGCGATCGGGCGCTGTCGCCCGAGGAACCCACGAGGCTCGGCAGGGCCCGCTGGGTGGGCCTACCGGCCTCTCGGACGAGCAGGCCGCCCACGACGGTTCCCACCACCAGGAGGCCGGCCAGGACAATGCCGGTCCATCGACGGCGGGGACCGACCGGTCTCTGCGAGGCGCGTGATGGAGCAATCGGCGTCACCGGCTGGGACGGGAACACGGTCGGTGCGACCCTGTCGGACTCACCGGGCATCGGGGCTGCTCCGACCTCACCGGGACCGACCAGCGGAAGCGGCTCGGGTCGTGCCATGCGTCCGGCGATGTCGAGCAGCATGCGTCCCAGCTCGCGCGCTGTGGGACGGTTCTCCGGGTCGGCTGCACCGGCGTGGGCAACTACGGGGACCAGCGGTCCGAGGGCGTCGGGGATGGGCACGTCCTGACCGATGCGGGCATTCAGGGTGCCCTCCAGGGTCTCGGCCACGAACGGGAGGTGGCCGGTGACTCCCTCGACCATGCAGAGAGCCAGTGCGTAGACGTCGGATCGCCCGTCCAGGACTGCTCCGCTGGCCTGTTCCGGCGAGGCGTAGCGGGCGGTCCCGATTACCCCTCCACCGCCGTACAGCTCACGGCTCGCCGCCCCGGTGAGCGCCTCGGCCAGCCCGAAGTCGGCGATGCGGAGGCGTCCGTCCTGGCCGAACAGCAGGTTGGCGGGCTTCACGTCCCGGTGGACGATGCCCTGCCTGTGGGCGTGGTCCAGGGCCCGGCAGGCCTCGAGGGAAACCATCAGCATCTGGGATGGGGTGAGGGTGCGGCCCGCCGAGAGAATGCTCCTGAGGCTGCCGCCGCCGAGGTACTCGGTCACCAGATAGGCCTGTCCGTCGACCCCCCAGTCGAATATGGAAACCACGTTGGGATCGGCCAGCGACGCCACCAGGCGGGCCTCGCTCCGGAACCGTTCCACGAACGCCTCGTCACCCACAAGGGACGAGTGCAGGACCTTGACGGCGACCTGGCGACCGAGGGAGAGGTCGTCGGCCAGGTAGACGGTGCCGGAACCGCCGGTTCCGATGGCCTCGCCCAGCCGGTACCGCCCGCCGAGCAGGCGGCCGCCCATGGCCTGCCTCTGGGCGCCAGTCGACCCCGATGCTCGAGTGGGGGCGTTGGCGGAGAACCGGGGATCATCCCCGAACGGTCCGTCGGTCACCCCCTGAGACTACCCGTACCGACCCCGTGGATAACCTGCACCGGTGACCCGCCGCAATGCCCTCGTGATCAGCGTGATGATGGGCGTGGGCGTGGGAATACTGGTCCTGACCGCCCTGCTGCCCACCCGGAATCCCGGCGACGTGTCCGTCGACACGAACCCGGCCATCAGCGAGCTGCTGCCCCCCCGTGGCGACACCGTCCTACCCCAGGCCAACGTCGGTGCGATCCTGACCGCCGGATGGGCCGGCTAGATCCTCCACATCGGCGGAACGGCCATACCGCTGGACCAGCAGCGGATCCAGCAGGCCCTCAACTCGGTCATCTTCCGGCCCGACAAGGGCCTCGTCCTGGACCGCCTGCCGGCCCAGGACGTATGCACCACCGTCCGCTACTGGCCGGTCCGCAACCCTGACCGCACCGCCACCATCGACTGGTGCTTCCGGGTGGACGGCTGAGCAGGAAACCAGACCTGTCGCCCCTGCCTCAGCCGGGCAGCTCTCCGGTGGCCAGCAGGCCTACGAATGCCGCCTCGTCGAGGATCGGCACCCCCAGGTCCCCGGCCCTGGCCGCCTTGGAGCCACCCCCGTCGCCGGCGACCACAGCCGTGGTCTTCGCCGAGACGCTGCCGGGTGACCTTCCACCCCGGGCCACAATTGCCGCCTTCGCCTCGTCACGGCTGAAGCCCTCCAGGGTTCCGGTGATTACAACGGACATGCCGACCAGTACCCGGGGCACATCGGCATCGCCTGCCGGCCCGACGTCGGCAACGAGGTTCACGCCGGCGGTCCGCAGGCGGGCCAGCAGGTCGCCGTTGGACGCCTGTCGGAGCCACCCGTGGACGCTGGTGGCGATGATCGGACCCAGCCCATCGACGGCCTCCAGGTCCTCCAGGGAAGCGGCCTCCAGACCATCCAGGTCACCGAAGGCGGATGCCACCAGGTCGGCCACCGTCGTGCCCACGTGCGGGATGCGCAGCCCGAAGAGCAGGCGCCCCAACGGTCGGGCCCGGGAGTACTCCACCGCACGGCGGAGGTTGCCGACCGATATCTCGCCGAAGCCGTCCATGGCCGCAATCCGGTCGTAGTCCAACGTGAACACCCCGGCCACGTCGTCCAGGAGGCCCTCGCCTACGAACAGGTCGACCCGCTGCTCACCGAAACCCTCGATGTCCATTGCCCCCCGGGATGCGAAGTGCTCGATGCGCCCCCTCACCTGCCCGGGGCAGGCGTGGTTCGTGCAGAACGTGGCCGCCTCACCCTCAGCGCGAGACAGCGGTTCGCCACATTCCGGACACGACGACGGGAAGGTCCAGGCTGGCAGTCCCCGGGGCCGCTCGGCCAGGACGGGACGCACCACCTCCGGGATGACGTCGCCGGCCTTTCGCACCACCACCACATCGCCGGGGCGGACATCCTTCCCACGAACCTGGTCGGCGTTGTGGAGGGTGGCGGCGGCGACCGTGGACCCGCCCACGAAGACCGGCTCGAGGCGGGCGAAGGGGGTGGCCTGACCACCGGGTCCGATGGACACCTCGATGCCGAGCAGGCGGGTGGTCCGTTCCTCAGGCGGAAACTTGAATGCGACGGCCCAGCGGGGCGCCCTGGCGGTGAACCCCAGCAGATCCTGCAGCCCCAGGTCGTCGACCTTTACCACCACGCCGTCGATCTCATAGTCGAGGTCGTGGCGGGACGCCGCCACCCGGTCGATATGGGCAACGACGTCGTCGAAGTCGCCAAAGCGCTCCATAAGCCCGCTCACGGGTAGCCCGAGTGTGGCCAACCAGGCCAGCGTGTCGCCGTGCGACCCCAGCTTGGGCCCGCCAACCACCTCGCCCAGTTGGTAGGCCCAGAACGAGAGGTCCCGGGTGGCCGTCACCGCGGGATCCTTCTGCCGCAGCGAGCCCGCCGCCGTGTTACGAGGGTTGACGTATGCCTTCTCCCCTGCTGCCACCTGGGCGGCGTTCAGGGCGTCGAAGGCCGACAGGCCCATGTAGACCTCGCCGCGCACCTCAAGGACGGTTGGCGCATTATCGGACAAGCGATCCGGTACATCACCGATAGTGCGGACGTTGGCCGTGACGTCCTCTCCCACCCGGCCATCGCCCCTGGTGGCCGCCTGGACCAGGTGACCATCTTCGTAACGCAGCGAAACGGCCAGGCCGTCGAACTTCAGTTCGCAGACCCAGTCGAGGACCTCGTCAACCCCGAGTTGGTCTCCGAGGCGTCGGTGAACCCGTTCGGACCATGCCCGGAGTTCGTCCACGTCGAAGGCGTTGTCCAGCGAACGCAGGGGCACCCGGTGAATCACCTCGTCGAACATGGACCGTCCTGCGCTACCCACCAGCAGAGCGGGGGAATCCTCGGTGGCCAGGTTCGGGTACTCGGCCTCCAAGGTCCGGAGCTCGACCACGAGTGCGTCGTAGTCGGCGTCCGGGATCTGCGGATCATCCTCGTCGTGGTAACGGTCGAAATGGAAGCCGACCAGGACACGGAGCTCGTCGATCCGGCTCTCAACGTCGCTCATCCACCGATCCTACCGGTAGCCCGATTCACCCTCCGGGCCGACGGGTGCCCGGAACCGACGGCCTGTAGGTGGATCCCACGGCCCGTAACCTGAGGTGGTGGCACGCACCTCCCGTACAGACAGCACGACCCCGCAGAAGGTCGCCGATGTCCGGGTCCCGGGTCGACGCAGCGAACACGCCGTCATGACCGGCCTCCGGGGCGCATGGCTGGTGCTGCCGGTGGCGCTCGGGCCGGCCGTGGCCGACGCCCTGCACGACATCTCCACCGGCCCCCGCTCACTGGCATCGGTGACCCTCTGGGTCCTCTGGGCCATCGGCCTGACGGCCACGCTGATCCCGCTGCCGGTGACCCTGACGGCCCTGCGGCTGGGCGCCCCTGCGGTTGGCGTCGTAGCGGCCTGGAGCGCCTCGGCCGGTGACGGGGCCATCTCCACGCTGCCCGGGCTACTCATCGCCACGGCGGTGGTGACGACCGCCTTCTCGGCACCTGTGGCCGACCGGTTCGTGGACGGCGCCTCCTACGGCGACGAACGACGCTTCGGACTCCGGGCACCGGGTCCCGTTGTGCTGGTGCTCGGCCCACTGGCCACCGCAGTGGCCATCAGCGGTATTTCCCTGGGGCCGATGCTGCTGCTCTACGGACGCTGGGTGACCGGAGCCATCGCCACCATCGTGGGTGTGCCGGCGGCAGCCGCAGCCATACGGGCACTCCACCGACTGTCGCGCCGGTGGATCGTGCTCGTGCCCGCAGGGTTCGTACTCCACGACTACCTGGCGCTGGCCGAGCCGACCCTGCTGCAGCGCGCAGGCCTGTTGTGGATCAGGGCGGCACCGGTGGACACCAATGCGCTGGATCTCACGCAGCAGGCCCGTGGCCTGGCCCTGGAGGTCATGTGCCGCGAACCCCACGACGTGCTCCCGGCCAGCCGGCGCTCCACAGGTGGACGAGCCGTGGAGGTGCGTTCGATAGACGCCTTCCTCTGCTCGCCGTTGCGACCCGACGTGGTGCTGGCCGCCGCAGCCCAACGGCTGCTACCCGTCCGCTGACCGGCGACTGAGCGGTTCAGGCCCGGCGGGCAATGGAACCGCCCAGGACCTCGTCACCGTCGTAGAACACGACACTCTGGCCGGGCGCCACCTTCATGTGGGGCTCCGACCAGCGCACCACGTCACCGTCCAGCACAGCCGGATCGCTCGAACCGTGGGCGCTGGTCTGCACGAGGACCATCCCGTCCACCGGAGCATCCGCCCACGAGAAGGACTCCACCGGCGTGGTGTCAACCATGAGGTCCCCAACCGGTCCGACCGTCACCGTTGCGCCGGCCACGTCCACGTCCACAGCGAAACGCGGTCCGACTCCCCCAGCCAGGGCCATTCCACGTCGCTGCCCGATGGTCACCAGTTCGACGGCGGACACAGAGCCCACCTCGGCGCCGGATCCGTCCAGCACCCGACCGGGCGTGACGGCGATGCGCCGGCCCAGGAAGTCCTCCCGGCCGTGCTGGCGGGTGATGAAGCAGACGTCCTGGCTGTCGGGCTTGTCCGCCGTCCGGAGGCCCAGGGCGGTCGCCCGGCGGCGTACCTCGGCCTTCGTCAGGTCGCCGATCGGCAGGATCAGGCCGGCCAACTGGTCCTGGTCCAACATGTTCAGGACGTATGACTGGTCCTTGCCGGCATCAGCGGCCCGCGCGATACGGCGCGTGCCGTCGGGCCTCTGCACCACGCGGGCATGGTGGCCAGTGGCCAGCAGCCCGAAGCCCAACGCTCCGGCACGATCCATGAGACGACCGAACTTGACATGACGATTGCACTCGATGCACGGGTTCGGGGTCCTGCCGGCCGCATGGTCGGCCACATATGGGCCCACGACCATCGCATCGAAGTGATCACCCAGGTTGAAGACGTGGTGGTCGATGCCGAGGGCGTCGGCCACACGTCTCGCATCATCCACGTCCGACACGGCACAGCAGCCTGAATCCGACTCGCCGCCCCAGAGTCGGAGGGTCACGCCGACGACCTCGTACCCGGCCTCCAGCAGGAGCGCCGCTGCCACCGAGGAGTCAACCCCGCCCGACATGGCCACCATCACCCGTGTCGGTCCGGTCCGGGCGGTCATGTCGGTCCACCGACAGGGTCGTGCCGGCGGAGCCTGGACACCGCCGACGGGATCACCGCCAGGGCGTGGTCCACGTCACCGTCATCAGAGGCGTGGCCCAGCGAGAGCCGCAGGGATCCCAGCGCCGAGCCCCGCCCGACGCCCATGGCGGCCAGCACGTGGCTTGGCTCCTGAGCCCCGCTGGCACACGACGATCCGGCACTGGCCGATATCCCATCGCGTTCCATCAGGAAGAGCAGGGACTCGCTCTCGATGCCATCGAACCAGAGGTGGGCCACCCCCGGCGTACGGGGTGTGCCGACGGGGACGGTTGTGTGACTGCCCGACACGGCAGCCAGCAGACCGGCCTCGAGACGGTCCCTGAGTGCGCCCACACGCTGCAGCGTGGCAGAGCGATCCGCCATCACGAGGCGGGCCGCCTCGCCGAGACCCACGATGGCAGGCACGTTCTGCGTGCCGCTGCGCCGTTCGCGCTCCTGGCCGCCGCCGCGCAGGACGGGAGCCAACGGCACGCCGGATCGCACGACCAGGGCGCCGGCCCCTTTCGGTCCGCCGAACTTGTGGCCGGTCAGGCTGACAAGTCCTGCGCTCCGACAGGCCTCCGTGAGATCCATCCAGGCAACGGCCTGCACGGCATCGGTATGGAGTACCGCATCGGGGGCGGTCTCGGCCAGCAGCGCAGCGACAGATTCCAGGTCGTTGACCACCCCGGTCTCGTTGTTGGCCAGCATCACTGACACCAGCCCGATCCCGTCCACCGAGGAAAGGACCTCGGCCAGGGCTCCGAGGTCTATCCGACCACCCTCATCGGTCGAAACCACGATGCCACCCGCATCGGCCACCGGGGCCAGCACCGCGGGATGCTCGACAGCGCTGCACACGGGCAGGCAGCCGGTGGAACGCACCACGCCGTCCACGGCCAGGTTGTCGGCTTCCGTGCCGCCGCTCGTGAAAACCACCTCGCCCGGCTGTGCGCCCACGAGGGCGGCCACGAGGTCACGTGCATCGTCAATGGCGCGTCGGGCGGAGCGCGCCACTGCATGGGAACCCGATGGGTTCCCGGGGTTCTCGGCCAGCCACGGCAGCATCGCCTCGACCACCTCTGGGCGGGCCGGCGTGCTGGCCGCATGGTCCAGGTAGACGCCATCCATGGGTCCGAGGCTACGACCCAGCCGGTTGGCAGCCCCACCGACCCAGGTCAGACTGCCACCATGGACGGATACCACGAGAGCACCTACGGAGACCGCTACGCCGAGGTGTACGACGACTGGTACAGCGGCGACGGTGAAATGGCCCTCACCCAGTTCGGCACCCCGACCGACGTCGCCGACCGGGTGGCGGCCCTCGCTGGGAACGGTCCGGTCCTGGAACTCGGCGTCGGCACCGGGCGCCTGGCCATGGCGCTGGCCGACCGCTCCCTTGACGTGACCGGGCTGGACGCATCCGGCGCCATGCTGGATCGCCTGCGGGCCAAGCCGGGATCGGAGCGCCTGACCCTCCTGCAGGGTGACATGGCGGCTCCTCCGGGCCTGGCTGATGACACGTTCGCCGTCGTCCTCGTCGGCTTCAACACCTTCTTCAACCTGACGACGGCCGACGCCCAGGCGACGTGCATGTCCTCGGTGGCCCGGCTCCTGCGGCCGGGCGGTCGCCTGGTGGCCGAGGCGTTCGTGTTCGATCCGGAGAAGGCTCAGAACGGGGTCTCGGTTCGCCACGTGGGCCTGGACAGGGTCCTGCTGGACGTGGTGCAGGTCGACGAAGGCGAGCAGGCGATCACCGGCCAGCGCATCGAGATCACCGAGACCGGAAACCGGCTCTTCCCATACGTGCTGCGCTACGCCGCCCCCGACCAGATGGACGCCATGGCAACGGCGGCGGGGCTACGGCTCGAGGACCGCTGGGAGGACTGGCACGGCACCGCCTTCCACGACGGGTCGCCCGCCCACGTGTCGGTCTGGTCAAAGCCGTAGGCCGGATCGCACCGACCCGCCTCGGGTTCAGTCGGCCCGACTGGCCAGGACCGGCAGGTCCAACGGCGGCCGGTTGCTTCGCTTCAGTTCGGAGAAGGTGGAGAACCGGCAGAGCGTGAGGGTGGCGTCATAGAGCTCGAGGCACTCCTCATCGGTGTCGGGCACCGCCGAGATGACCGGCCCGAAGACGGACGGCCCATCCGGGGGCCCGAAGGTGATGATCGGTGTGCCGACGTCCCGACCCGTACGGCCCACGGCCTCCTCTGTCTCTGCACGCAGCACGTCGTCGAATGACAGGTCATCGGCTGCCCCGGCATGGCCGGGGTCGAAGCCCGCTCTCGTGAGCACCTCCTCGAGGTGCCCGGCCGTTGCCACGTGCTCCATGAAGTGGGCGCCGGGTTCCGACTCGTGGGACCACATCGTCTCGCCGAACGCCTCGTAGAGCGCTCCCATGGCGGCGTCACCCTCATCTGCGCGGACCGAGGCGGCCACCCGGAGCATCCGACGGCCCCGCTCATGCGGCGCCCGCTTGCCCTCGAGGGAGTTGGCGTCGTCGTAGCGCTCCTCGTTCAGGATGGCCAGGTTGATGAAGCGCCACCTGACGGTCAGGCCCCGCACCTGCGCAACGCGGCGGATCCAGCGGGAGGTCTGCCATGCGTACGGGCAGATCGGATCCCAGAAGAACTCAATGTCGGCATGCTCTGTCATTACAGGATCGTCGCCCACGCGGGGCATCAGACCAGCAGCGGGTCCATCCACTGCCCAGCCGTCAAGACGCCGGCGGCCAGGAAGGCCACCAGTAGGCCGTAGAGCACCGACGTACCCACGACGGGCCGGAACCGTCGCCGGTCGGATGAATCCAGCAGCCACGCAAGCAGCGCACCGCCGACCAGGCCACCAAGGTGGCCGCCGATACTGATCCCGGGGCGACCGAATGTGAAAACCAGGTTGACAACCACCAGGCCACCCAGGCCGGTGTGCCACGGGTTCACACCCCGGCGCATCTGGTGGACGACGGTTGCGGCCATCAGGCCGAACACGGCACCCGATGCCCCGACCGTCAACGACATAGGCGCCAGGAGCATCACGCCCAGCGAACCGGCCGCCAGCGAACCCAGGTAGAGGCCCACGTAGCGGACCGGCCCATGCAGTTGCTCGAGCTGCTGGCCGAGCATCCAGAGCAGGAACATGTTGAAGACCAGGTGGAGGAGGCCGCCGTGGAGGAACCCGCCGGTCACGAGACGCCACCACTCTCCGGAGGACACGCCCACCACCGCATCCATGCCGACGTACGGCGCCCACCCACCGAGGAGGCCGTGGTCGCCGGTGATCGACCCACCGCCGGATGCGAAGCGGTTGTAGATCCTCGAGCCTGTTCCACCGGCCAGCACCATGAGAGCGAAGCCGGCCAGGTTCAGGCCGATGATGACGCTCGTGGCGTCGCGACCCGACCGGGTGGGAATCCCCAGCCCTCCTGCCGATGGCGCCGAACGAGGAGAGAACCGCTCGGAGGACCTGGGTGCCAGGCACTCGGGACAGTGGAATCCGACCGATGCGGAATGCATGCAGCGGGCGCAGATCCGCCTGTCGCAGCGCTGGCAACGGACGCCGGCCCGGTTCTCAGGATGCCAGTGGCAGGCCTCGGCATCCGGCGGAGAATCCATTTACGAACCGTAGCGGCCGGGCCTTCTGACCCCTGTGCGCCCCGGATGGCACACGTGGCACGGAGCCCGGGCCCCTACCGGTACTCAGAGACGGACGATCACCGGCGCACAGCCGGGGTCGGTCACCCATGCGAAGAACAGCAACTGGGGCTCACTGCGGGTGGTGGTGGCGTGTCGAACGCCCGTGTCATGCAGGAAGGCCGTCCCCGGCCCGTGGGTCGACCACTCGTCGCCCTTCTGCCAGTCAGCGGTGCCGGCGATCACCCAGTAGACCTCCACGGCCTTGTGGACATGCGGCGGGTAGGTGATGCCCGGACCCTGTAGGACCATTCCGACGAACACCTCGTCACTGAGGTAGGCGGGGGTCGCCGCACCTCCCGAGACGGCGTCGTAGGCGGCGCCGATGACCGGCGAGTAGGCGTAGCCAAGCCGCATGGCGTCCATGTCCGGCTCCCCTGCGTATTCGGGGTAGGGCGCCGCCCAGGAGGTCCGGGGTGCGATCATCCGGGCCAGGTCGGCCGCCGGCCCCACCCCCGTCTCCAGGGTGGCAGCCAGGTGCTCGTCCACCACCGGAAGGGTTGTCCGGCGCTGCTCCGGCGCAGGTACGACCCGACCCAGAGCATCGGCCAGCAGGGCCATCGGCCGCACCAGTTCGAAATGGTCGCCACCTTCCGCCATGGCGAAGCGGTGCAGGGCGGCAAGGAAGGGGTCGTCCACGGCGCGGAACCTAGACCCGTGGGCCGACAGGACGCCAGTGACCCGGCGGGGTTGGTCAGCCCTCAGCAGCCGCTGAAGGTGGCCCTACCCGGACCGTGCTCGAAGAACGACTCCACGCCGTGTCGTGCGTCCTCGGTCTCGAAGACCTCCATAAACAGGTCGAGCTCGAGGTCCACTCCGGACGCCGTTGACATCTCAATGCCCTCGTCGATGGCCCGCTTGGCCGCCCGGATGGCCACCCGGGGTCCAGCGGCATAGCCGGCCGCCAGGACCAGTGCCCGGTCCACGAGCTCGTCGGCGGGCACCACCTCGTCGGCCAGACCCAGTTCCAGGGCCTCGGCGGCGTCCACCTGGGCACCGCCCCAGATGAGTCGCTTCGCCGTCGACCTGCCCACCAGACGGGTCAGGCGCTGGGTGGCGCCCCCACCCGGGATGATTCCGAGGAGCACCTCGGGCTGGCCGAACACCGAGCGCTCTCCCAGGATCCTCAGGTCACAGCACCAGGCCAACTCGGCGCCCCCCCCAAGGGCCAGGCCGTTCACCGCAGCGATGGTGGGACACGGGATCCGCTCGACCGCGGCGAACGCCGATCGGAACGCATTGGCCTGGGCGCCACGTAGGGCCGGGTCGGCGAACCCTGCAAGCTCGGCGCCTGCAGCGAACATGCGGCCCGCTCCGGTGATGACGACGGCTCCCGGGGGATCCTCACTGCAGGCCAGGGCCATGGCCTCTATCTCGTGCAGCAGCGCTGCGTCCAGGGCGTTCACCTTGGGGCGATCAAGGGTGGCCAGGACCACCCCGTCGTCACGTCGGTCGATCCGGAGGAGGGGCTGATCTGTCAGTTCGGTCACCGCCAGAGGGTAACCATCCGATCAGGTGGCCACGGAACCGGGCGGTTCACCGCGGGTCCGGGCCAAGCCCTACTCAGAGCAAGCCCCACTCAGAGCAGGACGGCTGTGCCCTCGTCGGGGTTCGGCGTCTCGCCCACGTTGCGAACCGACGTGACACCATCCACCCGGTCCTTCAGGATCCGTTCGATCCCGGCCTTCAGGGTCTGGTCAGAAGCCGGGCAGGTGGTGCAGGCGCCGGACAGCTCCACAGTCACCTCGCCGGTCGACTCGTCCACCTCGTGCAGTTCGATGTCGCCATCGTCGGCCTGGATGGCCGGACGGATGATCTCTATGACCTTCTCCACCCGTGCCCGCAAGCCGGGGGCCGGTTCGGTGGCCACGTCGATTGACATGTGCAGAGTCTCGCTGCATCTGGCGCCGACACCACTACGTTCCGACCTATGACCTCCACGGTTGGTGGTCATAGGCTCGAAGGGTGCGACCAGACCACCTGACGGACATCCGGCTGCTCGCCCACCAGGGCGGCTGGGACGAGATCGGGCTGGTGGCCGTACCCCTCGCCGTGGTCGCCACCCTGCTCTGGGTGGCCGACCGACGGGCCAGGCGTCTCGCCGGACACCCGAAGGACGAGGCCTGACGGCAACCCTCAGGAGATGTCGGCTCCCAGACGTGCCAGGTTGCCGACCAGATCCTGGTAGCCGCGCTCCACGTGGTGGGCATCGGCCACGACCGTCTCACCCTCGGCGGCGAGGCCAGCCACAACCAGGGCGGCACCAGCCCGGATATCGGGTGCACGCACCGGAGCGCCGGACAGCACATCGACACCGCGCACCACCGCATGGTGGCCCTCCACACGGATGTCGGCCCCCATCCGCACCAGCTCGGGGATGTACCTGAACCTGCCGGCGAACACGTTCTCGGTGAGGATCCCGACCCCGTCGGCCACCGAGAGCAGTGCCACCAGCATGGGCTTGTAGTCGGTCGCCACCCCCGGGTACGGCAGGGTGGACACGTCAACCGAGCGAAGACGGTCAGCTGCCGTAGCCACGAGGACGTCACCGCCGTCTTCCACCCGCAGACCCATGTCGCCGAGCTTGACGAGCAGCATCGCCATGTGGTCGGCCCGTGCGCCTAGCAGTCGTATCGACCCGCCCGCCATGCCGACTGCCGCCAGATAGGTGGCGGCCTCTATGCGGTCCGGCACCACCGTGTGGGTCACCGGGTGCAGACTCTCGACGCCGACGACCGTGATCGTGGAGCTTCCGGCACCCTCCACCTCGGCCCCCATGGCATTCAGGAAGTCAGCCAGGTCGGCGATCTCAGGCTCACGCGCCGCATTGTCGATCACCGTCGTTCCCCTGGCCCTCACCGCCGCCATGAGCAGGTTCTCGGTGGCCCCCACGCTCGGATACTCCAGGAGCACCCGGGCTCCCACCAGCTGATCGGCCCGACCATGGATGTATCCGTGGCTGGTCGTGAAAGTGGCGCCGAGCTGTTCGAGGGCCCTGAGGTGCATGTCGATCGGACGGTGGCCGAAGTCGTCGCCTCCGGGCACCGACACCTTGGCTTCGCCGAACCTCGCCAGCAGCGGGCCGAGGACGACAATGGATGCACGCATCCGCTCCACCTGGTCGTACGGCGCCTCCGGGACCATCACCTCGGGCACGTCGATTGTCAGGACATCAGGCGCCGAACCGGCGGCGCCGTGGACAACGGTGGCTCCCATCCCCTCCAGGAGTTCGGACATGAGGGCCACGTCGGCTATCCGGGGAACGTTGTGGAGGGTGAAGCGACCGGGGGCCAGCACCGAGGCCGCCATCAACTTCAGGACGGAGTTCTTGGCCCCCGAAATGCGAACGTCACCGGACAGCGGTCCGGATCGTCGGACCCGGATGACCGAGCGACCAACGGTCCCTGCTGGTGAATCGTCGGAGGCGGCACCCACCCCCTCAGTATGGTGGGCGGCCGGACGGACCGGAGGGCAGCCCATCACCACCAGCAGGCCCGACGGCGCCAACGGCCGTAGAGCGACGGTCGAGGTCGTCCACGAGGTGGACGGTCACGGTCTGGCCGAGCTCCGGGCGCCACGCGACGACCTGGTCCGCGAACTCGAGCCCGACCCGGCACCGGAACCAACCGACCTGAGCTCCCCGGCCCCCGGTGAGACCCTCAGGTTCGACCTGGCACACGGCCCGTTCCACACCTGGGTGAGAACGCTTGCCATAGGCCCGCCGGACACCGACCAACCGGATTCAGACCGAAGGCGGGTGGTGGAGACCATCGAGTACCGGGCGGCCATCAGCGTCTGGCGACCCCTGTTCGCGCTCCCGCTGCGTCGCGCTGTGCGATCCCGGAAGGTGCCGTGGTGGGCGCCACCTGACCGTCTGGATGCGCGGGCCACCCGGGTCCTGTGCCTCCTGGCCTGCATCCAGGTCATCGACGGCTACCTGGGCACCGTCATCACCCAGACCATCACCTTCGCCAGCGACGAGTTCCAGCGGAGCGCCACCGCCCAGGGGGTCACACTGGCCGTCATACGCCTCGGCATAGTCGTCGCCCTGGGCGTGGTCGCCCTGGCCGATTCCCACGGGCGCAGCCGCCTGCTGACCGCCGCCGCCATCCTGGCCGTGGCAACCACAGCGCTCGGCGCCCTCTCACCCGGCCTCTGGTTCCTGGGGGGCACCCAGTTGGTGGCCCGGGGGCTGACCATGGGCATGGGAATCCTGATCGGGGTGTTCGCAGCGGAGGAACTCCCCCGCGGCTCACGGGCCTACGGGGTGAGCGTGCTGGCCCTCTGCGCCGCGCTGGGGGCCGGCATGGCCGTGTGGGTACTCCCGGTGGCCGACCTGGACCCCCGGGGTTGGCGGGTCATCTACCTGGTGCCGTTGCTGGCCGTCCCGGCCCTGGTGGGAATCGGGCGGCGCCTTCCAGAGTCCCGCCGCTTCACCGCCAACCTCCCAGACGCCACCGCCACAGCCACCGCCACCGGGTCCCAGGGCGCCCTGAGGCGCATCGAAGGCCGCCGGCTACTCCTGCTGGCCACCGCCGCATTCCTCCTGCTGGTGTTCGCCGCACCGGCCAGCCAGTTCCAGAACGACTTCCTGAGGGAGCACCGCGGCTACTCGGCCACCGGCATCACCCTGTTCACCCTCATGACGAGCACCCCGGCCGGCATCGGCATCTTCATGGCCGGCCGGCTGGCCGACACCCGGGGACGGAGGGGCGTGGCGGCGGTCGGGCTGCTCGGGGGCACGGCCTTCATCCTCGTCGCCTACCACTCGGCGGGAGCCGCCATGTGGGCGGCCAGCGTCACGGGCACGGTGCTGGGCTCGTTGACCGTCGCCCTCGGCGTCTACGGACCCGAGCTGTTCTCGACCAGGCACAGGGCCCGGGCCAACGGCCTGATAGTCACCCTCGGCGTGGCCGGCAGCGCCACGGGACTACTGGTGGTGGGGATGCTGGCCGACCGGTTCGGGTCGTACGGACCGGCCTTCACGGTCGTCGCCGTCGGACCCGTGCTGGCCGCCGTGCTGGTACTGCGCTGGTTCCCCGAGACGGCCCGCGTGGAGCTCGAGGTCCTCAACCCCGGTGACGCCGACCTGCAGGGAGCATCATCGGACGCCGCAGCCCCCGACGGGACCTGATCGGCCGGCGACAGGTCAGGTCGAAAACGTGTCGGCCATCCAGGCCTCGACTGCGTCGCAGACCAGCTCGTCGCAGCCCTTCAGGTCGTGGCGCTTCCCGGGCAGGCGGACCACTGTCACGGGTCCGGCGATCGCCGGCAGGTGGGCGTCGAACTCCTCCGGCGACCCGAACTCGTCACGATCCCCTGACACGAACAGGCACGGCACCTGGATGGACCCGAAGTGCTCCACCCGCAGGTTCTGCGGCTTCTTCGGAGGGTGCAACGGATAGCAGACCAGCACAAGGCCGGCCGCCCCCAGGCCCTCGGCAACAGCTATCGAGCAGATCCGGCCACCCATGCTCCGCCCGCCCAGCACCAGGCGGTCCGGGTCCAGGTCGTGGCCGGCGGCCATGGCGGCCACGCCATCGCGCACAGCTGCGACAAGCACCGGCGCCCGGTCCGGAAAGGGCTTACCGGCCTTCCGGTAGGGGAAGTCCATCCGGTCCACCGGTAGGGGTGCCAGCCTGTCCTGGAGTGCCACCAGGCCGGGATGCCCGCGGTCGCTGCCGGCCCCGGGAGTGAGGAACATGCCGCTCGGACCATGGCTGCGGGCTGGCTGAGCGGTCACCCGCCGGAGGGTAGCCCCGGCCGCCATGGCGACGGCCCCGGCCGAACGGGTCCACGGAAGGACTGATCTGTATCCTGTCGGCATGGACGGCACCAGCCAGGTGGACGAGGCAGCCCGCCACGAGGCACTGGTCGCCACCATGACCGGCGGCATGGCACCAGCGGTGTCGGACTTCGCCGGAAGCGAACGGTTCCACCCCAACGGTCGGCCAAAAGGCGAGTTCCGGGATTCACTCCGCTCCACATCGGACCTGAACAACACCTTCACCGTCGCCGGTGCGGTCGTGTTCCCCGTCGCCGTGGTGGCCGCCGCCGTGGCCATTGCCCACCCTGTCGCCTGGGTGGCGGCCTTCCTCCTGATGCCGGTGGCGCAGAACCGCCTGTTCATCCTCCACCACGAGGCCGCACACCGGGTCCTGTTCTCGAACCGTCGGGTCAACGACCTGGTCGGAATCAACCTCATCGGCTGGTTGACCTTCGGCACCGGCGGCCACGGCTACCGGATCGGCCACATCAGGCACCATCGTGACGAGTTCGGCCCCGGCGAGCCGGACTTCCTGCTCTACTCGCTGTACCCGATCACCCGCTCTTCGATGCGCCGCAAGCACCGTCGCGACCTGACAGGGGTTTCGGCGTTTCGGATCGTGCGGCCACGCTTCCAACGACTGGGTGAAGCCCGCCACCGACGCCTCACCTACATGTTCCTGTCCGGGCAGGCAATCGTGTTCGCAGCCTTCTGGGCGGCCGGGCAGCCGTGGCTGTACGTGGGGCTCTGGGTGCTCCCCTGGGCGACGCTGTACCAGGTGCTGAACCGGCTCCGGGCCATTGCCGAACACGCCGGGATGACCCGGTCGCCGGACCGGCGCCGGACCACCCACCACGTCAGGCAGTCGCTCGTCGCCCGCCTCGTGATAGCGCCGATCGGCGTGGGATACCACCTGGCCCACCACGCCGACATGACCGTGCCGTACCGCAACCTGCCACGACTGCACGCCGCCCTCGTCGAGGACGGCTACGTCGGCGACCTGGAATGGCCCACCTACCGGGCCCTGTGGCACGCCCTGCGGACGGCCTGACGCCCGAAGCTCAGAGTTCGACCACGCCGACAACATCGGCGCCCAGCCGCCTACATCTCGACAATGCCGACCACGTCGAGGTTTCGGTAGGTGGTGTCGTCCGGAGCGTTCTCCGCTCCCTCCTGGGTTATCTCCTGCTCGTCGTTGACCTTGGCCGACTCCCAGGATTCGAACTCGGCGATCACCACCGTCACCCCCGGCTTGTCGCGGTCGCCGCACACGGTGGCCCGCTGCACGGTGATCTCGTCGCCCGCCTGCTCGGCGTATCCATGCAACTCAGCCAGCGCCTCGCCCGGGTCCTGCTCGTACTCCATGATCTGTATGAAACGCATGATCCTGCCCTTCGCTGTCAAATCGGGCCGATCCCGACCGGGACCAGAGATTCCCCCACGGAGGGGCATCGTCACAACCTGGCCGCCCAGGATCTTCCAGCCGTACCTCCGAGGCCCGGCACGGGGGTCAGGTCAGGTTGCGGAGCACATCGGTCAGGCCACCGGCCAGGCCGCTCACCTCGGACTCATCGGCATCACCGATGCCCAACAGCGCCACCAACTCAGAGGTCCGCTCTCCCAGGGCGTTCCACAACTGGCCGTCTATGCCGAACGGCGGCCGGTGTTCAACCAGCACCTGGACCAGTCCGATGAGCTGCTCGATGCCCGTGAGGTCCCGGGCGTCCTTACGGAGCCGGTCACACGCCACGAACATGTCGCTGAGAAGACGGTTGGCGCCCAGGCCCTCCAGCTCAGGACGGTCGTCGGCTCCGGCCTGGAAGGCATCCAGCGCTGATTCCACCGACTCCTCGTCAGCCACCAGGACCAGGAGGTCCCCCTCGGCGTCGAACTCGTGGGGGATGCCCAGGCGCCCCAGCAGCTCGCTGAACGCCGACTGCTCGTCAGCCGCCCAACCATCCATCTCGTAGGCCAGCTTCTCGGCTTCTGGATCCAGCGCCGGACCCCCCGCGTCGGCGGCCTCGGCGACGGCCAGGTCCACGGCCTCCTCGTCAGCCACCCTCACCACCAGGGTCGCACCCTGCCAGGCGTGGGCAGTGCCGGCAGCGGTCAGGAGCTGGTCCAGGATCCGGCGGCTCTCCCCCGCCCACTCGTGCAACTCGTAGGCCATCTGGTCCTCGCCGCTGGCGCCGACGTCGGCCGCATCGACCGGTGCCTCGTCAACGAGGGCCACACCGCATTCCACACAGTCGTCAACGCCCATCGAATACTGGATCCCGCACTGGAAGCACCATGACATGGGAGTCATCCTGCCACCGCCCGACACCCGTGCACGCCACGGCGTCGACAACCCGGCCCCACGCCGACGGGGCTAGGTTCACCCTCCATGACCGCCAACGCCCAGGTACCCGACCGCAACCTCGCCCTCGACCTCTGCAGGGTCACCGAGGCCGCCGCGCTGGCCGCCTCCCGCTGGATGGGCAGGGGCGACAAGGAGGGAGCCGACGCCGCCGCCGTGGACGCCATGCGCCATGTGCTGGACACCGTCACCATGGACGGCGTCGTCATCATCGGCGAGGGCGAGAAGGACGAGGCGCCGATGCTCTTCAACGGCGAGCGCATCGGCAACGGACAACCGCCGGCCGCAGACATCGCCGTGGACCCCATCGACGGCACCACCCTGACGTCGCTGGGAAGGGCCAACGCCATAGCCGTGATCGCCGTGAGCGACCGCGGCACCATGTTCGACCCGGGACCGTGCGTCTACATGGAAAAGATCGCCGTCGGCCCGGAATGTGCCGACGTGATCGACATCAACGAGTCGGTCGCCGAGAACCTGAAGCGCATCGCCGAAGCCAAGCACGAGGAAGTCAGGGACCTCACGGCCGTGATACTGGACCGGGACCGCCACGCCAAGTTGATCTCCGAAGTGAGGGCTGCCGGTGCGCGCATCCGGCTCATCCCGGACGGCGACGTGGCCGGCGCCATCTCGTCGGCATGGCCCCGCTCGGGAGCCGACGTGCTGTTCGGCATCGGAGGCACGCCCGAAGGCGTCATCTCAGCTGCAGCCCTCAAGTGCATGGGGGGCGCCATACAGGGTCGCCTGTGGCCACGCAACGAGGCTGAGCGCAACGCTGCGACGGAGGCTGGCTATGACCTGACCCGGGTCCTGACCACCGACGATCTCGTGGCGGGCGACAACTGCTTCTTCTCAGCCACCGGCATCACCGCGGGAGACCTGGTCAAGGGCGTGCACTACACCTCGGGGACGGCCTACACCCAGTCGCTTGTCATGCGCTCACGGTCCGGCACGGTGCGGATGATCGACGCCCACCACGCCCTGGACAAGTTGGAGTCGTTCTCGCCTGCCTACTGAGGCCTGACGGCCCGGCTCAGGCCTCGGCGCCGGCCACCCGGAGGCGCAGTTCGGCACGGGCCAGAGCGCCTGCAGCATCAGCGTCGTCCCTGTCGGCCACAAGAGCGGTCTCGGCGGTCGACTTCGCCGCACGGGCCCGCTCCACATTGATCTGGTCGGCGGACTCGGACACGTCCGAGAGGACGCTCACCTTCGTGCCTGCCACCTGGACGAAGCCCTGGTGGACGGCGATCGTGTCGCGTTCCCCGTCGGGGCGGATCACATCCACTGACCAGACCGCCAGCACGCCGATGAAGGGCACATGACCGGGCTGGAAGGCGATGTCGCCCCCATCCAGGGTCCGGGCGACGACCATCTCGGCCTCGCCGCTGTAGGAGATGGACTCTGGCGAGACCAGCTCGATCTGGAACGTCATGGTCGCTATCAGTCCTGGAGTTCGCGGGCCTTGCGCCGCGCATCGTCGGCGCCGCCGACGTTCAGGAATGCCTGCTCAGGCAGATCGTCCAGCTCGCCGTCCACGATGGCGGCGAACGAGTCCACAGTCTCGGCGACCGGGGTGGTGACACCCGGCAGGCCGGTGAAGACCTCGGCCACGTTCATCGGCTGGGACAGGAACCTCTGGACCTTGCGGGCCCTCGAAACCGTGATCCGGTCCTCCTCGGAGAGCTCGTCAAGGCCGAGGATCGCAATGATGTCCTGGAGCTCCTTGTAGCGCTGGAGGATCTCCTGGACACGACGGGCCGTGTCGTAGTGCTTCTGGCCAACGACCTCCGGGGTGAGGATCGTGGACGTGGATGCCAGCGGATCCACGGCCGGGTAGATGCCCAGGGCTGCGATGTCACGGCTCAACTCGGTCGTGCCGTCGAAGTGGGTGAACGACGTGAACGGTGCCGGGTCCGTGTAGTCATCGGCGGGCACGTACACAGCCTGCATCGAGGTGATCGACCGGCCACGTGTGGTCGTGATCCGCTCCTGCAGGTCGCCCATCTCATCAGCCAGCGTGGGCTGGTAGCCCACGGCCGACGGCATGCGACCCAGAAGGGTGGACACCTCGGAGCCGGCCTGCACGAACCGGAAGATGTTGTCGACGAACAGCAGCACGTCCTGGCCCTGCACGTCGCGGAAGTACTCGGCCATGGTGAGGGCCGACAGGGCCACGCGGAGGCGCACGCCGGGCGGCTCGTCCATCTGGCCGAAGACCAGGGCGGCCTTCTCCAGCACGCCGGACTCCTCCATCTCCAGGCGGAGGTCGGTGCCCTCACGGGTCCGCTCGCCCACGCCTGCGAACACCGACACGCCACCGTGGTTGGTGGCCACGCGGTTGATCATCTCGGTGATGAGGACGGTCTTGCCTACGCCGGCCCCGCCGAACAGGCCGATCTTGCCGCCCTGCATGTACGGGGTGAGAAGGTCGATGACCTTCACGCCGGTCTCGAACATCTGCGCCTTTGGCTCAAGGGAGTCAAACGACGGAGGCGGACGGTGGATCTCCCAGCGTTCGGCACCCTCGCCGGCGGTCGGATCGTCCAGACCCTCGCCGGTCACGCTGAACACGTGGCCGAGAGTGGCGTCACCGACCGGCACGCTGATGCCCCTGCCGGTGTTGCGCACTGCGGCACCGCGGGTCAGGCCATCGGTGGGCTTCATGGCGATCGCCCGCACCCGGCTGTCGCCGATCTGCTGGGCCACCTCGGCCACGATGGTGATCTCATTGCCGTCGATCACGACGTCGAACTCCACCGCCGTGTTGATCTGCGGGAGGTCCCCCACTGGGAACTCGGCGTCGATCACCGGTCCGGCGATGCCGACGATATGACCGTCGGCGAGAGCTGTGTCAGTCATTTGTTGCTCCTGTGCCCTTCTTCGTTCTCGTACGTGTCTGCTCAGGCCTCGACGCCAACGGCGACGGGCATGTCTTCGGTCTCGTCATCTGATCCGAGTGCCTCGGCACCACTCACGATCTCCATGATCTCGGTGGTGATCGAATCCTGACGGGCCCGGTTCATTTCCCGGGAGAGCTTGGTGATCAGTTCTTCGGCATTGTCGGTGGCCGCCTTCATGGCGCGCTGTCGGTTGGCGTGCTCTGATGCCGCCGACTCCAGCAGGGCGCCGAACAGGCGGGCCTCCACATAGCGGGGCAACAGGGCGGCCAGCACGGCCTCGGGGGACGGTTCGAACTCGAAGGCACCGCTCACGCCGGCTTCGCCACCACCCTCGGCGGCAATGGTCTCGGTGCTCTCCAGGGGAAGGAAGCGACGGGTGGCGACCTTCTGACTGCCGATGCTCATGAACTCGGTGTAGACCAGCTCGACGCGGTCCACGCGTCCGAGGGTGAACATCGAGGCGACCGTCTCGGCCACCCGGCGGGCGTCCTCGTAGGTGGGGTTGTCACTGATGCCGTCCGTATAGGAGTCGATCGTGAAGTTGCGGAACCTGAAGTAGTCCCTGGCCTTCTTGCCGATCACAATCAGGGCATAGTCGGCGCCCTCCGACCTGGCGTTGAGTACCTGGCGTTCCGCTGCCCGGATGACGGCCGAGTTGTACGGGCCGGCCAGGCCGCGATCCGAGGAGATCACGACAACTCCGACGCGCTCGACCTTCTCGGCCTGACGCAGCAGCGGATGGTCCACCTCGGCACCACCCGCAGCGAGATTCTCGATCACCGAGGTGATCTGCTCGGCGTAGGGCTTGGCCGCACGGGCACGCTGCTGGGCCTTCACTACGCGCGTAGCGGCGATCAGCTCCATGGCGCGTGTGATCTTCTTGGTGTTCTGGACGCTGCTGATGCGGCGCCGCAGTACCCGCTCCCTACCGCCTGCCACGAGACGCTCCCATCATCAGGAGGTCACCCGTCGCAGGGACGAAGACATGGGCCGTGAGGCCCTGCGGATGGGTCAACGTGCTCACTCGGTCTCCGCTATGTCCTCTTCGGGCAGCGTCGTGGTGGAATCCACGATGCTCGACTCGAGATCAGCCGACTCGGCGCCGGGAGCCTTCCCGTCTGCCTGTGTTGAACCCTGGAACTGCTCGGCGAAGGCGCCGATGAGTGCCTCGAAGGCATCCTCGTCTGCGATCTTCCCGCTTGTCCGGATGTCGGCGAGGACGTCGCTGTGACGTGTTCGGAACCACTCGAGCGCCTCGACCTCGAATCGCTTCACGTCGGCCACCTCGAAGGCATCCAGGTGGCCACGGGTACCGGCCCAGATAAGGACGACCTGCTCCTCGACGACCAGCGGCGAGTTGAGGCCCTGCTTCAGGAGCTCGGTGAGGCGGTAACCACGGTCCAACTGGTTCTGGGATACGGAATCCAGATCCGATCCGAAGGCGGCAAAGGACTCGAGCTCTCGGAACTGCTGGAGGTCCGACTTGAGCGTGCCCACCGCGGTCTTCATGGCCTTGATCTGGGCGGCCGAGCCGACCCTCGACACCGAGATGCCGACGTCCACGGCAGGCCGCACGCCCGACTTGAAGAGGTCGTCCTGCAGGAAGATCTGCCCGTCGGTGATCGAGATCACGTTGGTCGGGATGAACGCCGAGACGTCGCCGGCCTTGGTCTCGATGACCGGCAGGGCCGTCATGGAACCGGCGCCAAGTTCATCGCTGAGCTTGGCGGCACGCTCCAGCAGCCTGCTGTGGAGGTAGAAGACGTCGCCGGGGTAGGCCTCACGGCCCGGCGGGCGGCGCAGCAGCAGCGACATCTGACGGTAGGCCTCGGCCTGCTTGGAGAGGTCGTCGTAGACGGCCAGGGCATGCTCGCCGTTGTCCATCCAGTGCTGACCAATGGCGCAACCCGCGTACGGGGCGAGGTATTTGAAAGGTGCAGGATCGGACGCCGGGGCTACCACCACGACCGTGTAATCCATTGCACCGTGGGCCTCCAGGATCGCCACCGTCTGGGCGACAGTCGAGGCCTTCTGGCCGATGGCCACGTAGACGCACTTCAGGCCCTGCCCGGCCTGGTTGATGATCGTGTCGATGGCGACCGTCGTCTTGCCGGTCTTGCGGTCGCCGATGATCAGCTCCCGCTGGCCGCGCCCGATCGGAATGAGAGAGTCAATTGACTTGATGCCGGTCTGCATCGGCTCGTGCACGGGCTTGCGACCCATGATGCCCGGCGCCTGGACCTCCATGCGGCGGGTCTGGACGTTGCTCAGCGGTCCCTTGCCGTCGATCGGCTCGCCCAGGGCGTTCACGACGCGGCCCAGGAGGCCGTCGCCGACGGGCAGCGACAGGAGGTTGCCTGTGGCACGGACCGTCTGGCCTTCTTCGATGTCGTCAACCTCGCCGAGGACCACGGCACCGATCGAGTGCTCGTCGAGGTTCAGTGCCAGGCCGAACGTTCCACTCTCGAACTGGAGCAGCTCGTTGACCGCCACGCCGGGAAGGCCAGAGACGCGTGCGATGCCATCGCCCACCTCGAGCACCCGACCCACCTGGGTCTGCTCGAGGCTCGGCTCGAACCCTTCCAGGTTCTTGCGGATCGCTGATGCGATATCGGACGTGTCGATCGTCAGTTCAGACATGATGTGTCTCTCTAGTCTCTGGCCCGTGGCCTAGCGAAAGCTCTCGCGGAGCTGGTTGAGGCGGCGTCGGACGCTGCCATCGATGATGTCGTCGCCGATCTCGGTGACCACTCCGCCGAGCACGGAGGGATCAATGACCACCCTCACCTCGACGTCGCGACCGGTCCGGGTGTTGATGGCGGCGGCCAGGCGTTCGCTCTGGTCGGCGGTCAGGTCGACCGCGCTCCGAACGGTCGCAACCGTCTTGTTGCGCGATGCGGCACCACGCTCGACCATGGCATCCACGATGGCAGGCAGCTCGGCGGTGCGTCCTGCACCGACCACCATCGAGACCAGTGCCGTGGATACGGCGGAGGCCCTGGAGCCGAGCAGGTCCTCGATTACCTGGAGGCGGCGTGCCAGCGGCAGCCCGGTGTCAGCCAGAGTGGAACCGAGGCTGTCGTCGGAGCGGAGCGCCTGGGCGAACCTGAACAGCTCGTCCTCGACGACAGATGGATCTCCCTCAGCCGCCGCGACGGCAAACAACGCCTCGGCGTAGCCGGCCACCCTGGGATCAGCCATCGGTGCCGGCCACCTCGTCGATGTAGGCGTCGATGAGCCTGCCCTGGACCTCTGCATCGAGGCTGGCCTGCACGACACGCTCGGCGGCGCCGAGGGCGATACCGGCCACCTCGGACCGGAGGTCCGCGATTGCCTGGGCCTTGGCTGCTGCTGATTCGGAAGTTGCACGCTCGCGGATCCCCGCTGCGTCGGCTTCGGCCTGGGTGACCAGGCCCGTACGAACCTGGTCGGCGTCGGCACGGCCCTCGTCGATCAGCCTGGAGGCCTCGGTCTTGGCATCGGCCAGCCGTGCCTCGTAGTCCGACTGGACGGACTGTGCGTCCACCCTGGCCTGCTCAGCGGCGTCAAGGTCGCTCCGGATCTTCTCGGCCCGGGCGTCCATCGCACCCTTGACGGCCGGGAAGCCCTTCTTGACCATCAGCACGAAGAGGATCAGGAAGGCGGCGCCTCCCCAGATGATCTCGTTCGTCTCAGGCAGGATCGGGCTGGGCGCCTCGATGCACTTCTTCTCGAAGTGGTCGCCAATAGAGGTATCCACGTGCAGTTCGTGCAGGACCTCGTCGAGGTCACCGTGGCTCTCCTCGATCAGTTCTTCGAGCTTCTCGGCCATACAGGACCCGACGCTCTCCCCCGAAGCGGCTGCCGGGCCGGCAAAGGCCAGGAGCGCCAGAAGGGCGAGGAGCGGGGCCGCCAGCAGGCGGTTCCGTCGGTTGGTCATAGGTTCGTCTCGTCTCTGCTCGTCAGACCCGGATCAGGGCATCAGGAGGATGAAGACGACGAAACCGATGAGGGCCAGAGCCTCTGTGAAGGCAATGCCCAGGAACATCGTGGTCCGGACCATGCCTGCGGACTCGGGCTGGCGGGCCATCGCCGAGATGGCGTTTCCGACCACCGTTCCGATACCGATACCCGGGCCTATGGCCGCGAGGCCATAGCCGAGACCGGCACCGATGGCCTTGAGGCCCTCGAGCATTTCGCCAGCTGCCGTCTGCGCCAGAACGTTCAGCACTTGGATTCTCCTGTTTGTCTCATTGAACCCGGCCGGTGAATCCGGTCCGGAGATCTTGTGTTGGTAGGTGGTCTCGTGCCCGCCGGATGGCGGGCGGCGATCTTGGTGCCCTAGTGGGCGGGGTGCATCGAACCGCCGATGTAGACGGCGGTCAGGATCGTAAAGATGAAGGCCTGAAGGACCGAAACGAGGATCTCGAAGCCGGTCATCATGGTGAGCATGGCGAAGGGGGCGATGGAGCCCACCTTGCCGACGATGCCACTTGTGAACATGGTGTGACTGAGGATGGCGAAGGTGACCAGCAGGAGGTGGCCGGCGACCATGTTGGCCCAGAGCCTGATGGCCAGGGAGAAGGGCCGCACGATGAAGGTCGACACCAGTTCGATCGGGGTCACGATCAGGTACAGCGCCACCGGGACGCCGGGGGGGAACAGCGAGTTCTTGAGGTAGCCGCCGAGGCCCTGGGACCTGATGCCCACGTAGTTGTAGATGACCCACACGACCAGGGCCAACGTGATCGGAATGGCCATGCGGCTGTTGGCGGGGAACTGGATGCCCGGAATGACCTCGAAGATGTTGGAGAAGAGGATGAAGAAGAACATCGTGGTGAGGAAGGGCATGAACTTCTTGCCCTCCACGCCAATGGTCTCCATGACCACCGACTCCTCGATGAAGGTCACCCCGGCCTCTGCCACGTGCTGGATCCCGGCCGGTACCAGCGAGTCTGTCTTCCTGCCGGCGAGGAGGAAGATCGCCGAGGTTATGACCACCGCTGCGATGTAGATCAGGACCGTTTTGTTGATGGCGTAGAAGGTCCCGTGGAACGCGATCTCAGGCCACTCGAAGAGGTGGCTGATGGGCGGGAACTCGAGTGCGAGCACGTTCACGTGGAGCGCTTCTCCTGTGGGGATCTACTGCGGGGGCCTGATGCCGGGAGCAGCGAGCGTCATTGCGACGTGCCGGGATTCCCAGGTCAACAGACCGAGATGGGTGACAAGCAGGGTTACTGCGAATGGGACGGTGGCCAGCCAGCCGCCGGCCTTGACGACCAGCACGACTGCGGTCATGAGGCCGAGCCGCACGATGTAGCCACCCAGGACCGCACCGAACAGGGCGTTCAGCGAGATCTGCGAGGCGCGGGTGATGATCGCTGCTCCCAGACGGAAGTTGATGGCCACCAGCGCAAGGCCGAGGGCTGCGGAGAACAGGCCGCTGGTGCCCCAACCCAGCAGGCCCATGAGGAGGAACGCCGGCGCCACGTAGAGCGCCCGACGAACCAGGTCGCGGGCAATGGCCGATTCGGGGGCGTCGGATTCCACGTTCACGTTCGTGCTCACAGCGGGGAGCCCTCGGCTCGCCAGGCGGCCTGTCGTTGCACACGGGCCCGCTCGAGGCTCTGGCCGTAGTCGTGGGCCAGTCGCCATGAGGCGTAGGCGAGGGCGATCACGACGAAGGCGACGGTGAAGATCGGTGTGGTGCCGAGGCGACCGTCCAGGAGCCAGCCCAGAAAGCCGAAGATGGCAGGCGTCGCGACGAGCTCGAAGGCAGCGGCGAAAGCATCGCCTGAACCCTCCTGCACTTCACGCGTTCTGGCCTGCGCCATCGGGAAAGTCCTCCACCGGCGGGCGCCACAGGGCCCATGGTCGTCGTACGTGGCGGTCCGGTGACCATAAGGTCCCCGAACGCGCTTGTGAATCTAATCACCAACTCCCCCTCCGGCAACCCCTGAATCGGTCACACCGGCCGGCGACGCCCGAAAGCGCGGGTGCAACACCGTGAAGAGGCCCAGACCCAGGGCCAGCACCCCGATGGGCACGATTGCATCGCCGTCACCCGAGTAGGTGGGCCAGAGCACGAAGCCCGAGAGGAGGGCCGTCCAGCCCCAGAGGATCAGCACGGCCCGGCGATGGCCATGGCCCAGGCGCAGGAGGCGGTGGTGGAGGTGTTCCTTGTCGGCGTCGGTGACCCGCAGGCCCGGCGTGGCCACCCGGCGCAGGACGGCGAAGGCCATGTCGAACAGCGGCACCCCGAGGATCACGACGGGTATGAACACCGGAGCGAAGAAGAAGAACGACTGCCCGCTGTAGGCCGCCTCGGTCCGTCCACCCACCGACACCGTGGCGGCGGCCATCAGCAGTCCCAGGAGAAGGGCCCCACCATCTCCCATGAAGATCCGTGCGGGATGCACGTTGTGTGGCAGGAACCCGACACAGATCCCGACCACGATGACGGCCAGCACCGACCCCGGATTGCCATCGAAGAGCAGGCCCTCGTCACCCAGGCGCAGGGCGTAGAGGAAGAAGGTGGCTGCTGCGATGGCGGCGATTCCGGCCGCCAGGCCATCGAGGCCGTCGGTCAGATTCATGGCGTTGGCCAGGAGCACCACCCAGACCACGGTGAGCAGAGCCGACAGGTCAGGCGAGAGCAGCACGACGTCGAGGAAGGGGATCCGTAGCACGACCAGCGACACGCCCGACAGCGACAACACGCTGCCGGAGAGCACCATCCCGGCCACCTTGGCCGGTGCCGACAATGGTCGGACGTCGTCGATGACCCCGACGGCGCAGATGACCACCGCAGCCGCCACCACGCCCAGCATCTCCGAGGGAGCGGCGAACACGGCGCTGAAGTCCCCCAGCATCCAGGCCGCCAGCACCCCGGCCAGCAGCCCCAGGAGCATTGCGGTTCCTCCCAGCGGCGGCGTGGGCTCGGAGTGGACATTGCGTTCGTCCGGGGCGACAAGCAGGCCGGAGCCCACGGCGAAGCGTCGGACCAGTGGGGTGGCGGTAGCGGTGACCACTGCCGCCACAGCTGCCACGATCAGGTGGGATAGAACGCCGGGCATGTCGGATCAGGCTCCGGGGTCCGACATCGGATGGACCCTGGTCCCGCTCAGCCTCCGTATACGGGGAATCGGGCGCATAGGGCGTTCACGTCGGCCCGTACGGCTGCGACGACCGAGTCGTCATCACGGCCCTGGAGCGTCCTGGCGATCAGGTCTGCTATCTCGACCATCTCGGGCTCGGCCATCCCCTGGGTGGTCGTGGACGGGGTACCGATACGAACGCCGCTGGTCACGAACGGCGAGCGCGGATCATCCGGAACCGTGTTCTTGTTCAGGGTGATTCCGGCCCGGTCCAGCACCGTCTGGGCCACGGCGCCGGTCAACTCCTCGTCGAACGTGCGGAGGTCCACGACCATCAGGTGGTTGTCGGTACCCCCCGTGACCAGGCGGAAGCCATGGCCGACCAGGGCGGAGGCCAGCGCCGACGCGTTGGCCACGATCTGGCGGGCGTAGTCGGCGAACGACGGATCGGCCGCCTCCCTGAACGCCACGGCCTTGGCGGCAATGTGGTGTTCCAGCGGACCACCCTGCGAGCCGGGGAAGATCGCCTTGTCGATCACCGCCGCGTACTCCGCACGGGTGAGGATGCACCCGCCGCGTGGGCCCCGGAGGGTCTTGTGCGTGGTGAAGGTCACGACGTCACAGTGCGGCACCGGGTTGGGGTGGACCCCTCCGGCGATCAGCCCGGCGATGTGGGCGGCGTCGAACATGAGCACGGCGCCGACCTCGTCGGCTATGTCGCGCAGCGGGGCCGGCTCGATGATGCGCGGGTACGCGGTGGCACCGGCCACGATCATCTTCGGGCGGGCAGCCTTGGCGCTGTCGCGCAGTTCGTCCATGTCGATGCGCTCGTCGCTGCCGGACAGGCCGTACGAGACGAAGTTGTAGAGCTTGCCGCTGGCGTTCACCGGCGAACCGTGGGTGAGGTGGCCACCGTGGTCGAGGCTGAGGCCCAGGACGGTGTCGCCGGGCTCCAGGAGTGCCTGGTAGACGGCCATGTTGGCGTTCGCCCCGGAGTGGGGCTGGACGTTGGCGTGGTCGGCTCCGAACAGGGCCTTGACCCGTTCGCGTGCCAGGTCCTCGACCTCGTCCACGTGGATGTTGCCCCCGTAGTAGCGCTTTCCCGGGTAGCCCTCCGCGTACTTGTTGGTCAGCACCGAACCGCTGGCCTCCAGCACGGCCGGCGAGGCGAAGTTCTCGGATGCAATCAGCTGCAGCGTGGTGTTCTGCCGCTCGAGTTCGTTCTGGACGTAGCCGAAGAGTTCGGTGTCACGGGAGGTGGGCCAGGGCATGGGGACCGCCAGAGGTTCGGGGCGAATGTTCCAGGTTGGTCTGGTGCAGTCCCGGCGCAACCGGCCTGAGGCCGATAGCGACCGGAGTCGCGCCGGGAGACTACCCCCCACGAGATGGCCGCGTCATCGGCCCGGCTGGCAGGTGGGTCAGCCGTTCAGGAGGGTGGTGGCGAGTGCATCCACGGCGGCGTCGGGCGACGCCCCGGAGCGCCGGGCCACGACCAGGCGGCGTACGCCGATGGGAAGTCGGCGGACCCGTGCCAGTGGTTCCACCCCGGCGCCGGCCTGGGCCTCGGGGAGCACCGCCCAACCCATGCCGAGGCGGACCATCTCGCGCAGCACGTCCGGCTGGTTGGATTCGGCCACCACCTCGAACGGCGCCCCGACCGCCATCAGGCCGGCGGCGATGACGGCTCTCGTGTGGGACCCGTCCGGGTAGGTGACCCATGGCCCCCAGGTCTCGGGGGCTCCGCCGACGGCGCCGTCAGGGGCGTATGCGTGCAGGGGTTCCTCCAGGCAGAGGACGGTGTCGATGCCATCGGGTGGGCTGGCCGGCTCGACGCAGACCACCAGGTCCAGGTCGCCGACGCGCAATGAGTCCAGGAGTGCCCCGGAGGGAGCCACGGTGAGTCTCAGGTCGAGGCCGGGGCTGACGCGCCGGTGGTGACGGATCGTCGCTGCCCGATGGTGGATCGCCACGGCGTCGATGGTGCCGAGCCTCACAGTGCCGGCGGTGCCCGTACGTCGGGTCTCGGCCCAGCGGGCCAGGTCCCTGGTCTCGGCCACGACCCGGCGGGCGTGGGCCAGGACCTCGGTGGCCTGGGGTCGGAGCCTGGTCTGGCGGCCCTTGCGTTCGAACAACGGCACGCCGACCCGCCTCTCCAGTTCGGCGAGGCCCTGGGTGAGGGCAGACGGGGTCACGCCCAGGTCTTTGGCGGCTGCCGCCCGGGTGGGAGATGCCGCTGCCGCCACCAGGTACTCCAACTGTTGGACGGTCAGGTTCGGAAGCCTCGGATCGGCCATTGAAGGGGCCCCTCGTCGGGTGGCTGGAGCGGTACTTGAAACGCTCTGATGCTGGATTAAGTGTTACTGAATCTTAACCGCTGATCATTCGGATGTGCTTATCCTGAACCTCTATGAACGCACCCCTTGAAATCGCACCAGCCACCGGCCGCCTCGGGATACTCACCCCCGGTATGGGCGCAGTGGCATCCACCTTCATCGCAGGCGTGATCGCCGCCCGCAACGGCCTGACCGCTCCGATCGGATCAGTCAGTCAGATGGCCCACATCCGCCTGGGTGGTCGCGGCGAGGACCGCAACCCTCTCATCCGCGAGTTCGTGCCGCTGGCCGAACTGGACGACATTGTCTTCGGCGGCTGGGATCCCATCTCGGCCAACGTGCTGGAGGCCGCCAACACCTGCGGCGTGCTCGAGGAGAAGGACCTCGCTCCCATCTCGGCCGAGCTGGAGGGCATCATCGCCATGGACGCCGTCTTCAACAACCGCTGGGTCAAGAAGCTGAACGGCACCCGGGTCAAGTCCATCACCGCCATGTGGGACCAGGCCCAGGCGCTGATCGACGACATCGAGCGGTTCCGCATCCAGAACGAGTGCGACCGCCTGGTCATGGTCTGGTGCGGTTCGACCGAGGCCTACCAGGAGGCCAGCGCCGTACACGACACCGTCGAGGCATTCGAGGCCGGCCTGCGTGCCAACGACGAGAACATCTCCCCCAGCCAGATCTACGTCTACGCCGCGCTGATGAGCGACGTACCGTTCGCCAACGGCGCACCGAACCTGAGCGTCGATCTGCCGTGCATGATCGAGTTGGCCGCCCGCCGCGGCGTGCCGATCGCCGGCAAGGACTTCAAGACCGGCCAGACCCTCATGAAGACCATGCTGGCCCCCGGCTTCAAGGCCCGGATGCTGGGCCTGCGCGGCTGGTACTCCACCAACATCCTGGGGAACCGGGACGGCGAGGTACTGGACGACCCGGAGAACTTCAAGACCAAGGAGGTGTCCAAGCTCGGCGTGCTGGACGCGATCCTCCAGCCGGAGTCCTACCCGGAGCTCTACGGCAACATCGACCACGTGGTTCGCATCAACTACTACCCACCCCGTGGCGACAACAAGGAGGGCTGGGACGCCATCGACATCTTCGGATGGATGGGCTACCCCATGCAGATCAAGGTGGACTTCCTCTGCCGCGACTCCATCCTGGCCGCCCCGATCGTCCTGGACCTGGCGCTCTTCCTGGACCTCGCCCACCGGGCCGGACAGTCCGGCGTGCAGGAATGGCTGTCCTTCTACCTGAAGGCTCCCCAGCCGGCCGGCGAGGCAGCCGCCGAGCACGACCTCTTCATCCAGCAGACCAAGTTCAAGAACACTCTGCGGGAATGGATGGGCGAGCAGCCCGTCACACACTCGGAAGCGGGCTGACCCGTAGTCCGGGCAGGACTTCGCCTCCGGGGCTGACCCGGCTCAGGCGGGACCGGAGTCACACGCCCGATCAGACGGGGACGGGTTCCGGGCGCCGCCACAACTCGGGATACAGATCGCCACCGATCCGGTCACCGTGGTCCAGCCCGGCCGCCCGCATCACCCCGCTGTGGTCGGGGTCCATGCCCTCGGAGAGGAAGGCCACCCGCACGTCGTCACCCAACCACTGCGTGTTGAAGACCTGCAGGTCGCGGTCCGGCGCCAGGTTGCCGGACCCTCCGTGGACCATCCGTGCATTGAAGACCACCGCATCCCCGGGCTCCATGGCCCACGACAGGATCTCGTAGGCATCCCTGTCGGCCTCGATGTCGGGTAGCGGTTCCGCCCGATCCCCTTCGGTGTAGGCGACCGTGTCCCGGTCATCACCGGTGAGGGCGCCGAAGTTCTCCTGCCGGAACCGCTCCGGCCACAGGTGCGAGCCCCGGACCAGCTCAAGGGAACTCTCCCGTGCAACCGGCACCAGCGGCATCCAGATAGAGCACGTGTCGAACCCCTCGACCGACCAGTACGGCTCGTCCTGGTGGAACGGCGTGCGGAACCGGTTGCCCGGCGACCGGACGAACACGGCGTCGTAGAAGAAGTTGACCGCCGCTGCCCCCAGCAGACGCCCGGCGACCTCGGCGGCGGGCGAGCCCACAGCGAAGTCTCGATACTCGTCGATGTGCAGCCAGGACTGGTTGTCGAAGAAGCAGGTCCGGCCCTCGGCGTCGCGGTCCCAGAATCGTGCCCGGTCGGACGGTTCGGCAATGTTCTTCTGGATACCCCGCCGTAGTGGTTCGATCCACTCCGGGCCGAAGGCGCCCCGCAGGCAGACCACGCCATCGGTGGCGAACGTCCGTACCTGCTCGTCGGTGACCAGCGGGTGCCCCATGGGCGCTGACTCTAGATGCGACCCTCGTGGCCTACCCAGTATTCGTCCTTCAAGAGGCGCTTGTAGAGCTTGCCTGTGGGATGCCGTGGAAGCTCGTCGCGGAAGTCCACGCTGCGGGGGCACTTCACATCGGCCAGCTGCGAACGGCAGAAGGCAACCAGCTCGGCAGCCAGCTCCGGTCCGGCGGTCTCCGGATCCACCGGCTGGACGATCGCCTTGACCTCCTCGCCGAAGTCCTCGTTCGGGACGCCGATGACCGCCACGTCGAACACCGCCGGGTGCATCGTCAGGATGTTCTCGGCCTCCTGGGGATAGATGTTCACCCCACCCGAGATGATCATGTACGCCTTGCGGTCGGTCAGGAAGAGGAAGCCGTCCTCGTCGAGGCGGCCTACGTCGCCCAGCGTGCTGGTGTTGGCGTTCAGCTTGGCCTCAGCTGTCTTGGCGGGATCGTTGTGGTACTCGAAGTCGGAATTGCCCCGGAAGTAGACGCCACCCTCGGCGCCCACCGGCACCTCGTTCCCGTCGTCGTCCAGGATGACGACCTCGCCCATCAGGGCCCTGCCGACAGTGCCCGGGTGCTCCAGCCAGTCCTGCGAGTTCGTGTAGGTGAGGCCGTTGCCCTCGGTGCCTGCGTAGTACTCGTGCAGCACCGGGCCCCACCACTCGATCATCCGGTGCTTCACGGCCACCGGGCACGGCGCCGCAGCGTGCACGGCCGAGATCAGGCTGGACACGTCGTAGCCGGCCCTCACCTCCTCGGGCAGCTTCAGCATCCGGACGAACATGGTCGGCACCCACTGGCTCCAGGAGACCTCATGTTCCTGGATGGCGGCCAGCGCCGACTCTGCATCGAAGCGCTCCATTGCCACCACCGTGCAGCCCAGCCGGTGTGCCCCCAGGCAGAAGCGCAGCGGGGCCGCGTGGTACAGGGGTGCCGGTGACAGGTAGACGGATCCGGGTGTGGCTCCGAAGAGCGCCTCGGCCATCATCGTGATGGAGTTGCCTGCGCCCAGCCCCTGGCCTGACATCGGCGACTTGACACCCTTCGGGCGGCCCGTCGTGCCCGAGGAATAGAGCATGTCCTGGCCCTCGGTCCGATCCGTCAGAGGCTCGGACGACTGGGCGGCGACGGCGTCCTCGAAGCAGGCATGGCCCTCCACATGGCCACCGAGCGCGAAACGGGCCTGGACGGCCGGCGTGGCCGCGTTGATCTCGGCCACGGCGTCGGACTTGTAGGGCGACGTCACGAACGCACGTGCCCCACAGTCGTCCACGATGTAGGCGATCTCGTCGGCTGTCAGCCTCGACGAGATGGCCGTGTAGTACAGCCCGGCGTAGTGGGCACCCCAGGCGACCGCCAGGAACTCGATCCTGTTCTCCAGGCAGAAGGCCACATGGTCGCCGGCCTGGATGCCGAGACTCCTGAAGAGCCGCGAGATGCGATTGGCCTCAGCGTCCAGCTCCCCGTAGGTCATGGTCTCGCCGGATCCGGTCATCACGATCGCCGGACGATCAGGGAACTCGGCGGCCCACCGGCCCGGGTACTGGAGTGAGTTCTCGTCGGTCATGGCGGCGGAACCTACCTGCCCGAGGGGCGGCGCCCGGAAGCGGGCGTGGCCGGTCGTCGCTCCTGCTGACCAATCCGTCGTCCTGTCACAGTCCGCGCCTACCTTTCAATTCTGATGTCGACGACGAAGATCATCCGGGCGAACCACGGGAAGGCGGCGACGGCCGCCCTCACCGAGGCGGTTACCGCGTTCAAGAACGGCGACCCGCTTACAGCCGTCATCGTCGTCGTCACCGACCACGCACAGGGAATACGCCTCAGACGCCGGTTGGCGGCACGGTCTGTCGGCGGCCCCTCGGTCGCGGGCATCACCGCGATCAGGATGGTCACGCTCCTGGACCTATCCCGCGACCTCACAGCCGGCGCCGTCGAACTCGAGGGTCGGCGATCGGTCAGCGACGCCGTGGTCCTGGCAGCCGCCCGGCGGGTCCTCGCCGAGGATCCGGGGGTTTTCGGCCCGGTAGCCGACCATCCCTCCCTCGAGCGCGCACTGCTGGCATCTCACCGGGACCTCCGCGAGGTGGATGCCAGGAGCATCGAACGACTCGCCCGCCTCGGTGGCCTACCCGCCGGTCTCGCCAGCATCCACCGGGCCCTACTCCACCGGTTGGCGCCGCACTTCCACGACGAACGTGAACGCTCGGACCTGGCTGCCCACCGACTCCTCCAGGATTCAGTATCGCTCCCCCCGCTCGTAGTCCACCTTCCCGGTCGGCTGGCGGCATCGGAACGTCGCCTCCTGGTCGCCCTGGCCGAGTCCGGTCCGGTCACCATCATCTGCGGCCATGCCGAGGGCCACCCCGACCCGGAGGCCGAGGCGCTCGCAACCATGCTCGGGCTGGCGCTCCCGGGGTCGCCGGCCCCCGCAGCCTCCGTCGAACGGCTCGTCATCTCGGTCCCCGACCAGGAGGAGGAGGCCCGGGTCGCCGTTCGACAGATTCTCGATGCTGCACGGGCCGGCACCCCCCTGGCGCGTATCGCCGTGGTCCACCCGCCCAGCAGCGACTACGTGCGACTAATCCACGAGCGACTCCGGTCCTCGGGCATCGAGTTCAACGGCTCCTCGGTCCGGCGGCTTGACGAGACCACGGTCGGTCGGTTCCTGCTGGGCGCACTGTCCCTGTCGGCAAATGGCCTACGGCGGGTCGACCTCGAAGCCCTTTTCGCCACCGCTCCAATCTGGGATCCCGACCACAAACAGGTCCCGGAAAGCGCCTGGGGGCGCCTGGCCCGACGCTCCGGCGTGGTCGGTGGTCTCGACGACTGGACGATGCGACTCGAGTTGCTCGCCGCCGAGTTCACGACACAACGCACCGAGGAGGAGTCGGCGGACGCCCGGCCCTGGCTCATCGACAGGCTGGATCGGGATGCCGAGCAGTGCCGTCGGCTCCTGGCCTTCGTCGCCGGTCTCGACCGGGACCTTCGACGTGTAGCCGCTGCACGATCCTGGACCGCCCGCTGCACACAGGCCGGGCGGCTCCTCGGTCGCTACCTCGGAAGCGATTCGGTAAGAGAAGCCTGGCCCGTCGACGAACTCCTGGCCATGGAGTCGGTCAGGTCGGTCCTGGATCGATTGGCGCTACTCGACGAGGTCGAACCCGATGCCACCCTCGCCGGGTTCTGTCGGGCGGTAGCCGCCGAATGCCGGCGGCCACTGGGCCGGGAGGGCAGGACGGGCCAGGGTGTGCAGGTCCTCGGAGTAGACCAGTCACCCGGCCTCGACGTCGAGGTGGTGATTCTGCTGGGTCTCTCCGAGGGCGTGATGCCGACCCGGCCCGCCAACGACGCCCTCCTACCGGACGCCACCCGTGTCGCTGCCCAGACTGGTCTCCCGATTCGACACGACCACACGACCCGCCAGCACCGGGGCTTCGCCGCGGCCATGACCGCCGCCTCCCGACGGGTGGTTCTGGTCCATCCGCGGGGCGACCTCCGACGGTCGGGTGAACGTCCGCCGTCCAGATGGCTACTGGCCGAGATCGAGGCGTTCACCGGGCACCGGCCCGACCCGGGCGAGCTGGCGCAGACCACCACGTCGTGGTACCGCCATGTGGCCTCCTTCGCCCAGACCCTGGCCGTTGACGAGCCAGCCACCGACCAGGAGTACGAGCTCGGCCTGCTGCTCGGCGGTCGAGCCGTTGACGCCACCCTCTACCGGGCCGATCCCGCCTTTCGCCGGGGGGTCGACTGCATCTCCGCCCGTCTCAGCCCGAAGCTGACCAGGTTCGACGGCAACCTCGCTGGTGTCGCCATTCCCGGTCTGGATGCCGGCGAGCTCTCCTCCACCCGGTTGGAGCGCTGGGTGGAGTGCCCGTTCGCCTACTTCTCCGAATACGTCCTGGGTGTCCGTTCCGAGGAGGAGCCAGCCTCCGGCATCCACCTGTCGTCCCTCGTCCGAGGCTCGATCATCCACCGGTGCCTGGAACGCCTCGTAGGCGAAGGACTCGAACACGACACGCTGCCCGGGCCCGGCAGGCCCTGGTCGGTAGCTGACCACCAGCGGCTCTCCGAGATCCTGGTCGAGGAATGCGCTCGCGCCGACGCACGTGGCGAGGCCGCCCACCCGCTGTTCTGGCCCGTTATCCGCTCCCGCATGGATGCCGAGCTCCAGGACTTCCTGATGCAGGACTCGGACACCCGGGCCTCCCAGCACTCCACACCGGTGGCGGCCGAATACCGATTCGGTGGTCCGACATCGCTTCCGGTGACCCTCGCCGACGGCAGGGCCCTCAGGTTCCGAGGCGCCATAGACCGGGTGGACCGGATCGATGGCGGCGGTGTGGTCGTGATCGACGTCAAGAGCGGTAGGCCGGACCGGTTCCGTCCGATCGGTGCCGAGGCCCCGTTTCCCGGCGGCACCCGGCTCCAACTGCCGATCTACGGCCTAGCGGCGGCGGCCCTAGGTCACGGACCGACCAGCCATGCCGCCTTCGCCTTCGTGGGCGCCGAACGCAGCGGCGACCATCGCATCGGCTACCACCTCACGTCCGAGGTGCTGGACGAGTTCGCCGCCGTACTGGAGCGCATAGTGACAGGCATCGAGGCGGGGGCATTCCCGAACCATCCTCCGGAACCGACCCGCTTCGGCGGTTTCACCTGCCCGCACTGTTCGCCCGATGGACTCGACACCAGGCGCCTGCAGGCCGCCTGCGACCGCAAGGCGTCAGATGCGGCAATGGACCTCCACCTCCGGCATGTCACCGAGCCGGTCGATGACGAGACAGAGGAGTCCCGATGAGCCGGACCGGGCCTCCAACCGACCAGTCCGCCCGCGACGACATCGCCACGCTCCTCGACCAGAACCTCTTCGTAGAGGCCGGAGCAGGCACCGGCAAGACCACTGCCCTCATCGGACGCATGGTGGCAATGGTCCTGGACCGCGCCATGCCGATCGAATCGATTGTCGCCATCACCTTCACCGAACGCGCTGCATCGGAACTCCGCGACCGATTCCGACTGTCCCTCGAACACGTCGTCCGTACCGAAGCCGACGGGAACCGGCGAGACCTCGCCGAACGGGCCCTGACCGATGTCGACCTGGCCGCGATCTCGACGCTCCACGGCTTCGCCCGTCGGATCCTCACCGAACATCCGCTCGAGGCCGGCCTGCCTCCTGCCTTCGACCTCCTCGACGAGGTCACCAGCCGTCTCGCCTTCGACGAACGGTGGAACGATCTGGAACGCCGACTGCTCGACGACCCGGCGCTCTCGCACACCCTGCTACTCGCAGCCGACCTCGACATCACCCCCGGCCACCTCCGTGACCTCGCCGAGAAACTTGACGAGAACTGGGACCTTCTGGTGGTCACCCAGAGTCCGCCGCCGGAACCGGTGGTGGACGTAGGTCCACTTCTCGCCGCCATGGACGACATCACCATCCTCGGACGCGACGACCTTCCCGGCGACGACAAGCTCCAGGCCCGCATCGACGCCGTGGCCTCACTCCGAACCGAGATCGCCTCCCTGACCGACGACTTCGACCTCCTGGCGCTACTACGGGCCAAGCGGGGGCTCTCGACTCTGAAGTTCGGGAACCCGGGTGCGAAAGCCGTCTGGGGCGACACGAAGGCCGAGATCATCGCCGCCAAAAAGATCGCCGTCGAGATGTGGGACACGACCATCGTGGACATCTCCGCCCAGGTCCTACGGCGCCTCCTACACGAGCTGATCGTCGGTGCCCGGACCGCCGCAGAGGAACGTCGACATGCCGGGGTACTGACCTTCCACGACCTCCTCGTAGACGCACGGAACCTCCTAGCGGATCCCGACGTGGGACCAGCCGTTCGTACAGCACTGAACGAGCGGTACCGGGCCATCCTGTTGGACGAGTTCCAGGACACCGACCCGATCCAGCTGGAGCTGGCCCTGATGATCGCCGATCCTGTCCCACGCCCCGGCGCTCCGCTGGACGAGTCCTCACCCGCTGGCGGATCGATCTTCATGGTCGGTGATCCCAAGCAGTCGATCTACCGGTTCCGGCGAGCCGACATCGCCCTCTACCTGAAGGCCCGACGCTCGCTGCCGGCCACCCCGGTCGCCCTCACCGAGAACTTCCGGACCACCATCGAGGTGATCGACTGGATCAACGCCGTGTTCGGGTGCCTCATCGAAGCCGGTGATGGCCAGCCGGAGTACGTCCCCCTCGTCGGCCGCCGCGCCGCGGCGTCGATCGGGTCCTCCGTGACCCTGCTCGGGGCATCGGCCCACAGCGACCTCAGGGCCGACGAGCTGCGCTCCATGGAAGCCGCCGACGTCGCCGCCGCAGTCACCACGGCCGTGGCCGCCGGCTGGACGGTCGAGGACGCCAACGGAGACGAACGCTCCTGCACATTTGCCGACATCGCTGTCCTCATCCCGTCACGCACGTCGCTGACCGACCTCGAGGACGCCTTCGACCACGCCGACATCCCCTACCGGGCCGAATCCAGCTCGCTGCTGTTCGGCACCGCCGAGGTCCGTGACCTCCTGATGGTGCTGCGCGCCATCGACGACCCCTTCGACGACCTGACGATCATTCATGCCCTCCGGACCCCATATCTGGGGTGTGGCGACGACGACCTCGCACGCTGGCGTATCGAGTTCGGTGGATCCTGGAACCACCAGTTCGAGTCGCCCCAGGCAGCCCCGGCCGACCACCCCGTCGCCGAGGGCCTTGCCTGGATGGGAGAACTCCACCGCGCCCGTCACCACGAGGGGCCTAGTGCGATCCTGGAGCGCCTCATCACCGAACGGCGCGTCCTTGAGCTGGCGGCCGCCACCCCACGACCCCGGGAGGTCTGGCGACGCGTCCGGTTGTTCGCCGACCGGGCCCGGGCCTTCGCCGAGGCCGATGGCGGTTCGATCCGGGCATTCGTCAACTGGTCCCTCGCCCAGGCGGAGGACGGCAGCCGTGTTACAGAGACCGTGCTACCTGAACTGGATGACGATGCTGTCCGCATCCTCACCATCCACGGAGCGAAGGGTCTCGAGTTCCCGATCACGATCGTGTCCGGGCTCTCGGGAGCGGGAAGGTCGGGCAGCACCGATGTGGACCTCGTGTTCGGACCCGACGGGACCCCTGAAGCGAAGATCCGTAAGACGCAGGCGACGCACGGATACGCAGTTGCCCAGGAGGCCAGCCGTGCCTTCGACCTGGCCGAACGCCTCCGCCTGCTCTACGTGGCGACCACACGGGCACGTGACCACCTCGTGGTCTCCCTGCACCGCACCGAGGATGCCGATTCGGACGGTAGACCAGCCGACCGGTCGACCCCGGCGCTCCAGATCGCCGCTGCACTCGCAGCGCTGGGAACCGACGCCCCCGACAGCGACGACCTGGTCCCGACCTCGAGGTCCCTGCCTGCGCCGGTTGTCGCGGAACCACCGGTCAGGCCCGAGAGGAATGACTGGAGGTCGGAGCGTCTGGCGGCCATCGACGCAGCGTCCGGGCGCCAGACCCTGGCCGCCACGAGGATCGCCGCACACGCGTCGCCGGACCTCCCGACCGACCGGGCACGACCCGGCGAGGCGGGGCGACACGGAACAGCGGTCGGGCGCGCCGTCCACGGTGCGCTGGAACATGCCCCGTTCGACGACGCCGACGTCAGCGCCCTGGCAAGGGAACACGCCATCAACGAAGGGGTGGCCGACGAGGTGCCGCGGGTCGAGACCCTGATACGGGCGGGACTCGCCTCGGACGTGGTCCGGGCTGCCGCCGGGGCGCGACACTGGCGGGAGTTGTACGTGGCCGCACCGCTGGTCGATGACCCGGGATCACCGGTGGTCGAGGGATTCATCGACCTCGCCTACCTCGATGATGGGCCCGACGAACCCGGGCTGGTCATCGTGGACTACAAGACCGACGCCGTGGTCGACGACGCTGATCGCCTGGCCAAGGCCTCCCGCTATCGACTCCAGGGGGCGACATATGCCCTGGCAGCCGAGCGAGCCACCGGCCTGACCGTGAAGAGGGTCGTGTTCTGCTTCCTCTCCGCCGACGGCGCCGTGGAACTCGACATCGAGGACCTCCCGTCGGCCATGTCCGACGTGGCTGACGTGGTCAGGGACATGACCGACGCCTGACCGCAGGTAGACACCTCCTGATCGGGACCCGCAGTCCGGCTACCGGTAGCGTCGCCGAGGTGTCCGCACCAGTTGACTTCGCCATGCGCAGCCTGCTGTTCGCCCCCGGCAACCGCCCCGAGGTGCTAGCCAAGCTGCCCCGGTCCAGCCCCAGCGCTGCTGTAATCGACCTCGAGGATGCCGTCCCAGCGGACCGCAAGGTCGAGGCCCGGACAGTCGCCCACGAGGTGGCACCGACGCTCGCCTCCGAGGTCCGCCTCTTCGTGCGGGTGAACGCACCCGACACCATCCACTTCGTCGACGACGTACTGGATGGACTGCCCGAGGGCCTCGCCGGTGTGGTCGTCCCGAAGCTGGCATCGACAGCCGACGTGGACACCGTGGTGGCTGCCCTCGACGCCGCAGGTCACGCCGACCTTTCGATCGTCGCCGGACTCGAGACGGTGGCCGGCGTCATGGATGCCCGGACGGTCACCACGCATCCCCGGGTCGGCTGGTGCTACTTCGGCGCCGAGGACTATGTGGCCGACCTTGGTGGTGTGCGACGCACGGACAACTTCGAGGTACAGACCGCCAGAGCACAGGTCGCCCAGGCCGCCCGACTTGGGGGCATCGCTGCCATCGACATGGTGGTGGCCGACTTCGGTGACGACGAGCGGTTCGTCAGGGAGGCCGAGCAGGCCCGGGCGCTCGGATTCTCGGGAAAGCTCTGCATCCACCCGGCGCAGGTATCCCTCGCTGATCGCGCCTTTCGCCCATCGGACCAGGAACTGGTCTGGGCGAGCAAGGTGGTCGACGCCTACGAGGAGGCGCTGGCCCGCGGTGACGCCGCCATCTCCGTGGATGGCGCAATGGTCGACGAACCCGTAGCCCGCCGTGCCCGCGCCCTGCTGGCCGAAGTTGCCGGCTGACCAGCCGCCGACCCAGCCGACCACGTACCCGACCCCAGCCGAACCAGGAGGAGACCATGGCGAACCTCGTACCAGAGGGTGGAGCCTTCTACGGAATCCAGTTGCCGATCCAGACCCTCACCCGCACGCTGGTCGATCCGTGGGAGGACGACGCAACACCCGACGACCTGGTGACGGTGGCCCGGGCGGCCGAGGCCGCCGGCCTCGACTTCATCGGTGTCTGCGACCACGTTGCCATCCCGGACAACGAGTACGCAGCGGGCATGCGGACCACCTGGTACGACCCGGTGGCAACGCTGGCATGGCTGGGCGCACAGACCACATCCATACACCTCCTCTCCGTCGTCTGGATCGCCGCCTACCGCCATCCGCTCCTGACGGCAAGCTCATTCGGAACGCTGGCCCACCTGACCGGGGATCGGATCATCCTCGGTGTGGGCGCCGGCCACGTCGAAGCCGAGTTCGATGCACTCGGCGTGGACTACCACCGCCGGGGCCGACTTCTGGACGAGTGCATGGATGCCGTACGTGGCGCCTACACGGACACGTACGTGAGCCACGACGGCGAGACCTACTCATACGCCGACGTCGGGGTCTCGCCTGCTCCGGCGTCACGCGACCTTCCGATCTGGGTGGGCGGCTCGGGGGCGGCGGCGTGGCGGCGGACCGGCCGTAGGGGTGACGGCTACATCCCGATGGGTGCGTCCCGCGACCAGTACCCGGAGATCATCGACACCATCCGACGCTCTGCCGACGAGGCGGGACGCTCCGGGGTCGGATTCGACATCGGGATCATGCCGGGTTGGGCCTACATCGGAGAACCACCAGAAGGCCTACCGCCTGCCTGGCTGACAGGACCGCCGGAGAAGATCGCCGAGGAGCTCCGGGCCGACCGCGCTGTCGGTGCAAACACCTTCCACCTGAAGTTCCGGGCCCGCACCATGGAGGAGTACCTGGAGCAGCTTGCCGCCTTCGGCGAGCAGGTAAGGCCCCTCCTCTGACCGTGGGAACGAACGGAATCTGGGCCGGGAGGGTGCGAGTCGGCTGCTGACGGGCGATCATGGGGCCATGGTCAAGATCGACGACGACACACAGAAGGCCCTGCTTCTCTTCAACCGCCGCAACGAGGCTGTCGAGGCTGCCAAGACCGCCGAGCGGAACCTGGTGAAGGCAGCCAAGGTCAAGGACGAGACCGCAGCCGCCCTCAAGCAGGTCCAGGGCAGCGGAGCGGAGGCCGTCGCTGCCGCCGAAGCCGAATGGCGGTCCGCCGTCGACATCTGGCAGCGCCTGCGCGACGGCGAGGAACTCCCCGAGGAAGCTCCGGCTGAAGATGTCGCCACGGACGAGGCTACGGACGAGGCTGCGGACGAAACATCGGCCGATGACACGCCGACTGGCGATGCGACCGAAGACGAAGCACCCGCCGAGGATGCACCGGTTGACGGTGCCACAGACGGAGACACGGCCGACGAAGCTCCTGCCGTCGAGGCTCCCACCGCAGATGCCGCCAACGACGAAGCTCCCGCAGAGGAAGCACCCGCCGAGGATGCACCGGCCGCAGATGCCGCCGACGAAGAGGCTCCTGCCGACGACGAAGCTCCTGGCGACGACGAAGCTCCTGGCGACGAAGAGGAGTAGGACCCC
>JAAZXC010000019.1 GCA_014240365.1 Acidimicrobiales bacterium | reverse complement strand
GGAGCACAGGCTCGCGGGAACGGCTCACGGAGAAGGCCTGGTCAGCGTCGAATGCGCCAGCCCCGGCGTAAGGGGTGGTGTGGACGGCGAGGTCGTCAGATGGAAGCCGCCGCCACAGCTCCCAGAGGTAGGACTGGATCCCGCCGACCTTCGGCGGGAAGTCGTTGGTCACCAGCAGGTGTCGCCTCACGTGCCCACGCCGCCTCGGATCAGGGCCAGCTCCTCGGCGACCAGGGCATCCTCGTCACCGTCAAGGACGCGCAGGAGGTCGTGGCGGCCCAACTCGGCTGCAGCCCATGTGGCATGCGAGCGCAGGACCGGATCGGGGTCGGCCAGGAACGTCTCGAGCAGCCGTCCCACAGCCGGGTCACTGCCCTCGGCGGTGTTCCCCAGGGCAACCAGGGCATTGCGTCTCAGGTAACGCGGGTCGCGTTCGGCTATGTACCAGCGCCCGAAGCGTTCCAGCAGGTCGGCGTCACCGGCCCCGAGCACGTCGATCGCCTCGACGTCGGCGGCGGGATCCTCGGCGCCATCGGCAATCACCTCGGCGCGCCCGACCGGGCAGACCTCCTGACAGTCGTCGCAGCCGTAGAGCCGACCACCGAGCGCCCTACGGAACTCACGCGGAATCGATCCCGGCGCCTGGACGAGCCATGCGAGACACCTTCTGGCATCCACCACACCCGGCTCCACGATGGCGCCCGTGGGGCACCCGTCCATGCAACGCCTGCAGGAACCGCAACCCTCCTCCACCTGCTCGGAGCGAGGTAGGTAGGCGTCGGTCACGACGGCCCCGAGGACGAACCAGCTGCCCCTGCCGGGCAGGAGGACGTTGGCGTTCTTCCCGTACCAGCCGATCCCGGCACGCACCGCAGCAGCCCGATCCACAAGGGCGTTGTCGTCGGCCACGACCCTCGCCGTCCATCCATCGGACCGGATCCGCTCTGCCATGCATTCCAGATGGCCACGGAGGGTGGCGTAGTGGTCGTGCCTCGCATAGGCCGCTATGCGCAGACGGCCGGCTCCAACCTCGCCGAGGCGCGGCGCCGGGGTGCGAAGTGCGCCGACCACCAGGGACCTGGCGCTCTCGAGAATCCGCCGCGGGTCAGTGGACCTGGCTGGGGTCCGGAATGTGAATTGCATCCCACCGTGCAGGCCCTTCGCCCGGCGGCGTTCCAACTCGGCGCGCACCTCCGGGAACGGTTCGGCTCCGGTCACGCCGACTGCATCGAGGCCCACCGAACGTCCAAGGGCGAGGACGTCGACCTTCAACTGATCCCCGGCCTCCTCCATGTGGCCATGCTCTCACGGAGGAGGCTGTGGTGGCCGATCAGCCGCCGGGAACCGACCCCTCGGAGTGGCGCAGCGGCGGGACCAGCCCAACGTCGCCCAGCATCCTCATGGCCCTGAAGTCGGCCAGTTGGACCACAACGGCGTCGCCGGGGGTCCGTCCGCAGATGAAGGTCACCACGCAGTCCTCGCAGGTGTCCGTATGTCGTTCGGTACAGGTACCGCAGTCGATGAGAAGTGGTTCGTTTCGCATGCACACCATCCTCCACGAGGGGTGTGACAGCCAGGACGCTGCGGCTGTCGGTGCGGTCCCGGAGGGAGGAGGCGGTGGCTACCGTTGCCGTGTGCGCCGCCCGATGCACGCCCTCACCGGCGTCCTCTGCCTCATCGGCCTCATCGCCGCGTGCGCCGGCTCCTCCGGTATTTCCGACAGGCCTGTGGTCGGGGGCCTGCTGGTGGACGCGGACTGTCCCGGCGAGGAGGTGCCCACCGACCTCACCGTCACCTGTTACCGCCTGGAGATGGCGGACGCCTCGCTGTCCGTGGTCGTGATCCGTGCCACCGACCCGACCGGTGCCCCGGTACTGCACCTGCACGGCGGGCCCGGCGGACGTGCGGTCGCCGAGCGGTTCAGATGGCTGGCGCCGCGCTCAGAGGTACTCGGCGGCCACGACGTGATCCTCGTCGACCAGCGCGGCGGAGGAGACTCGACGCCGTCGCTGGACTGCCACGAACTGGATGCCGCCCCGGCTGTCGGACTCGACGCCTACCGCTCCTGCCGGCAACGCCTGGACGATGCCGCAGTGGACCGCGGCCAGGTGACCGTGGAGGCGATCGCCGCCGACATGGTCTCCCTACGCCGGGCTCTGGGGCTGGAGTCCTGGCACCTCCACGGCATCTCGTTCGGAACCCGGATCGCCCTGGAGTTGATCCGGATCGACGAAGGCGCTGTCGAGTCCGCCGTACTTGACTCCCCCATGCCTCCCGAGGTGGGCGCCTACGACGACCTGCCCGTCGGGGTGCTGGGCGCACTTGAACGACTTGACGAAGGATGCCGCGCCGTGGCCGCCTGCCCGGAGGGGCTGGTGGAACCACTCCGCTCGGTGCTGGCCGACCTGGCCGACCGACCGGTGGCGGTGACCACCTTCTCCGGTGAGGCCGTTATCTACGATGACGTCAGGTTCGCCCGCCTGCTCACCAATGCCCTGGCCAGTCCGGTCGGTCCCGTGCTGGTCCGCCAGGCAATCCCCCTCGCAGCCGGCAATCGCCTGGCCGAGGCGGTGGCACGGCTCGGCGAGGTCGCCGCTACAGGACGCTCCGCCGGGGACCCGGTCTCAGAGGGGGCCCAGCTCTCCTCTGAGTGCGCCGACGAGGTTCCCTTCAACACCATGACCACTGCCGACACCGGCGATCCGATCCTCGATGCCGTGTCCGGAGCCGTGAACGAGGTACGTGCCCTGTGTGCCCTGTGGGACGTGCCGGCATCACCGCGCAGCGTCGATCTGGCGACCAGCTCAGATGTACCGGTCCTGATCCTTTCAGGGCACCTGGATCCGATCACCCCGGTGGAATGGGCACGGCGACTGGCCGCAGGACTGGGTAACGCCACCCTCGTCGAGCACCGGGAATGGACCCACGTCCCGTCAATGTCCGATCCCTGTGCCGTCCACATCCTGGCCGGGTTCCTAGGCGGCGATATCCCAGCCACGCCACCTGACTGCTGACCGGTCGGTCAGGCTCTGATCGAGTCCAGTACCGCCGAGGCCGAACCGTCGTCCAGGGCCGCTATCGCCCGCTCCACTCCGTCGCCGATCCCGTTGGCGATCCCGGCAACCACCAGGCCGGCCCCTGCATTCAGGGCGACGATGTCGCGCATCGGCCCCCGCTCCTGGCCAGCGAAGACGGCCAGCGCTATCTCGGCATTTCGCTCCGGGTCGCCCCCTACCAGTTCCGAGGGGTCGGCCAGCGACATCCCGATCTCGACAGGGTCAAGGATCCATTCCGAGCCCAGCCCGTCACGCAGCTCGAGCACACGCGTGGGGCCGGTCAGGGCGATCTCGTCCAACGAGTCGTGACCTGTCACCAACCATGTGTGGACGGAACCGCCGGCCCGGAACACCTCCAGCATCCGATCCGCCAACGCCGGCTCGGTGGCACCGATCAGCTGACGCTTCGGCTGCCCCGGATGCGAGAGAGGGCCCAGGACGTTGAACACGGTCGGGATGCCGAGACCCGCCCGGATGGGGCCGGCGAAGCGCATTGCCGGGTGGAAGGTCCGGGCGAAAGCGAAGCCGATCCGGAGTTCGGCGACCTGTTCGGCCACCCGGCCCGGGCTGACCTCGATGTCCACGCCGAGGATCTCGAGCAGGTCGAAGGCGCCGGAGGTTGACGAGGCACTTCGGTTCCCGTGCTTACAGACGGTGGCTCCGGCCCCCACCGCCACGAAGCAGGCCATAGTCGAGACGTTCAGCGCCCCAGCGCGCCGCACTGCCCCACCACCTGTTCCGACGATGTCGATCGTTCCCTCGGGCAGGTCCAGTGGCTCGGCAGCAGCGACCATGGCGTTTACCAGGCCGGTGGTCTCCTCGACGGTCTCGCCCTTGACCTTCAGCCCGACGAGGAAGCCCGCTATCTGCGCCGGCTCGGCGTCGCCGACGAGGATCTCGGAGAGGATGGCCTCCGTCTCACCGGCCGACAGGTGCTCCCCATTACAGAGTCGTTCCAGCAGGTCGGGCCAGCCGCCGTAGTCGTCCAGAGCCATGGTGCCTGCAGCGCCGGTCAGGCGTTCCGGCGACCGCGGAGGATCCGGCGGCGATCGCGCTCGGTGGTTCCTCCCCAGATGCCGGTCGATTCACCACAAGCCATTGCATGGTCCAGGCACTCGCTGCGCACCTCACATCCGGCGCAGACGTCGAGAGCGCGTGCCTCCTCGGCCTCCACTGCGGGATCCGGGTAGAAGATCGAGGATTCCAACCCGCGGCAGGCGCCGCGCAGATGCCAGCCTTCAAACAGCCGGCCATCCGGCGAGATCGCCGAAGGTGCGACGACAGATATCGGTGTATCGACGAGTGCTTCCATGTCGGAGCGTTGTTAGTACCCACGGAGGGGTGACGCAAGCGAAAATCTGCTGCCAGACTGGTAGGGACGGTGAGCCGGCCAGGTGACCGCGGCGTGGTTTCCACGCTGAGGAAGGTCGGGGCTCCGCAGGGCAGGATGCTGGCTAGCGGCCAGTCGGGGCGACCCGCAGGAAAGTGCCACAGAGAACAGACCGCCGATGGCCGGTTCCCTCCGGGGAACGGGCACAGGTGAGGGTGAAACGGTGCGGTAAGAGCGCACCAGCGACCGGGGCGACCCGGTCGGCTTGGCAAACCCCATCCGGAGCAAGGCCGAACAGGGAGAGGGCTGCCCGCCCGCCGACACTCCCAGGTGGGCCGCATAGATGGATGGTCACCCATCCGGATTCCCGCAAGGGGCCGGTGGACAGAACCCCGCCTACAGGCCGGCTCACCGTCACCCACACCCGGCGCCGGGTTGCCATCAACTCGGCCGACCAAGCAAGTGGGCCGATCAGCCCGCCAGGGCGAACGCTGTCACGGCCCCCATGCCGAAGGCCCCACCGAGTACCTGCATCGCGTAGAGGCGTTCGCCGAGGAACCGCCACGAGATAAGCACGCTCACCCCCGGAGACATCGCGATCAACGCTGTGACGATGGCAGCCGAGCCACGAAGGTACGCGGCGGTACTCAGCACGAACGCCACCGCACTCGATACACCGAGCACCGACCCGAAACCCAAGATTTCGCGCTCCGGCCAGAAAGAACCCGTTCGCTGACGCAGGATCCACGGCATCACCATCACGCCGGTCATCAACACCGCGAACGCTGGGACCTCACCGGCTTCGGGGGCCGCCTGCGTCAGGAGCAGCCCCGCCGTGCCGACACTGGTGCCCACCACCACAGCGAGGCCCAAGACCGGACTACGAAGAACGACGCCCGGTTTCGGAAGGCGACCCTCCCCGGATAACAGCACCACCGCGGGTATGGCCAACGCCAGCCCCACGATCTCGATGCCTTTCAGGGCCTGTCCGATCAACGGCCCCACGACGATCGGAACGACCATCATCACCAACGCAAACGCCGGAGCGAACACCGCCACCGGGCCGCGGGCCATCCCCAGATACAGGAGCGGACGGGTGACCACCATCAACGCCCCGGCCCCGACCGGCCACGCAATGTCCTGCCACCGGACCACCTCGGGTGGTCGGACGACAAGTAGAAGGCCGATCAGAACAGCGCCCACCAACGTGGCCACCATCGCCACACCGAGAGCCGCTCCGGGCCTCCCCGACCGACGGATGGCCACACCCCCCAACAGGTCTCCAAACCCGAACGCGAGGGCCGACAGACCGGCGAGAATGACAGGCACCGGGACATGCTGCCCTAGTCTCCACCTCAATGGATGGGATCATGGAAGTCCGAGGACACCAGATCACCGCAGATGCCGACCTGGCCGGCGCGGACCTGACCGACGCCGACCTCCGGACCGTAGATCTCACCGGTGCCTGGCTGGGAGGCGCCGTCCTCTCCGGGTCGGACCTGTCCGACGCCCGCCTGATCGGCGCAGACCTGAGGCACGCCATCTGCCGTGGCACCGTGTTCGCCGACGCCGACCTCCACCACGCCAACCTCTGGAGCGCCGATCTGCGCGACGCCCGGATGGGTGGGGCCATGCTCGGCCGCGCATGGCTGGGCAGCGCCCGCCTGGCGGGCACCGACCTGCGGAGCGCCGACATGAGCGGTGCGTGGCTCATCGCCGCCGACCTGACCGGCGCCCTGCTGGGCGCCTCGACCCTCGCCGGTGCCTCCCTGACCCGCACCTGCATGCGGGAATGCGACCTGACGGGGACATTCGCCGGAGGCGCCGACTTCCGCAGCGCGATGCTCAACGGCGCCACGATCAGGGCCGCGAACCTGTCCGGTGCGATCCTGCGCGGCGCCTCACTGATCGAGGTCGACCTCTCCCTCACCGACCTGGTGGGAGCTGACCTGACCGACACCCAACTCGACGGTGTCGTCCTTGACGGCATACGCCACGACGACACGACCATCTGGCCTGACGGCTTCGAACCACCCTCCTCGGGCGGTCTGGACGACCACGACTGAGTATCGCACCACCGCTTCATTGCCGACTTCGAGATCGGCTTCGCAGCCGCACACTGACCCCGCAGAAACCGGCTGCTACCGTCCCCCACAGAACGGCGGATCGACTGGGTCCGCCGTTGGGGATCGGGGAATCCGGATGTCGCAACATGCAATACCGACGACAGTCGAAAAGGTCACGCCCGCATGGCTGACCGATGCCCTACGCGGTAGCGGGGTGCTCGATGGTGGCGTTGTCACAGGCTTCGGTGCCGAGCTGATTGGCCAGGGGGTCGGCATCATGGGCCTGCTGCACCGTCTGACACCCATCTACGACGGTGGATCCGGCCCGGCAACGGTCGTGCTCAAGACTCCGGTGGATCACGAGATGACCAGGTTCGTGGCCCGAACGTTCCAGTTCTACAACAAGGAGGTCGCCTTTTACCGCACCGCGGCCGATCGAAGTCCCCTCACCACAGCGCGGTGCCTCGCCTCGGCACACGATCCTGAAAGCGATGACTTCGTGCTCCTCCTTGAGGACCTCGGAGATGCCGAGGCATACGACCAGTTGGAGGGCTGCCCTCCCGACATGGCAGAGGCGGCCGTGCGCGCTCTGGCACGCCACCACGCCGAGTTCTGGGAGACCCCCAGTTTCGAAACCGACCTCTCGTGGGTTCCGTACGGCTGGGATCCGCCCATGCCCCAGGGGGCACAGCAGGGGATGACCATGGCCTGGGAGCCCTTCCTGGCCGGCTTCGGCAGCGATCTCAGCGACGACATCAGGGCCATCGGTGAGAGGTTCCCCGCTGTCGTCGAGGAGATGATGTACTTCCCCGAGAAGGCCACCACGCTCGTCCACGGCGACTACCGCCTCGACAACCTCTTCTTCCGCAGGCATGACGACGGCCCTGAGGTGATCGCCATCGACTGGCAGATCTGCGTCAGGACAGTCGGCGCCTACGACCTCGGCTACTTCCTCAGCCAGAGCCTCACCATCGAGGACCGGCGTACGCACGAGGAGCGGCTCCTGGACATCTACAGGTCCACCCTGGCCGAGGCGGGCATCGACTACCCCGCCGACGAGCTCATGGAGGACTACAGGCGGACTGTCCTGTTCTGCCTCTGCTACCCGATCCAGGCCGGAGGCAACGTCGAGTTGGTGAACGACCGGGCCGTGCAACTGGTGGGCCAGATGCTGGAGCGGGTCGCGGCCGCCATCAGGGACCTCGACGCCGCATCCCTGATGCCCTGAGAGGCCCGCTCGTCAGGCGCCTACCAGGTGTGACACGTCGTTGAAGCCGCGTAGGGACGGACCGCCCGGTCCTGAACCCACCGTCATCACCGATGCCGGAGCCACGAAGGTCCTCCAGGCCACCTCGTCACCCACGTCGAGGGTCCATGCCAGCGCCGCCTTCACCGGCGACACGTGGGTCACCACCACGATGTCAGACGTCCGTGAGGCCTCGAACAGGTCCTCCAGGGCGGACCGCACCCTAATTCCGAGGGACCGGTGGGACTCGCCGCCCGGCGGAGCCCAGTCCAGGTCGTTGCGCCACTCCCGCCAGGTTGCGGCGGGTACGTCCGCCACCGGCTGGCCGTCGAACTCGCCGTAGTCCATCTCGATCCAGCGGTCGTCCACCTCCACCTCCCGGCCGAATGCCTCGGCGGTGCGTCGGGTCCGCAGCAGCGGACTGGACACGACCCGGTCCACCGTGGAGAGCGCCGCAGCCGCCGCAGCGGCCTGTCGGACACCCAGCTCGTCGAGATCCGGGTCCAGGCGACCCAGGAGCAGTCCGGCGGCGTTGGCCGCCGTGCGGCCGTGGCGAAGAACGAAGAGCATCAGCCAGACCGCTCCAGGTCCAGGCGACCAGTTCGCAGGAACGCCGTACGCCTCTTTGGATCCGTCATGCCGAAACGCCGCCACGCCCAGAGCCCCAGCGCCACGCCCAGCAACTCGAGGATGACCCCACCCCAGCCCCGTCCGAACTCGGGTACCGGCCCCGAGCCAAGGGCACCTGCGTCGGCGAACGGCCACCAGAACAACCCGGTATCTGCCCATGTGCCGTCCAGGACGAGGTGGGCCAGCATGCCGATCGGCATCCCCAGCCAGCGCCGCTGGGTGAGGCGTCGACCGCGGGCGCCGAGCATCACGGCCGCCAGCAGTCCCACGCCAAGGATCGGCGTATGCAGGATCCAGGGGCCACCGACCAGGCTTTCTGCCACCGGAAGGACGGCTCCGAGGAGGACGAATCGGTGATCCATCGACGGGCTGTCAAACACAAGGGCGACACCCACGATCGCCGCTACACCAAACCAGATCAGCATTCGATGTCAGTCCGGGTCAGCAGACCACGAGCCGGCCGCACTCGCTGCAGTCCGCAAGCGTTCCCGCAGCCAGTCCCTTCACCCGATCGGCTTCCATGGACGGCATGGAATAGGGACAGCCGCTGCAGTCCGCTCCCGAGAAGCGCACCACGGTGCTGGACCCGAAGGACGGAAGGCTCTGCTGGTACCGGGCGAGCACGTCGGCCGGGAGGGATCCGACGGCCGCCTCCCGACGGGTCGCCGACTCCGCCAACTCGCCGGCGATGACCACCTCGACCTCAGCGAGGGCGACCAGGGCAGCGGCGATCGCCTCATCGGCGGCGTCGCTGGCGACTGCCAACTCCTCCAGGCGGGCATCGAAAGGTTCGACCAGCTCCATGATCTCCAGGACCTGGCCCTCCAGGTCGTTCTGGCGGCGTCGGAGGCTCGCTATCTCGTTCTGCAGGGTGGTCGCCTCCTTCGGAGACGTGATGGCGCTGCCATAGAGCCTCTTGTCAAGTTCGGCCAGGCGGGCCTCGACGGCCGCCACCTCGCCCTCGAAGCGGTTCTGTCGGCGAGCGTGGTCGAGGCGTTCGATCCGCAGGTCCGCCACTTCCGAGGAGATCTGGACCCTGGCGGATTCTGCGGCAACTACGGCATCGGCCTCCGGAAGCCTTGCCTTCCGGTACTTCAACTGCCCTGTCAGCACGTCCTCGTCCTGCAGAGCGAAGAGGTCTTCCATGGCGCTCATGCTAGGCGTCGACGGCCGGCATCCCGGCGGCTGGGCCGCACCGGTCAGTAGACACCGTCGAGCTTGGAGTGGTCCCACGAGATGACGGTCTCCGGTTCGATGACCACCACCGTGCGCTTGGCCCCCCAGACCGCTGCCGCGGCATCCAGGTGCTCCTCCGGCACGCCCATCTGATTACGCGTCATCACCGCACGGGCGACCCGGTGCACCTCGTCGACATTCTCAGGACCGTGGAGGACCGCACGGCCCTTGATCATGACTCCACGGAGGGTCTCGTAGGTGAGGCCGTCCTCCAGCAGCAGGGTGATCCGGTCGTTGCGCTGGAGGTTCAGGATCTTCTGCGACCTGGTGTAGGTGCCGAATGCCAGCCGACCCTCCATCACGGCGAACCAGAGTGTCGAGAGGTGGATGGAACCGTCCTGGTCGTGGCAGGCCACCTGGAGGCTCTTCTGATCCTCGATGAACGACTCCATCTCCTCGTCGGTCATCCGGATCAGGTCACGGCGGCTGTTGGACATATCTCTCCCCATGGGCGTCTCGAGCGGTCGGCCGATCGTAGACATCCCGGGACGGCGGACAGGCAGCCAGAAGGAGAAGTGGTCGGCTCCGTAGGCCGAGTGGGCAACCGGGCCCGCAGGCACCGACCGCAGAACGTCGTATGCCCCGCCGGGGGCGGGGCATACGGTCACTCTCGACTTCAGAACCGGGGGTGGTTCCGGTCGGAGCTAAGGAGGTTCCCAGGGGGGAAGGGAACCTCTGGAGAGAAACCTACCGAGCGGTAACCAACCGCCAGTGGCGGAGGCCGGTGACATGGGACACCTGTGACCGCCGACCCCGTCACCCGATCCGTTCAGGCGCCGGCTTCGCTTCCGGCCATCAGGAGGCCGATGCGCTGGATACTGGCACCGGAGCGGCGACTACGATCTGCGACCGTGCCGATCAGCCCAGACGACCTTGACCACGTGGACGTGGCCGGGAAGGTCGCCGGAGGCGGATACAAGTGGGCTGACCACGACGGATCGTCCTTCCCGGCGTTCGTGGCTGAGCATGACCTGGGCCCGCCGCCGGGAATGACCGAACGCCTTCTGGAACTGGTGGAGCTGGGTGCCTACGGCTACCACGACGCCGTGGCCGGCCTCGGTCCGGCATTCTCCGGCTGGATGACCCGCCGGCACGGCTGGAGGCCGGACCCCGAGCTGGTTGTTGCGACGGGATCGGTACTGCAGGGCGTATGGGCCTCCGTGGAAGCCTTCACCGAGCCTGGCGACGGCGTGCTCCTGACGCCACCCATCTACTTCCCGTTCAACCAGATCGGACCCACCACCGGGCGTCGTACCGTCGACTGGCCGCTGGTACGCGACCCCGACGGCTGGCACTACGACCTCGACCACCTGGAACACCTCCTGGCCGATGATCCGGGCATCCGACTCCTCGTGCTGTGCCATCCCCACAACCCGACCGGTCGCGTTCTCACATACGACCAGCTGACCCGGATCGTGGAGCTGGCCAACGAGCACGACATCGTCATCGCATCCGATGAGATCCACTCCGACTTCGTGTACCCCGGAGCCACCCACTGCCCGCTCCCGCTCATAGACGGTGCCGCTGAACGCACGGTGGTCCTCACCTCCGGAGTCAAGACGTTCGCCATGGGCGGTCTCAAGACCGCCGTTGCCTCCTTCTCCGACGAGCGACTCCTGGCACGCTTCAAACGGGTGCCCACCGAACTTCTGGGAGGCGTGAACCGCCTCGGCTGCGAGGCCGTCATCGCCGCATGGGATGCCGGAGACGAATGGGTCGATGCCCTGATCGCTCTCTTCGACCGACACCGCCGACACCTGGTGGACCGTCTCGCCGACGAACTCCCTGAGGTCAGGGTGCACCTTCCCGAGGCGACCTTCCTGGCCTGGCTGGACCTGTCAGCCCTCGGACCCGATGACCAGCCGGGCAGGTGGCTGAGCGAGAGGACCGGGGTGTCGTGCAAGTCCGGACCGCCATTCGGCATTGGTGGCGAAAACCATGTGCGCCTGACCTTCGGTACCTCCACGGCGATCCTCGACGAAATACTGGACCGGCTCGTAAATGGCCTGCGAGGCTGACCGCATGACAGGAACCGACCGCGTCGCCGACATGGTGCACGTCACCCGCTGGCGGTGGGGTGCGAAGGAGTGGTCACCGTTCTCGGCCGGCGAGATGGACCGACGCCAGAACGCCCTCAGGACGCACATGGCAGCCGAGGGCATCGACGCCTGCCTCCTGACCTCCTACCAGAACATCTGCTACCACTCGGGTTGGATCTACTGCTTCTTCGGACGCAAGTACGGCATGGTCATAGACGCCGACCAGGCCACCACCATCTCGGCGGGCATAGACGGCGGCCAGCCCTGGCGCCGCACCCACGGCGACAACGTCGTCTACTCGGACTGGCGTCGGGACAACTACTACGTGGCCGTTCGGGACCTCACCGGGGGCGTGACCCGCCTCGGCGTGGAGTTCGACCACCTGTCGGTGGACCAGTTCCGGGCACTGGAGTCGGCGCTGCCCGGCGTTGAGCTTGTGGACGTCGGCACGGCCACGATGTGGATGCGGACCATCAAGTCCGCCGAGGAACACGACCTCATCCGCCACGGTGCCCGTATCTGCGATCTGGGAGCCGAGGCCTGCGTAGATGCAGTCTCCGCTGGCGTTCCGGAGCACGAGGTGGCGCTTGCGACCACTCAGGCCATGGTGCGCGAGATCGCGTCCAGCTTCGAGTTCGTGGAGCTCATGGACACCTGGACGTGGTTCCAGTCGGGCATCAACACCGATGGAGCCCACAACCCGGTCACCAACAAGCTCGTGGAGTCCGGCGACATCCTCTCGGTGAACACGTTCCCGATGATCTTCGGCTACTACACGGCCCTGGAGCGGACCCTGTTCTGCGATCACATCACCTCCGACGAGCACCTCCGACTCTGGGAGGTGAACGTGGAGGTCCACGAGCGGGGCCTCGAGTTGATCAGGCCAGGTGTCAGGTGCTGTGACATCGCCACCGAACTGAACGACATCTACCGATCACACGGGCTGCTGGAGTACCGGTCCTTCGGATATGGGCACAGCTTCGGGGTACTCGGCCACTACTACGGCCGGGAGGCCGGTGTGGAGCTCCGCGAGGACGTCGAGACGGTGCTGAAACCCGGCATGGTCGTATCCATGGAGCCGATGATCGCCATCCCCGATGGGCAGCCGGGCGCCGGCGGCTACCGGGAGCACGACATCCTGATCGTGGGCGAGGACGGAGCCGAGAACATCACCGGCTTCCCATACGGCCCCGAACACAACATCATCGGAGGCTGACCCTCCGCCCGGCGGGCCTAGCCGGCGGCGGTGGTGGTGGTCTCTGCCGGTGCTGTCGTGGTCTCAGTCGCAGCTGCCGTTGTCGTCGTGGCCTCAGTCGCAGCTGCCGTTGTCGTCGTGGCATCAGTCGCAGCTGCCGTGGTCGTGGTCTCGACAGGCGCCTCGGCAGTGGTGGCATCTTCCGGAGCTGCCGTGGTCGTCGGCGGCGATGGCACGCCCGCTGTGTCCAGGCCTCGTGCCTCCAGCTCGGCCACGTGGGCAGAGCGGGTTCCGTTGCCGTACCAGCCATCGGCCGCGATCCCCAGCATCTCCTGGAGGATCATCGCCGGATCGCTGGGACCCCAGTTGTAGGTGGCCGTCAGGATGGCGTCCTCGTTAAGCCCGACGGGCACGGTCGCCGCCGGCGTGTCTTCGGCACCGTCGGCCGATGAGGCCCCGGAGGAGGTCGCCCTCGTCGTCGTGGTGGCCGGAGCCGCTGTCGTCGTGGCCGCAGCTGACGAGGTGGCCACCGTCGTTGCAGGCACTCTGGCCAGGAGGGACACCTCGGCCTCGAGGTCCATGAAGTTCTCCCGCAACTGGATGATCTCCACACGGAGAGTCTCCAACTCGTCGTCGTTCGTCTCCAGCAGGCCACAGCCGGATGCGGCTAGGGCGAGGATGACGAGGGCGGTCGGGACGAGGGTTCGCATGTGCATACCCGCAGTATTCCAGAGGATCACGGCCAATGCGCGGCGCCCCGGGGAGAAGGGGCCCGTGTGGGTCCCCGGACCTCGCATCACCGGCAACCTAAATCCGGATACCGGTGCTCAGGCCACCAGGATTCGTCGGGCGTGGTAACCCTCGGCGCCATCGGGAGCGATCGACTTCGGCCCGGGTGGCTGGACGCGTCCATCCAGATCATGCGCCCTGACCCGCAGGACGCGGACCCCCGGCTCTGCGTCCCAGGTGTGGAGCCACTGGACCCAGCTCTCCCCCGGTTGGCCCGCTGCGCTGTCCTGGAGGATCCGGCACTGCGTCCACGGCCCGTCGTCGACCGATACCTCCACTGCGGCGACACCGGCTACGGGAGCCCAGGCCACACCGGCCACCGGCTGTAGACCGGTCGGGGCCCTCGATCCGGTCGGAACGTCGATCCGGGATGCGATCTTGATCGGCCCGTGCTTCGCCCAGCCCCGGGGCATCCAGTAGCCGTCGTCGTCCAGGGAGGTGAGCTGGATCCGATCCAGCCACTTGACCGCCGACACGTACCCGTAGAGGCCACCCACGACGAGGCGAGCCGGGAACCCGTGACGAAACGGAAGGGGCTCTCCGTTCATTCCCACAGCCACCAGGGCTGTTCGCCCATCGAGGGCGGTCGCCACCGGGAAGCCGGCGTTGAAACCGTCCACAGACCAGGCCATCACCTGCTGGGCGCCCGGCTCGAGGCCGGCCTCGGCCAGAAGCTGAGCCAGTGGCACGCCCGTCCAGACGGCGTTGCCGACCAGGCCGCCACCCACCTCGTTGGAGACGCAGTTGAGAGTGACAGCGGAGTCCACGAGCTCCATGCCGAGTAGGTCGTCGAGCGTGAATCGCAGCGGGCGTTCGACGAAGCCTTCTATGGACATGACCCATGTTGCGGGGTCCACCCTGGGAACGACGAGGGCCGTATCGATCCGGTAGAAGTCGTCGTTCGGCGTGATCCACGTTGTGAGCCCCGGCATCGGGGTCCAGGGACCCTCCGCCGTGGTTGTCGTCGGGGAAGTCGTCGTCGTGCTGGTTGTCGGGGTTGTCGGGGTCATGGTGGTCGTCGGTGTCGTGGTGGTCGGCCGTTCGCCGACCGTCCTGCGGCCCGGCGGCAGTACCACCTGTTCCCGCAACTCTTCGGAACCCCGGGTCGCGAGCACCCGACTGCCAACCGCTACTGCACCGGCAGCGACGGACATGCCGGCTGCGTAGACCATGAACCCGCGCCGGGTGGAGGCCTTGATCCGGGGGTCCTGGAACGGCACGTCAGCCGGTGGCCCGACTAGCGGATCGCCGACCTGCGGGCCGGAAACGGGGGCCTTCCTGAGTGCCACCTCCAACACGGCGACACCTGCCACCGCAGCAAGGATCCCGGCGACCAGACCGCTCAAGGGCCTCTCCGACCCCGATGCCGCGCCGGCGCCCACCAGGCCGAAGCCGACAAAGACCAACCATCGCGCCCGGCGCCCAGCGGTGGCGACACGTCCAAGGACCGCTCCGGCAAGGAGCGTGACCATGACGATCCCGATGAGCAGTGCCGGCTTCTGGGAGGTGCCCAGCAGGCCGATCGTCCGTCTCACCAGCCACCCGGGGGCCAGGTCCACGACGAGGTCGCCTACGGCAATTACCAGGGACGGACCACCGGTGATGGCGGCCGCAAGTTCTCCGACCGCCAACGCCATCGCAGCGGCGACCGCCCCGGCTACGGCTGTCCATCTACCCATGGAGCAGAAACTACGACAGGGTCGACGCCATATCCGGGCGCGACGACCCGGGTCGCATCAAGGCATGGTCACCTGACTCGTTCGGCGACCGCTGCATCCACGACGTCGTACAGCAGGCCGGCAAGGGCATTGCCCGTCGGCGAGTCGGCCTCGACCACCAGGTAGGCGCCGTAGCCGTCCTCGAGGTCCAGCCACGGAACGGTTCCGTAGAGGCCTCCGTCGGTGATCCGACCATTTTCCTGATCCACCCACCAGCCCATCCCGTAGCCGGAACCCCCGACATCGGATCCGTAGGCCTCCATGATCCGATCGGAGTGCATCCGGTCCAGGGACGCGGCCGACAGCACCCGGTTGTCGCCGCACATACCGTCCCGCAGGTGCATGAGTAGTAGGGCGCCGTAGTCCCCCGTCGTGACGTAGGCGCCAGCCTCCATGTTGGGATTGTCGGTCGCCATGAGGGTCGACGGGTCACTGTTGAATGAAGCCGGATACCGGTTCGGGTCGCCCTCGAACTGCGTGAATGGGTTGTTGAAGGCCAATGCCTCAAGGCCACACGGCTGCACGTAGAACTCATCGATGAGGTCAGCCCACGATTTGCCGGATGCCGCCTCGGCGACAGCACCCGCCACCTGCCACTGGGCCCCGCCATACCGGAACTCTGTGTCCGGTGGGACGATGTCACCATCGTCGTCGGCGGTGTTGAACACGTGCTCGGCGCAGGCCTGGAGCGTGCCGATGGGCAGGAACTGACATACGTAGGGCCCGTATGCCGGGTTCGGGAACAGGCCCACCAGGCCCGAACTGTTGGAGATCAACTGGGCCGGTGTGATCCCGGGATTCCCGGCACCCCACGCGGCTACGTCAGCCACCGGTGCGTCGATGTCCAGGAGGCCGTCGTCGTGGAGTCGCATCAGGACGCCGGCCACGACCATCTTGGACGATGAAGCGATGAGCGAGATCCGTTCCGGGCCGAACTCGCCCCAGTGTTCGTGGTGGACGATGCCGTCGTCTCGCTGGACGATGATCAGACCGGCGCCATTGAGGCCCTCGAGGTCGATGAAGGCCTGGACGATCGGCGAGATGGCGGTGAAGTCGTAGATGCCGACGGCCGGTGTGGGTTCGACGGTGGTCGTCGGCGGCTCGACCGGTACGGCCGTTGTGGTGGTGCTCGTCGGCGGCTCGGTCGGCTCGACCGGTGCAGCCGTTGTCGTGGTGCTCGTCGCCGAGGTGGTTGTCTCCGGTACGACCTCGCCGGTCGTCGTCGCGGGTGCCTCCTGCATCTCTGTAGTCGTAACGACCACCGTGGTTGCTCCACTGGTCTCATCTGCTTCAGGGGTGTCGCCTCCACAGGCCGCCAGGGCCAGTAGGACGACGAGGATCGGTAGGGACGCCATCGGGCGTGCGGTTCCGGGCATCGGGCGAGGGCACCGCCCGGTTGTAAGGAAGCGTCCGCCGGGGCCCCCATCCGCCGATTCGCGTGCCCACACAGCCATATCCGTGTGGTTACTCGGACCAGCGCCGCAGATGTTCGAACGTGTAGATGCCGGTGCTGTGCCCGTCATTCCAGGTGATGTTCAGACCCCAGGCGCCGTGCAGCTCGGCGGTGGTGATCTGGAGCCGGGCCGGACTGCCATGGGTTGGCCAGGCTGCCTCACCACGTTCCCGCAGGGAGCGGCACGTCGCACACGGACAGGCGAGGCGAAGCCGCATCAGATCGAACTCCGCCACGTGATCGTCGGCGAAGGTGACGGTCAGGCCCTTGCTGCGTTCGACCTCGATGTCGATGGCGTCGTATCGATCCTCCATCCGGCCATCATGCCGTCTGGCGCCTGCTTCCCGGCCAACTCCCAGTCGAACTGGAACTCCTCCAGCAAACCAAGGTCCATGTGCGCTTCTCCCGTGAAAGGAGAGGCTCAAAGCCCGGCATCGACACTCCCCACGGCTTCCAACGCGGCGAAACGTCCTGGTTTCTCAACGAATCCAGTGGGCGCGGAGGGACTCGAACCCCCGACCCCCTCCTTGTAAGGGAGGTGCTCTAGCCAGCTGAGCTACGCGCCCGGGACCGGTGACCCTACCGGTATGCCCGGGACCACGGATCGGGCTACCCGACGGTTCAGAAGGTGCGGCGAGCCTCCAGGAGGGCGTCGGCCAGGGTCGGACTGGCGCCGGCCACCGGCGTGCGCCGGACCTCGGGATCCAGCACGCAGAGGTCCCGGCCGTGGGCATCGGCAACCTCCACCCCGGCCTCCGAGCACACCAGCAGTGCCCCCGCGTAGTCCCATACCCCGTGGGCGTCGACCGAGCAGTCCACGTAGCCATCGAGCCGGCCGTCGGCCACGGCACAGAGGTCCAGTGCTGCAGCACCCATGGCACGGAACTGGCCCCAGCCCAGATGGTGGGGTGGCAGGCCCGACAGGCCGATGATCGCCTCGTCCAATGGCGGCGCCGTGTCGCGGCGGATCGTCTCGCCATCTCGGCGGGCCCCCCAGCCGCGCACGGCGTCGTAGCGGTTCCCGCCGGCCAGGTCCACGACGACGGCCACCCACGGCCCGTCATCGTCGACGGCACAGAGGCTGGTGGCGAACCACGGAAGGGACCGCGACGCGTTTGTGGAACCGTCCAGAGGATCCACGACGACTACCGGCGCACCCTGCAGCGTCGGAGCTACAAAGCCCGACTCCTCACTAAGCACGCCGTAGCCCAGCGGGTCCAGCAACTCGTGGATCGCCCGGTCGGCAACCACATCGCTGGTGTACTGGTCGTCACGACCGCCGGATGGCCCCCACTCCACCAGATCGTCGAATGCGGCGAACACGGCATCTGCCGCGTCGTGGAGGTCGCTCAGCACGGCGACGGGATCAGTTGTCACGTCGTGGGGGTCGGGCACCCGACCAGTGTGCCAGACCGCCATGCCGCGCCTACCGGTATGGCCCTAGCCTGTCGGGAACCGCAGGCAGCAGTTGACATGGAGGACCACCAGTGGCAGTCGTCGACATCGCCGGATTCGTCGCCGATCTCAAGGACCACGCAGCCGAGCACGGCTTCCACGTCCATGACGAACGGCACTTCGTCGAGACCTACTCGATGCGACAGGCCTTCGAGGTGGACCTGCACCCCGAGGCCGCCTGCGGCGGTCCCCTGGACCTCCACCTCTCGCTGGACCTGGAACCCCGGACGCTGATGGCGTTCGAGGACGAGGTCATGTCACTCTCCGAGGACGACGACCCCAGCGACGACCTGGTCGTACAGATCGTGTTCACCTGGGCGCTTCCGCCATTGGAGAACGGCCCCGACCTCCTGGTGCTGGCCACCGAGCTGGCCGGGTTGGGTGGCCCCGACCTCCCCACCCGGGTATCAGCCGTCGACTCCTTCGAGTCCGTCACCGACGCTCCACAGCGCACCCTTGGCGTGACGGCACGCCTCGAGACGCCGCTCGCCGCCCTGTTCCGTGGAGATGACACCAACTGGATGTGCGATGCCCTCGACCGGTCACGGGCCATCAGCGAATACCTGCTGGATCGGTCCCCCGCCTGGTTGGGCGAAGACATCTGACCCCGCGGCCGGGCGCCACCGGACCCGCCTCGCCGACCGCACCTCGCCACCCCCACTGTGGTGGACTCCACCACATGGCCTTCCCCACCGACGAGACCGACCGCCTGCTGTCTACAACCAGGTCGGTACGGCGCCGCCTCGACCTCGAGCGCGACGTCCCCGAGGATCTGATCCTCGACTGCATAGACCTTGCCGAGCAGGCCCCCACCGGCGGCAACCAGACCAGCCGGCGCTGGCTGGTGATCCGCGACCCGAAGACCAAGGGTCGGCTCGCAGACATCTACCGGGAAGCCGGTGGCGACTGGATCATCGACAACGCCCAACGGGTAGCGGGCACCGGACACCGCAGCGAACGGACCCTGGATTCCGCCGCCCACCTAGCACGCCACCTCCAGGATGTGCCGGCGATCGTCCTGGTCACCATCTACGGCGAACATGACAGCAGCGGACGACCGGGCCTGTTCGACTCGGTGATCCAGTCGGCATGGTCCTTCTGCCTGGCATTGCGGTCCCGCGGCCTCGGCAGTGCATGGACGACCCTGCACCTGGGCGCCGCCGATCGTGTAGCTGACCTGCTGGGCCTACCCGAGGGGGTGACGCAGATCGTCCTGCTTCCCGTCGCCTGGACAATCGGCGACGACTTCCGACCGGCACCGCGTCGCCCGGCCCGCGAGATCACCTGGTTCGACCAATGGGGCTACACCACCCAGCGACCCATCAGCGGGCCGGTCACCCTCGCCGACGGGCCCGGCGTCACCGTCGAGGTGGACGTGAAGGCGTCCCCCGCCGACGTGTGGCCGTACATCAGCGACATCGAGCTGCCGGCCCGGTTCAGCGAGGAGTTCCAGGGGGCCGAATGGATCTCGGAAACGCCCGGTCTGGGTGCCACCTTCGTGGGCCGTAACCACCGCGACGACATGGGCGACTGGGAGGTCACCTGCCACATCGTGGGCTACGAGGAGAACCGGGTATTCGCCTGGAACAGCGTCGACCCGGAGAACCCGGCAGCCCAGTGGCGATTCGAGCTGATCGACCTGGCCGGCTCCACCCGGCTCCGGTTCGAGATGGTCCTAGGCCCGGGCCCCTCGGGCCTGACAGCCGTCATCGACTCCATGCCCGACAGGGAGGCCATGATCATCGCCAACCGGCAGAAGGGCCAGACTGAGAACATGCGCCTGACCGTCGACGGCATACGCGACCTCGTCGAAGGCCGCACCTGACCTGGACTCCGCCGCCCATCGACCATCCCCCGGCGGGTCGTGCTCCCCACACGCAGCTGGACCGCCGGACCATTCGACTGTTCTTCAATTCACCAGACAGAAAGACCTTCATGACCACACTCGGACTCTCCGCCCACGACCTACTCACCACCACCCGCTCCGTGCGAAAACGACTGGACTTCGACCGCTCCGTCGATGACGACCTGATCAAGGAGTGCCTGGAGTACGCAGTCCAGGCCCCTTCCGGCTCCAACAGCCAGGGGTGGCGCTTCATCGTGGTGACCGACGAGAAGAAGAAGGCAGGCCTGGCCGACCTCTACCGTCGGGGCTGGGACCTCTACACCTCAATGTCCGTGAGCGCCGGCGCCCTGGCAGAAGGCGAAGCGGACGAGAGGGCAGCCCAGCAGCTTCGGGTCATGGGCTCGGCCTCCTACCTGGCCCAGAACATGCACCGCGTGCCGGCGATGCTCATTCCCTGCCTGCCGGGCCGAATCGACGGCTCGACCATGGGCGCAGCGTCAAGCCTGGCCTCGATCATCCCGAGCACCTGGAGTTTCATGCTGGCAGCCAGGGAACGGGGCCTGGGTACCTGCTGGACGACCATCCACCTCATGTTCGAGGAGGAGGCCTCCGAACTGCTGGAGATTCCCTACGAGTCGGTCAGCCAGGTTGCTCTCATCACGATCGGTCACACGATCGGAACCGACTTCAAGCCTGCCGGACGTGAGGGTGGCGCCGCTGCCGTCACCTCATGGAACGGTTGGGACTGACCGGACTCAGACGATCTGGTCAGCCTGCTAGGCCGACGGGGCTCAGGCTCTATTGACAGCGCTGGCCAAGTTCTCCAGCGTCGCTTCCATGCCGACGCGGTTGTGGCTCGCCCGGTCTGCCACCCCACTGGCAAGCCATCCGATCTTGATGAGCAGCCATGTCCGGTTGTCCACCCAGGATTCGGTGACCAGGCAGCCGGCCTCGGTCGGTTGGATCTCGTAGATCCAGTCACACCCGCCCAGCGGCCCGATACGCAGTCGGAAGACCAGGCGGTGCGGCGGGTCGCACTCGACGACCTCCACGTTGGTTAGCCAACGGCGCCAGCCGTTGTGGTTGCGGCCCCGGAACACCGCCCCGACCTCTGCCTCGGTGGCATCTCCGGTCCAGCTCCCGCCGTCGTTCTCGGGCGACCAGTCACCCATGTTCGCAAGGTCGGAGACCAGTGCCCAGACGACCTCCGGCTCCGCCGCCATCTCGCGCTCAACGCTCACCACTGCACCCATGCTCAACCTCCGCTACGCCAGATGCACCAATGCTGACCCATGGATGGCCCGGACGACGATGTGGCCGGTCAGCCCCCCACGGGAATGACCTGGATCGAGCCGTCTCCTGCCACCACCACGACCATGTCGTCGTTCCCGGTCCGGACCACGTCGAGGACGTTCGCCGGGTCGGCCGCGACAAGTTCTGCTACGTCGAGGCGCAGATGGTGGACGACCCTCACGCCGGGAACCTCGCCGATCGCCGACAGGAGTGCTGAGGCCGCAGGACCCACAACCGTGACGGTTCGAAGCGAGGGTCGGCTGGAGGCCGGCACGGAGGTAAGCCCCGATCGCAGAACACGCCCGTGATACACGGAGATTCCGGCAGTGGCGCCGATAAGGGCCAACGGAATCCGGAAAGTGGCAACGGAACCGACATCCAAGCTGTCGTCCAACAGGCCGAACAACACCATGTAGACCATGGCCAGAATCGAGCCCAGGACCACCAGGCCGGTCACACCGAACACGGCGAACAGGTACACGCGGCGAACGGCCGAGGACTCCTCGGGCATGCTGCCGGCGTGAGCCTGGATGCGATGCCAGGCCCTGCTCCAGATGGGCACCCCCACGGCCAGCATGGTCAGCGCAAGGACCAGGAGCTCCCCCACCCCCCGGTCCCAGTCGTCCGGAGCCGGCATCACCTTGTGCAGCACGATGCCAATCAGGACGGCCAGGCCGACGGTGGAAGCCACCAGGCCGACGCCTGCCTCCAGGTGGTCGTAGAGGCGTGCGATCTCATCGCGGCCTCCGGCCCGGCGGGCAACGGCGTGGGGCACCTCGGTCCGGTGGTAGGCCCACAGGGCCAGGCCGATCACCAGCAGCGTGGCGAAGATCGACAGAACGTCGAAGTGCTCCACAGCCGAGCCCTCTCGGTCCGACGCCAGAATCACCCACGACAGCACCGTGTGGAGGGACCCGGCGGCAGCGACCACCGTGACCGCCAACCCGCCCAGCACGCCGACCACGAGGACATAGCCGTCGCGCTCAGGGCTCCGATCGGACCTGCGTGCGTTGCGCCACCAGAACCACCACCAGGCAGTGCCGAAGGCCACCAGCGGCCCAATCGAGCCGCGCAAACCATCCCAACTGTTGGCCCACGAGGTGTCCCCCATGTACCTGTACCCGAACGCCAGCGGATCTGGCATCACACCTTCGTAGGCCCACTGAAGGAGGTGTTCGACAATCACCGCCGTACTGATCACCACTCCGATCAGCGCCGCTCCCGAGGCGAACAGGAAGTAGTCGGAGCGCCGCGTTCCCGGCAGCCGCCAGTGCACCACCGAGACGACGAACCAGACCGGTAGCGCCGCCTGTGCCCACGAGTTCAACGACCAGCCGTCGACCAGCCACCCGATGACATTGATCGCGGAGCCGACAAGCATTCCGGATGAGACGAGGTCCACGGCCGAGAGGTACAAGGACCATCCGCCGGACTCCGCCTCGGCAGCCGAGGACCGGAACCGGCGTCGCAACCAGAGGGCCATTCCCAGCAGCGCCAACCCGGCCACGATCACGAGGCTCAGCCACATGGCCAGTTCCTCGGGTTCTCCACCCCGACCATCTGACAGGGCGTCGTACAGGACCGCCAGGGCTCCGGTTGCGCCAACGGCGGTGGCGGAAACGAGGCCGAAGAGGAAACCGAACTCGAACAGGCGCCGAGCCATCAGGCCGACATCCACCCGCCTTCCGTCTGCCCGCCTGCGGTAGACGACGATGCCGAACACGAGACCCACCAGCAGAACGAACTCCACGACACCTCCCATCGGTCGACGCCCCCAGCCTCGCGCAGTCGGTCAGCGGGTCGGCGTCACCCTGCCGACCTCACCCCTCGGGGGCTTGTGCCTCCATCCAGTCGTCAAGGTCGGCATTTTCCCAGTCCGACGGGCCGTAGACCGTGCCGGGAAGCGGGGTCATCAACTGCGTGTCACCTGCGGTTACGTACTCCGCCACCAGGTCCCGGCACCCGAGCAGCCGCTCGTCGGGCTCCCCGTCGTCAAGGCCCCGGGCGGAGTCCAGACTGCGCTGCATCGCCACCCAGGCGTCAACGGTCGTGGCCCAGACCATGACCACCTCGCTGGCGTTGGTGGTCACCTCCCAGAGCCCCGTGGCGACCACGCCGTGGTCGGCGAACACCGGTACGCGGCGTTCGACCACCTCTGCCAGGAACTCCGCCTGGGTGCCGGATCGGACCGTGAGTACCTCGTTCACGAACAGGGACCCACGGATGCCACGCTCGGCTATCTCGGCCGTGGTCGGAGACCCGGGCACCCCGGCGCAGACCCGGTCGTAGCCACCGGCCCGCCACTGGGAGGCCTCGTCCCACCAGTCGCCGTAGAAGGCGTTACGACGCTTCAGGTTCAGACGATCCAGGTTCCGTCGCCAGCCCTCCCAGCCGTCCTCGCCGCAGTCCCAGATGTTGACCACCTGGGGCCAGCGTCCGCCCCCGAAACCCAGGACGAAGAACGTGCCCTGGAGGGTGGTCATGCCCGGCATCCGGTTGGTCGGCTCCCGTTGTACATGCTCCATGTAGGCGTACTGGCCCTGGCCGACGATGTCGACGGTCTCATGGACGAACACCGGTCTGGGCACGACATGATCCTCCCCCGCCCAGCCGCACGGACGCCAACCGCAGGATCGACCGTGGTGGGGTTCTAGGCAGCCATCGCCCAGACGTTCTGGTGGGCCGGGGGAGAATCGAACTCCCGACCGAGCGATTATGAGTCGCCTGCTCTAACCACTGAGCTACCGGCCCGCCGGCAGTCTGGCAGCAGGACGACCCGTTGCCTGACGTCCGCTGGCCCAATGTCCGGGGTTCGGGGCCACGCCTGTGACCACGACGATCCGATACGTTGGCGCCGACCCCGACGGACACCGGCAGGAGCGACCGTTACCGACGACGCGGTCGTCGAGGTCGGCGACCACCCCACTGCGATATCGGCTGAACACGACCCGGCTGTCATCCTGAGCCTCGTCGTACCCACCTACGACGAGGCCGACAACATCGAGGCGCTGCTGCGTTCGCTGCATGACGTGCTGACCGGGTGCCGGGTCGGCTTCGAGATCCTCGTGGTTGATGACGACAGCCCGGACCGCACCTGGGAGGTAGCCCGGAATCTCGCCTCCGAGCTCCCGGGAATCCGGGTGATCCGACGTACCGGGGCCTCGGGCCTGGCCACGGCGGTGACCTGCGGCTGGGCTCATGCCCGCGGCGAGATCCTCGGCGTCATCGACGGTGACGGCCAGCACCCGCCAGCCGTCGTGGCCGACCTGCTCGCCGCCATGGCCGACCGGACCGACGTGGCTGTCGCCAGCCGTCATGTTCCCGGGGGTGGCGTCTCGAACTGGTCGGCCTTTCGACGCCTCCTGTCTCGCTGCGCACAGGCGCTCGGCCTGCTGCTCCTGCCGGGGACGGTCGGGCGTGTGACCGATCCCATGAGCGGCTACTTCCTGGTCCGTCGCGACGTCATCGCAGACACAGACCTGGACCCGGTCGGCTACAAGATCCTCCTGGAGGTCCTGGCCCGCGGCGACGTACGCCGGGTGGCCGAACGCCCCTACGTATTCCTGGAACGAGAGCAGGGCGAGTCGAAGGTGTCGGCCCGCCACTACGTTGACTACCTCCGTCACCTGATGCGCCTGAGGCTGCACCCACTGCGCAGCCGGGCGCTCGTCCGCTACCTGATGGTCACCGCCCTGGCGCTGCTGGCCGACGCCATGACCTTCCTCTGGATCTTCGACTCCCAGGGCTGGAACCTGACGCGCTCGGCTGCCATTGCCGGCGAGGTGGGAATCCTCCTCACAGTGCTGCTCCACGACCTCTGGACCTTCGCCGGCCGAGCGGCCCGCAACTCACTAGACCGGTTCAGGCGCCTCGCCGGTGTCCAGTTGGCGCTTGGCGTACTGCTGTTCCTTCGCCTGCTGGTCATCAACGCCCTTGTGAACTGGTTCGGCCTGGGCCCGATGGCTGCCTTCCTGGTGGCCCTGGCGGCGGTCACACCTGTCAGCCACCTACTCGGATCCAGGCTCACCTGGAGGGGCGCTCGGTCCTGAGGCCCCGGATGCCGGGCCGGGAAACGAAGGGGTCCGCCTGCTAGATGGCCGACACCTACCGGTCAGCACTAATTGCATCTAGGTTCTTGGCATGCCGGGACTCAGGGCGGCTGCTTGGTCAGCGGCGGGAGCAGCAGTTCGCTGGACGGCAGCCATTGCCAGCCGGGCCGCCGCAGTGGGTCCCAAGCACCGGCCGGCCCGAAACTTCGGCGGGTTCGGCGACGGCAGCATCCTTGGGTGGCCGACCGGCCCGGTGTTCGGCGAGCAGTGGATCTGTATCGGCAGTGACACTCTGATCGCCCCGCACGTGACGCTGTCGGCCGGGATGGCCAATTCGGAGGAGACCCGTATCGAGCCGGTGGTTCGTATTGGTGACCGTTGTCTCATCGGACGGGGTACGGCGATCGTCGGGCACCTGAACATCGACATCGGCGATGACGTGTACACCGGAATGAACGTCTACATCACCGACCAGAACCACGGCTACGAAGATTTAAACCTCCCGATCGGGGTGCAGACGCCTTCGGAAAAGCCGGTAACCATTGGCCCGGGAAGTTGGATTGGGTCCGGCGCGGTGATCCTCCCAGGGGCGCGAATCGGCGCTCATGTCGTCGTCGGGGCCAACTCGGTGGTCCGCGGTGAAATACCCGACTACTCAGTGGTGGTCGGCGTCCCCGGCCGAGTGGTGCGCCGCCACGACGGCGCTGGGTGGCGGCGCGTCGGTGAAGCCCACGACCTCTAGCGGACCTCTCCGGTGCGGACCTAGGCACGGCGGACCTTTCCGGGGCGGCAGCCGACGAGGACACCAGATGGCCGACCGTACCTGTCGCCTCCGAAATCGGCGTACGGCTACCGGACCGTCCCGATCCACCCGGTGCTAGCCGAAAGGCTCGACGAGTGGAGGGCCGTCCAGGCGAATCAACTGTTCGCAGTCGGCACCGACCTGCCAACGGCACGCGCTCAGATGGGCCACCACTCAGCAACGTTCACGGCGAACGTCTACGGGCACGCCGATCCGCGACAGGCCAGGGAGGCCGGCGAGAAGGTCGGAGCGCTTCTCTGGAGCCGGTAACGGCGACAGATTGGAAAGATGTGGAAAGCCGGCCGTGACGCGGAAAGGGCCAGCCCCTAAAGACCGGCCCTGACCTGCACCTTTATGGCTCCGGGGGTGGGGATCGAACCCACGACCTGCGGATTAACAGTCCGACGCTCTGCCAGCTGAGCTACCCCGGAAAGGACGAGCGCCACGATACCAGCGCGGTCCCGGCCCGGGAGCCCGAAACGGGTACTGAAGGGACCCGCCTCAGCCCTCGTCGAGGTAGTCGCGGAGCGTCTGGGAACGGTGCGGATGCCGCAGCTTGGCCATGGTCCGAGCCTCGATCTGGCGAACCCTCTCACGCGTCACCCCGAAGTGCTTCCCCACCTCTTCGAGCGTCCGCGGTTTCTCCCCGTTCAGACCGAAGCGCATCCGAACTACGTCCTTCTCCCGATCATCCAGGCCCTCCAAGGAAGCCAGAACCGCATCTTCCAGGAGCCGGCGGCCTGCGGCATCCGCCGGAGAAATGGCCGTCACGTCCGGTACGAGGTCAGCCAGGCTGATGTCGCGCTCCTCGCCCATCGGCGAATCCAGAGAGAGCGGGTTGTCCTGCTCGCTGGCGAGGCGCAGGAGCTTCGCGACCTCGTCAGGCTCCAGGACCGCCCGGTCACCGATTTCGGCGTGCGACGGATCGCGTTCGAGCTCCTGGGCCAGATCACGTTGGGCCCTCAGCACCCGGTTCATGGAATCCACCTTGTGGACCGGTATCCGGATGGTGCGCGACTGGTCGGCAATGGCGCGGGTGATGGCCTGTCGAATCCACCAGGTGGCGTAGGTCGAGAACTTGAAGCCCTTGCTGGCATCGAACTTCTCGACGGCGCGCATCAGCCCCAGGTTGCCTTCCTGGAACAGGTCCAGGAGCGGCAGGCCCCGCCCGCCGTACTTCTTGGCTACCGAGACCACCAGCCGCAGGTTCGCCCGGGTCAGCCGGTCCCGGGCCCGATCGCCCCGACGTTGCCGCCGGCGTAGCCGCGCTACCTCGGCACGGTCGGCATTGTCCAGTCCACCTGCAACAGCCAGAGCCGACAACTGTGCCTCAGCCTCGTTGCCGTCGATGATGGCCCCGGCCAGCTCCACCTCGTCGACCGACGTAAGGAGTGCCACCTGGCCGATCTCGCGGAGATAGAGCCGGGTCGAGTCGTTCGCCGACCCCTGCTCCACACCGGACTCCGGCCGTACCTTGTACTCGACCCTGCCGGCCTTCACGAGACGCAGCACCTCGTCGGCATCGGTCTCGACGGCGACCGTCTCATCGAACTCGATGCCCTCGGCACGCAACGAAGTCCTGACTCCGTCGATCAGTTCGGACGTCAGTTCCGCATCCCTGAAGACGTCGATCACCTCGTCGAGGGTGAGCCTCCCGCGGGCTCGCCCGCGCCGGAGCAGGCGGGTCACCTCGTACTCAGAAACCCCTGGCCAGTCTGATAGCCCGGAGGTCGTCTCAGGCATCCAGCCTCCCCTCCGAGTAGTCCACCAACCACCGTAGTAGCGGCTCGAGGGCGGCGAGATCGGCGGGTGTCTCACGCAACCCCATGATCTGGGTACGCAGGTACGAAATCGGTGGCTGATAGGTGGCCAGGTCACCGGAGAAACGGGCCTCGGCCTCCAGAGCAACGGCGGCACGCTCCGCCGCGAGGAAGAGCAGCCGTGACACGATGCCACGCGCCTCGTCATCGGAAGCATCCTGGACAGCCAGCCGGCCCAGGAGGTCGGCGACCGGGCCATCGCCCGCCGCCATTGCCGAATGGAAGTCGTCGTTGTCGCAGAGGGCAACGAGGGTCGCCCGATTCAGCGGGTCGTCGAACAGCGCAGCCACCAGGTGTCTACTGATCTCTTCCGGCCGGTGGACGAGCAGGCGCAGCGCCTGG
>JAAZXC010000192.1:229-502 GCA_014240365.1 Acidimicrobiales bacterium | reverse complement strand
CGGGGGACCGACGCCCCGAAGGCACTGGGTAGCCTGCGCCCATGTCCGCGACACCGACCCCGATACCCGAACTGGCTCGACGTGCCAGCTCTGTAGCGCCGATCCTGGCTCGGACGCCGACCGACCAGAAGGACGCGGCCCTCCTGTGTGCAGCGGATCACCTGGAAGCCGATATGGCAGGGATCCTGGAGGCCAACGCCGAGGATGTGGCGCGTGGCGAAGCCGCCGGCATGGCCCCCGGCATCCTGGACCGCCTTCGACTGGGCCCTGGCC
>JAAZXC010000192.1:0-219 GCA_014240365.1 Acidimicrobiales bacterium | reverse complement strand
GCATGGCATCGGGTCTCAGGCAGGTGGCGCGCCTCGCCGATCCCGTGGGCCTCGTGGCGGACGGATGGACCCGCCCCAACGGGCTGGAGATCACCCGGGTCCGGGTCCCACTCGGAGTCGTGGCGATCATCTGCACGGCTTCATCCTTAAACTTATTGGCTGAAATATTCAGTTCCTGCAATTGGTCCATAAGGTCTCCCTGCACCATTTCTTTCAACC
>JAAZXC010000191.1 GCA_014240365.1 Acidimicrobiales bacterium | reverse complement strand
TGTAGTCGACTCCGAGTTCCTGAAGAATTTTGGCTTCCGCGAAATGCCCGATTCGAGCTTTGGCCATGACGGGAATGGACACGGTGCTCATGATCGACTCGATAATGTCGATACGCGCCATACGTGCGACGCCACCGTCTTTGCGGATATCACTTGGAACCCGCTCGAGGGCCATGACTGCGCAAGCACCGGCCTGCTCTGCGATGGTGGCCTGCTCGACCGTTGTGACGTCCATGATGACGCCGCCCTTGAGCATCTCAGCGAGGCCGGTCTTCAGACGGAGGGGGGTGTGCTCTTCAGTCACTTTGTTCTCCTGCTGGCCACTCCGTTGTTCCACGGGGGCACCTGTGCGAATTCCGAGTCATGGTAGCGCACGCGCTTGCCGTGTCGAGGGCCGTGGCGGTTCGCTGGTTGGATCGAGGGGGTGGTGACCTCTATGGCCCCATGGGGTGGCCGCAGTCCCGGGTCTCTTGGCCGGGAGGCCTGTACGAATTCCGGAAGGGGC
>JAAZXC010000190.1 GCA_014240365.1 Acidimicrobiales bacterium | reverse complement strand
GGTTATCGAAAGACGGCTGACCGAGCTCGGCGAGCGTCTACGACGGCTCCGAGCGGACCTCCTGGTGGCCGAGGAGCAGTTGGCGCACTTTGCCGCCGACGCCAACGATGCACGCGTCCGGTCGCTGGTCTCCGAGACGGCCATCTCGGAGCGGGCCCACCGGGGAGCCGACCGCCATGCTCGGGCCATGGCCCGCCACCGTGACGAGGTAGTGGCTGAGATTGCTCGGCTCGAGGCCACTCAGGACGAGTTGCTGGACCGGCTCACTGCCGATGACTGACGGGGTCGGCTCGGAGAGGGTCGACACCGCCGACCTTCCACCACCGGTGAAGGTGGTGCTGGCCGAGGACGAGGCCATCATCCGCCTGGACCTGAAGGAGACCCTCGAGGACGAGGGCTACGTCGTCGAGGAGGCCGCCGACGGCAAACATGCTCTCGACGCCCTGGGTTCGGGCCGCTACGTCGCCGTGGTCACCGACCTGAAGCTGCCGGGAGCCGACGGCCAC
>JAAZXC010000018.1:29173-29389 GCA_014240365.1 Acidimicrobiales bacterium | reverse complement strand
TGGCCATCATCCGCAACTCCGAGCAGACGGCGAGCCGCAAGTTGGAGGAGGTCTGGTACGCCACCAGGTTGGAGGACCAGTACGGCAAGGACTTCATCCTGCAAGCCAACATTGAAGCAGCGGTGGAAGTCGCTCGCCAAGTGCGTTTGCGAAACCTGGGCGGTTTGATAATCATCGATTTAATCGACATGAAGCAGAAGCGCGACCGCAACACGG
>JAAZXC010000018.1:0-29163 GCA_014240365.1 Acidimicrobiales bacterium | reverse complement strand
AACAAGGACCTGGCCGACCTGAACCTCTCCGAGGCGGCGATGGTCGCCGGGATCATCCAACTGCCGGGCCGATACAACCCCTTCCTGAACTACTCCGTGAGCCTGAAGCGCAGCCACCTGGTGCTGGACCGCATGCTGGCGAACGACTTCATCACGCCGGAGCAGCGCGAGGCGGCCATCACCATGCCGCCGCGCCTCGAGGAGTACTCGGCACGCCTGGAGGCCCGTTACCCGGCCGGACACTTCGTGGAGGAGGTGCGCCGCTGGTTCCTCGACAACCCGGCGTTCGGTGCCAGCCGTGGAACCAGGGAGCGACTCCTGTTCGAGGGCGGCCTCAGGATCGAGACCACCATCGACCTCGACCTCCAGGCAGCCGCCGAGCAGTCCGTGGAGAACCACCTTCCCACCGGGCGCGGCAACCCCGATTCGGCCGTCGTGGTTCTCGAGACCGGCACCGGCCAGGTTCTGGCCATGGTCGGGGGTCGCGACTTCTTCGGCACCGCCGACGACGCCAAGGTCAACCTGGCCGTAGGTGCAGGTCGACAGGTCGGGTCGTCGATGAAGACCATCGGCATGGCCGCAGCCCTCGAGGCCGGCTGGAAGATCACGGCCACCTATACGGCTCCCAACGTCCTGGAGTTCGAGATACCCGGTGCCGACGATGACCACAAGGTCTGGCGCGTCACCGGCGGTGTGGGCGGACACGACGCCACCGAAGCCCGCTTCGAACACGGGGTCCAGGCCCTCCTGCAGTTCTACCTGCGAGAGGAACACACAGACATCCCACCCGACCACGTCGAGACGATCCGGATCGTCAAGGAGATCAAGGCAAAGGACAGGGAGGAAGGCGCCGACGAAACCGAGATCACCTACCAGGCCGTGGACCTCACCCAGTGGGTCGCCAACCGGCGTTACGACTTCGACCAGGAACGCCTGTTCCGAGATCGCGTGCATGCTCTCGAGGCCATACCCACCTGGAGCTGGGAACCCCCTGAGGGAGAGGAGCTGGTGGCACCCCCGGGCGCCGAGGAGGTCACCCTCATAAGGGCCCTGCGCAGCTCCCTGAACACGGTGTTCGCCCAGCTCAGCATGGAGTTGGGCGCCCACAGGGTGGTCTCGATGGCTCGTCGGCTGGGAATCAGGTCAACCATCCAGCGGGTGAACTCGAACATCCTGGGCACATCCAACTCCACGATGCTGGACATGGTCACCGCCTACCACACGCTGGCCAACCGGGGCGTCCTGATCGCTCCGAGCTACGTGAGGCGCATTGCCCATTCCGATGGCACCACCCTGTGGTCCTGGAAGAGGGAACAGTCCCGGGTGCTGGACGCCCGTCTCGCCGACGAGGTGACCTGGATCCTGGAGGGAGCGGTCTCCCAGGGAACCGGTTGGCGTGCGCAGCTGGAGGATCGCCCGGCGGCCGGAAAGACAGGCACCACGCAGAACTACGCCGACGCCGTGTTCGTCGGCTACACCCCGCAGCGCACCACCGCCGTCTGGGTCGGCTACCCGGAGGCCCAGATACCCATGATCCCACCGACCACCGACCGCAAGGTCTACGGCGGCACCTATCCGGCGATGATCTGGAAGGACGTGATGGAAGCGGCCCACCTGGGCCTTCCAGTGGAGGAGTTCCCCGCCATCGTTCCAGTAACTGTCATCCGCCCGGGTCCGGCGGCCCCGACCACCACCGTTGCCGAAGTGTCACCGGACGACGGTCGCATCCCCACGCCCGACCTGCTCGGCCTTACGCTGGACAACGCCCGTGCGCTCCTCGCCGGGTCGGTTGGTGACATCCAGATCGTGAGCCTGGTGGAGGTCGAGATGGAAGGCACCGAACCTGGGACGATCATCGGCCAGGCGCCGGCGGTCGGCTCGTGGATCCAACCTGGAGGATCCCTGCTCCTCGAGGTAACCGTCGAACCACCTCAGATGACTCCGGTGGTCGTACCCGACGCGGTCGAACGCCTCCTCGCCAACATGACACCGCTGCTCGAATCACTCGGCCTCGGCTACGAGGTGATCCGGGTGGCCGACCCCGACGAACCGGAGTGGACCAGCGGCCTGGTCTGGTCACAGGACCCCGCCGCCGGCACGGTCGTGGAACCCGGGACCGTCATAACCCTGCGGGTCGCACCATGACCACGCCGGGTCCGGTCCGGCCGGGATTCCACACCATCGTGGTGCGTACGCTCCTGGGACTGCTCGGGGTGGCGATGGTCGTTCTCTGGGTCTACGCATTCTTCATTGCCCCATCTGGAAACCCTGATCGTCTCGAGGACCGTTCGTGGCCCGAGCTGGCCCAGCAGCGGTGCCTTGAAGCCCGTGCCGTGATCGATACGGTCCCGCTCGCCGCCGACGCCACCTCTCCCGCAAACAGGGCCGACGACCTGGACCGGGCCACCGATGCCATCGTCGACATGGTCGCGGATCTGGCACTACTGCCGGACGGCATCGACGACGACCGTGAGCTCATCGGAATGTGGTTGGAGGACTGGGCGGTCTACATCTCCGATCGCCGCACGCACGCAGACCGCCTACGCCTTGAAGGCGATGTCAGGCCGCTGCTGACAGCCCTGCCCAGCGGCACAGGCAGCGTCCTGAAGCGCATGAACGGCTTCGCCCGGGTCAACGACATGGAAGCCTGCCTGGACCCCGCAGACGTATAGGCCGCAGCGCCCGGACACCCGTACGCAGGTACGTCGGTGCGCTCAGGCCTCGAGGGAGTCCAGACGCGAGAGTGCCCGCCGCGCCAGGCGACAGAGGCCCTGATCGGCTCCCAGCGCTGCGATATCAGCCTCCGATACCCATCGGAGGGCCTCCGACTCATGGTTCCCGACCGGAACCGAACCGGGCGGCGCCAGCACCAGGAACCTCACATCGTGGTGGTCGTGGGCGTCCTCGGACGGCGGTTCGACCCGGTGGACGTCCAGGTCGACAGCCGGTTCCACGACCCGCAACCCGGCGATTCCCGTCTCCTCAACCGCCTCGCGCAGGGCCACCCGGGCAAGGTCGGCGTCACCGTCGGCGTGGCCGCCGGGTTGGAGCCAGCGCTGCAGCTTGGTGTGGAACAGGAGGAGTATCCGACGATCAGAGGGATCCACGACGAGTGCCGAGCCAGTGAGGTGACCGGGCCTACAGCTCCGGTCGAGGGCATCAGCGCCGATGTCCAGTAACTCCAGGATCGAGTCGCGTTCCGGGCCGGCCGGGCCGGCCTCGACTGCAGCGCGCGGGTCGCTGGTCCGGCGCGCCGCCAGATCCGACTGACCGACGGCGAGAGCAGCCCACCCCGGTGACCGAAACGGTGAATGGTCCGTGTTCAGTCGACTATCCGCTTCGACTGGGCGGCCAACTGGTCGGCGAACCGGACCCGCTGCACGGCTACTGGACCGGGACCGGCACCGCCCGGTGTGGTGCGCCGACGCACCGGCGCACCCGGGGCCAGCAACGCTGCCGCATCTGGACCCAGGTGTTCGTCGGCCGTGACCAGCTCCACGAGGGAGCCCTCTCCGGCCAGCGCCGCTCTCACGAGTGCACCGACGATTCCATGGGCATCGCGGAACGGCGTACCACCGGCCACGAGGTATTCGGCCAGGTCCACCGCTGCGGCATAGGGACTGTCAGCAGCGGCAGCCATGCGGTCCGTCCTGAATACCAGGGTCGCCACCATCCCGTCGAGAGCCGACAGCGTCAGGCGGATGGTGTCAAAGGCGTCGAAGAGCGGCTCCTTGTCCTCCTGCAGGTCCTTGTTGTAGGCCAGCGGCAGGCCCTTAAGGGTCGCCATGAGTCCCGTCAGATGGCCAATGAGGCGCCCGGCCTTGCCGCGGGCCAACTCGGCCACGTCCGGGTTCTTCTTCTGCGGGAGCATCGAGGATCCGGTCGAGAAGGCGTCGTCGAGGTCAACGAACCCGAACTCCTCGCTGCTCCAGAGGATCAGCTCCTCTCCGATTCTGGAGAGGTGCACGCCCAGCAGAGCCAGGGCGAACAACGACTCGGCGACGAAGTCCCGGTCTCCGACGGCGTCCATCGAATTCTCGAAACGGGCAGCGAAGCCCAGGTCCGCAGCGACGGAATCCGGGTCCAGCGGCAGGGAGGAGCCAGCCAGGGCCCCCGCACCCAGGGGCGACACGTCGGCCCGGGCCCGGGCGTCCATCAACCGGTCCACATCGCGCGCCAGCGCCCAGCCGTGAGCCAGGAGATGGTGTGCAAGGAGCACCGGCTGGGCCTGCTGCAGGTGCGTGTAGCCGGGCAGGTACGCCTCGCCGGCGTCGTCGGCCCGCGATGCCAGGGTTGTCTGGAACGCCGTGACCATCTCCGCCGCCTCACCCAGCTCCCGGAGGGTCCATAGCCGTAGGTCGGTCGCCACCTGGTCGTTGCGACTACGCCCCGTGTGTAGTCGGGCGCCGGCATCGCCGGCCAACTCCGTGACCCGACGCTCCACAGCCGTGTGGATGTCCTCGTCACCGACGGCGAAAACGAACGAGCCGTCGGACATCTCCGTCTCGACGGTGTCGAGCGCCACGAGTACCGCTTCGGAGTCGACGACCGACATGAGGCCCACCCGGGCCAGCATCCGGACGTGGGCCCGCGAACCGGCCAGGTCCTCCCGGAACATCCGCCGGTCGAACCCGAGGCTGTCGTTGAGGGCCTGGAGTGCCTCAGCGGACCCTCCTTCGAACCGTCCGTGCCAGAGCGTCGCCATGTCCTAACCCTCCGACCTTGCGGCCCGCCGGGCCAGCGTCCGAAGCCTCAGGGCATTCAGCTTGATGAACCCATCGGCGTCAGCCTGGTTGTAGGCGCCATCGTCCTCCTCGAAGGTGGCGATCGCCTCGTCGAACAGGGTGTCGTCAGACTCCCGGCCCACCACGGCCACGTTGCCCTTGTAGAGCCGCAACCGGACCCGGCCGTTCACGAACGCCTGGCTGTGGTCGATCGCAACCTGGAGCATCTCCCTCTCCGGGCTGAACCAGAAGCCGTTGTAGATCAGCTCGGCGTACCGGGGCATCATCTCGTCCTTCAGGTGCGCCACCCCGCCATCGAGGGTGATCGACTCGATGGCCCGATGCGCCCTCAGGAGGATGGTGCCGCCGGGGGTTTCATACGCCCCGCGTGACTTCATGCCCACGAACCTGTTCTCGACGATGTCGGTCCTGCCAATGCCGTTGGCACCACCCACCCGGTTCAGTTCGGCCAGGACGGTGGCCGGAGTCATCGGCATTCCGTCGAGTGCCACCACGTCACCATTCTCATAGGTCAGGTCCAGATAGGTGGCCTCATCCGGCGCCATCTCCGGGCTGACCGACCACCGCCACATCTCGGCGGCCGGCTCCTGCCACGGATCCTCCAGCGGGCCGCCCTCGTACGAGATGTGCAGCAGGTTGGCGTCCATGGAATAGGGGGACTTCGCTCCCCGCTTCATCTCGACCGGGATGCCGTGCTTCTCGGCGTAGTCCAGGAGGCTCTGCCGCGAGCCGAGGTCCCACTCCCGCCACGGTGCGATTATCCGGATGTCGGGCCGCAGGGCATACGCACCCAGCTCGAATCTGACCTGGTCGTTGCCCTTACCGGTGGCACCGTGACTGATCGCTTCGGCGCCCGTCTCGTCGGCGATCTCGACCAGCCGCTTGGCGATGAGTGGCCGCGCTATCGACGTTCCGAGCAGGTACTCACCCTCATAGAGGGCGTTGGCCCTGAACATCGGGTACACGTAGTCGCGTACGAACTCCTCACGGAGGTCCTCGATGTAGATCTCCGACGCCCCCATCGCCTCTGCCTTGGCCCGCGCCGGTTCGAGTTCCTCGCCCTGGCCCAGGTCGGCAGTGAACGTCACCACCTCACAGCCGTAGGTCTCCTCCAGCCACCGGAGAATTATGGACGTGTCCAACCCGCCCGAGTAGGCGAGCACCACCTTGTCGACCGGTGGCCGGTCCTTCTCGTCACTGGTCATACCACTGCCTTCCATCATCGGCCGCGGGCTCTCGCATCCGGACTCTCCGGTGCCCGCTGGTCCTCGTCCTATCTCAGAGCCCCGCCAGGTTCCTGAGGGTCGCCGCCAGATCGCTCCCGGCCGTTCCCTCGGCGGCAACCACCATCAGAGTGTCATCGCCCGCAACCGTTCCGATGGACCCTTCGATCCCTGTCCTGTCCAGCGCAGAGGCGACGACGTGGGCCGATCCGGGTGGGGTCCGCAGCACGACGAGATTGCCGGATGACTCCACCTCTACAACCCACTCGCCCATCACCCGCCGCAACTGGTCCATGGGAACCACACGGTCAGCCGGATGCTCCGGTATGGCGTAGACGCTCTCCCCGCCCGGCACCCGCACCTTCACCGCCCCGAGGTCGTCGAGGTCACGCGACACGGTCGCCTGGGTGGACTCAATGCCATCGTCGGCCAGAAGGCCGACGAGTTGCTCCTGGCTCGTCACCGCCTGATTCGCCAGCACCCGTGAGATCCGGTGCTGCCTCTGGTGCTTGCTCATGAGGGCCCTCCCCCGTGGTCGGCCTCACCCAGGAGCCATACCAGCAGGCCCCTGGCGGCGTGCAGCCGGTTGGCAGCCTGCGGCCAGACCCGGCTGGACGCCCCGTCCACCACCTGGTCGGTGACCTCCTCGCCCCTGTGGGCCGGCAGGCAGTGCAGGAACAGGGCCTGTGGACCGGCGCTCTCCATGAGCTGTACATCCACCTGGAATCCCTCGAAGTCCCGGAGGCGTCGAGCCGACTCCTCCTCCTGGCCCATCGATGTCCAGACATCCGCGTAGACCACGTCGGCGCCGGCAACCGCATCGGTCGCCCGGTCGAACTCGGCAACGGTCACGCCGGCCGCAGCCAGCCTGTCGCGATCCACTTCCGGCAGCCGGTAGCCGGGAGGGCCGGCGAACCTCACCTCTGCACCGAGCATGCCCGCCGCCAACGCCAGCGACCGGAACACGTTGTTGCCGTCACCCACGTAGGCAATGGTCCGACCCGCCACCTCGCCGAACTCCTGCCTGATCGTGAGCACGTCAGCGAGGGCCTGGAGCGGGTGGGCTGCGTCCGAGAGCATGTTCACGATCGGTACGAGGTTCTCTCCGGCCATCCGCTCGGCGGTGGAGTGGGCGAACACGCGGGCACCGATGCAGGCGTGGTAGCAGGCGAGCGTGCGGGTGACGTCCTCCACCGACTCCCTGACGTCCAGGCCCACCTCGGCCGCCTGGATGTAGACCGGGTGACCGCCCAACTCGAAGACGGCCACCTCCATGGAATTGCGGGTTCGGTTGGACGGCTTCTCGAACACGAGCGCCATCCCGCGTCCCTCCAGGACCCTGGGTGGCGACGGGTCCGCCGCCAGGTCCAGGACCCGCAGCAGCTCGTCGGTGGTGAGGTCGTCGACCTCCAGCAGGTGTCGCATCAGCTGTCCTCTCCAGCGGATCCAGCCGCCATCACGCCAGCCAGAATCTCCACGCCCTCTACCAGTTCCTCGCCGGACACCGTGAACGGGGGCGCCAGCCGTAGGGCCGTGGGTGTCACCGCGTTGACCACCAGGCCGGCCTCCAGACAGGCCCGGGCCACCTCGGCGGCGGTCCGTCCGTTCAGGGCCTCCGGCCGGAGTTCGGCCGCCAGCAGCAGACCCAGTCCCCTGACGTCTGCCACCCCGGGCACCGCCTCCAGCAGGACCGTCAGTTCGACACCGCGTTCACGTGCCAGGAGGGGCACGTCGATCTCGACCATCACCTGCAGCACCTCCCGGGCAGCTGCGGCAGCCAGCGGCTGACCGCCGAATGTCGAACCGTGGTCGCCGGGCCCGAACGCCGATGCCACGTCGGCTGTGGCCCACACAGCGCCAATGGGCACCCCGTTGCCGAGGGCCTTGGCGACGGTCACGATGTCGGCGGTGATCCCGGCGTGGTGGAATCCGAACCATTCACCGGTGCGACCCAGGCCCGTCTGGATCTCGTCCATGATGAGCAGGAGGCCCCGTTCATCGCACAACCGTCGGATGCCACGTAGAAAGTCCACGTCGGCCGGGTTGACGCCACCCTCGCCCTGGAGCGGTTCCAGCAGGATCGCTCCGACGGACGGGTCCAGGGCCGCCTCAAAGGCCGCCACGTCGTTCCACGCAGCGTGCCGGAAACCCTCGGGCAGAGGCTGGAAGGGCTCGTGCTTCTCGGGCTGGCCGGTGGCTGCAAGGGTGGCAAGGGTCCTGCCGTGAAAGGACCGGAAGGCAGCCAGGACGCCGTGCCTGCCCCGGCCGTGGTACTTGCGGGCCAGCTTCATGGCCGCCTCGTTCGCCTCCGCTCCGGAGTTCTGGAAGAGCACCCGCCCCGGCGTGGCCAGGCCGGTGCCAGACCGGACCAGGGCGTCGAGGCGCTCGGCAACCTCCAGCTGCGGCTCGGTTACGAACAGGTTGGAGACGTGCAGGAGGGTGGATGCCTGCTCGGTCAGGGCTGCGGCCACCCGGGGGTGGGCGTGGCCCAGGCCGGTGACGGCCAGGCCGCAGAGGAAGTCCAGATACCGCTTTCCGGTGTCGTCGAACAACTCGGTGCCCGAGCCCCTGACGAAGGTAAGCGGCGGAACGCCGTAGTTGCCCATGAGGGCGTCGGCCCACCGTTCCCTGCTGTCCCGGAACTTCGGATCGGGGGTGGCGGCGGTCATGCGTGCACCCCGTCCACGCCCCTGCCATCGGCAGCCACGCCACCGTCGGGCAGGACCATCGTGCCTATGCCCATGTCTGTGAACAGTTCGAGCAGGAGGACATGGGGAATCCGCCCATCGACCATGTGGGCCGAGCCCACCCCCGACTCCACCGCGTCGATGCAGGCCTGGACCTTGGGGATCATCCCTCCGCTTATCGTGCCGTCGGCGGTGAGGTCAGCCAGGCCCGAGAGGTCGACGCGGGAGATCCTCGAAGCCGGGTCGTCCACGTCGGTCAGGAGGCCCTCCACGTCGGTGAGGTAGAGGATCCGTTCGGCGCCAAGTGCTCCGGCAACCGCTGCGGCCACCGTGTCGGCGTTGATGTTGTAGGCCTGCCCGCTCAGGTCCACCCCGATGGTCGATACCACGGGGATGAGCTCCTCGGCCAGGAGCCGCTCGATGATGGCCGGGTTCACGGACTCGACGTCTCCCACGAATCCCAGTTCGGGGTCCCGTGCCGAGGCCTGGATGAGGCCGGCGTCTTCACCGGAGAGGCCCACGGCCAGGGGTCCGTGCCTGTTTATGCCAGACACGATCTCCCTGTTGACTTTGCCGACGAGGACCATCCGGGCCACGTCGAGGGTCTCGGCGTCGGTGACCCTCAGGCCATCCCGGAACTCCGAGACGATCCCCAACCGGTCCATGAGCGCGCCGATCTGCGGCCCGCCCCCGTGCACCACGACCGGCCTGATGCCGACAGAGTGCATGAGGACGATGTCCTCGGCGAACTGGGCTGCCAGCGCCTCGTCGCCCATGGCGCTTCCGCCGAACTTGACCACGATGATCGAGCCGGCGAACCGCTGTATGTACGGCAGGGTCTCGATCAGCACCGAAGCTCGCCGTTCTGGCGAAAAGCCCGAGAGGGGGCCCACGCCCACGGAATCAGGTTGGTCCATGTCGTCCTCCACGGCCCTACGAGGTCCGCATGTTCTCGTCGATGTAGGCATGGCTGAGGTCGGTGGTGACAATCCATGCCGAGCCGTCACCCTGCCCCAGGTCCACCTCCAGGTCGATCCTTCGGCCCGCCATGTGTGCGGTCAGGGCCATCTCGTCGACCGGCTGGACCTGTTCGGCGGCGTAGACCACCTGGCCGCCGTACGCGATGGTGATGGTGGCCGGGTCGAAGGCGATCCCGGCCGCCCCCATCTCGGCGGCGATCCGGCCCCAGTAGGGGTCCTCTCCGTACCAGGAACACTTGACCAGCTGGCAGTTGGCGGTGTCCCGGGCTCCCTTGGCGGCCTCGGTGTCGGTGGCGGCGCCGGTGACGGTCAGGAACACCGTCTTCGTGGAGCCTTCGGCGTCGTCGGCCATCTGGACGGCCAGGTCCCGACAGGCGTCGGCAAGCAGGCCATCGAACTGGTCCGCCGCCACGGGGCCTGCAGCACCGGAGGCCAGCAGCAGGACCGTGTCGTTGGTGGACTCCGCTCCGTCAACCGTGAGGCAGTTGAACGACACCCCCACCGCTGCCCTCAGCGCTCCGGTGGCCGCCGGAGCGTCGAGGAGTGCATCGGTCGTGAGCACGGCCAGCATCGTGGCCATGTTCGGCTCCAGCATCGCCGCACCCTTGGCCACCCCTCCAATGGTGAAGGTGCCGCCGTCGAGCGTCGTGCCCGTGACCGTGGTGGTCCGTGGCACGGTGTCGGTCGTCATGATCGCCCGGGCGGCGGCAGGACCACCGTCATCGGAGAGGTCGCCGGCCAGAGTCGGGATGGCGGACACGATGCGATCCATGGGCAGGGGGAAGCCGATCAACCCGGTGGAACAGACAAGGACCTCGTCGGGCGTGCAGCCGATCGCTTCGGCGGTGAGGACGCACATCATCTCGGCGTCAGCCATGCCTGCAGCGCCTGTCGCAGCGTTGGCGTTGCCGCTGTTGAGGACCACGGCGGCGGCCCGACCACCGGTGGCTGCCAGGTGCTTTCGGGTGACGAGGACAGGTGGGGCCGTCATCTTGTTGGAGGTGAACACGCCGGCTGCGATGACCGGTGATCCGTCAGCCGTGGCGACCATTGCCAGGTCGTCGGCTCCGGATGCCTTCACGCCGCAGGCAGTGCCAGCGGCGACGAATCCGGGCACAGCGGTGACGCTCACGGGTAGAGCCCGATCGTCGTGAGGCCGGTCGACTCGTCGAGGCCCAGCACGGCGTTGGCGCACTGGATGGCCTGCCCGGAGGCGCCCTTCACCAGGTTGTCGATGGCGCAGATAGCGACGAGCAGGCCGGTCCGCGGGTCCACCCGTACGGTGAGGTGGGCGGCGTTGGAGCCCAGGGTGGCCTTAGTGGACGGTGACCGTTCGTCCACCACGATGAATGGTTCGTCGGCGTAGAAGTCCGACAGGATCGCCATGGCGCCGTCGGTGTCCATAGCTGTGGTCGGCCGGGCGTAACAGGTGGCCAGGATCCCCCGGTTCATGGGAGCCAGGTGAGGGGTGAACAGGACGCTCACGCCGGGCACGGTGGTGCCGTCGGCTGTCGTCGAGAGCGACTGTTCGATCTCCGGCGTGTGCCGATGGCCGAGACCTGACTCACCCGGTCCTCCCACAAGCCCGTAGGCGCTGAAGTCCTCGTCGACCGCACAGAAGGTGGTGTTGGGCTTCGGTGGCCTGCCGGCACCCGACACGCCGCTGGCCGCATCCACCACGATGCCGCCCGGCTCAATGGCGCCGGCCCGCATGAACGGCACCAGTGCCAGGGAGGCGGCCGTCGGATAGCAGCCGGCGACTGCGACCAGTCGGGCCCCGAGCAGGTCGGCCCGGAAGAGTTCCGGGAGGCCGTAGGCGGCCTCGTCGAGGAGGTCGGGCACCTCGTGCGCCTCGCCGTACCAGGCCGGGTAGAGAGCCGGGTCCCGGAGCCTGAAGTCGGCTGCCAGGTCGATGACATGGCCGACGGAGTCCAGCAGGCCGGGGACGAGGGCCTGGGAGGCTCCGTGGGGAAGCCCGAGGAACACCACGTCACAACCGTCGACGGCGGCCGCATCGGTCGTGGAGTAGGTCAGGTCGGGGTAGTGGGCCGCCAGACTCGGGTAGAGGTCGGCAACGCTGTTTCCGGCCTGGGTCTCGCCGGTGGCTACCACGACGTCGAAATCGGGGTGGCCGGCGCAGAGCCGGAGGAGTTCGGCTCCGGTGAACCCGGAGGCTCCGATTATGGCGATCCTCTGCATCGGAACAGTATGCCCACTTATGCATACTGATGCAACATGATCATACAGCGCGGTTTATAACCGCAGGTCAGCGACCACCTTGCCAACGACCTTCCGGTCGGCAATGTCCTGAAGCGCCAGCGGTGCGTCGGCGAAGGCATAGGGCGTATGCAGCAGGGGATCCACAGCACCCTCAGCCGCCAGATCGAACACCGCTGCCATCTGACGGTCCAGTGAGCCCGGATCGCGGGCCAGCGAAGCCCCCCAGTGCACGCCGACCACCGAGTAGTTCTTGAGCAGCACGTGGTTGGTCTTCAGCTCGGGGATGCCGGCCACGAAACCGATCACCAGGAGGCGACCGTCCCATGCCATGCACCGCCTGACCTGCTGGAAGGTCTCACCCCCGACAGGGTCATAGGCCACGTCCACTCCCCGACCGTCGGTCAGCTCCCTGACCCGCTCAACCAGGTCGTCCACCTCCCGGTGGTCGATCACAGCATCGGCTCCCAACGCCTCACAGGCTGCCACCTTCTCGGCTCCGCCAGCCACGGCTATGACACGCGCACCGGCTGCACGACCCAGCTGGATGGCCGCAGAACCCACGCCACCGGCAGCTCCCGTCACCAGAAGGGTCTCGCCCGCAGCAAGGTGTGCCCTGTCGTGGAGGGCGAACCAGGTTGTTCCGTAGTTCATGGGCACCGCCACCGCCTTCGTGGCCGTCAGCGAGTCGGGCAACGTGAACACCGAGCCCTCCGGCAGGACGACACGTTCCGCCAGGCCCCCACCCAGGGCGACCACCCGCTGGCCGACCAGGGCCTGGTCAACCCCGTCACCTACCGCCGACACCCGGCCGGCCGTCTCGCTACCCGGACAGTACGGAAGGGGCGGCTTCACCTGGTATTCGCCCCGGCACTGCAGCACATCGGGGAAGGCCAGGCCGACCGCGTCGACCTCGACCAGCACCCGTCCGGGTTCCAGTTCCGGCTCGGCCACCTCATCGAGAGTCAGCTGGTCGATCGGGTCACCAAGTTCGTGGATTCGCCATGTGCGCATGGCGCCGACGGTATCGGTGGAGGCCCTTCCAGTCAGCAGCGGGTCAGCCGCAGCGGGAGACTGGAGCGGTGGCTCAACCCCGCAACGTGGCTGGCAGCGACCCCTGGACAGCGTCGATGCAGCGCTGACGCACCTCTGCCACCTCGGCATCGGTGAGGGTCCGGTCTGCTGCCTGGAATCGCAGGGTGAAAGCGAGGCTGCGACGCCCATCGGCCACCGGCGCCCCCCTGAACACGTCGAACAGCGCCAGGTCCACGAGCAGGTCGCCAGCCGCGGCGGTGAGACACGAACCGACATCGGCCGCCGCAGTGGTCTCGTCCACCTCGAAGGCCAGGTCGATGTCCGAGGAGGGATAACGACTCACGGACCGGTACGGCCGACCACCGTGCGGCAGGCCCAGCAGGGTCTCCAGGTCCAGCTCCAGCCAGCCCACGCGCTCGCCCACCCCGAAGGCCTCCAGAACACCGGGATCCACCTCGCCGACGTGTCCGACCACCACACCGCCAACCTCGATGCGCGCCGTGCGGGTCGGATGCATGCCGGGGGTCGTACCCGCCACCAACCGGTAGTCACGGGCATCAAGGGCATCAGCCAGCGCCGAGAACACCTCGACGGCAGCACCGGCGTCACGGCCGGCCAGCGCCACGGCAAGGTGCTCGCGCTCCTCGGGGAGCGTCTGGGTCTCGGCCGGACGGCGGTACACGTGGCCCACCTCGAAGACGCCGAGACCATGGATGCGATGCGATGCGTTGTAGGCCAGCGTCTTGAGGATTCCCGGCCTCAGCGAGGCCCGCATCACGGACTCCTCGGCCACCAGGGGGTTCGTGACGGTCACACCGTCAGGGTCCAGGCCCGCCCTCTCCAGGTCGCCCGGCGCCAGGAAGGGCACCGGCATGACCTCGTCGAGGCCCAACCCGACCATTGCGGTTCGTACAACCCGGCGATCCGCCTGGTACGGCGTCAACCCGCCGGTGATGGCAGATCTGGGCAACGTCCGTGGGATCCGGTGGTAGCCGTGGATCCGGGCCACCTCCTCCACCACGTCGATCTCTGTGGAACTGTCGGGCCGGAAGCTCGGGACGATGACATCCAGGTCCGCTCCGCCCTCGCCCGCAGGCTCGGCGGTGAACTCAATGGAGTTCAGCAGCCCGGCTATGGCATCACGGTCCAGGTCGGTTCCGAGCATGGAGTTCACGCGACTGGTCCTCACCCGGATCGTTCCACTGGCCGGAGTGACACCCCGCACGTCGACCACGCCGGGAGCCAGGGTGGCACCAGTCTCGGCAAGCAGTTCGGCGAAGCGCCGCATTGCCAGGTCCGCCACCTCCGGGTCGGCACCCCGTTCGAACCGGGCCGAAGCCTCGCTGCGAAGTCCCAGCCGCCGCGCCGACGAGGCGATGCTCATCGGATCCCACCAGGCCATCTCGACAACCACGCTGGTGGTGGATGCACTTATCTCCGTGGACGACCCTCCCATGATCCCGGCGATTCCGATGGCCGTGTCGTGCCCGTCGGCTATCACACCGTCTTTCGTCGAGAGGGTCCGGACCACCTCGTCAAGGGTCGCCACAGTCTCGGCTTCAGTGGCCCGGCGGGCCCGCAACGCCCCACCCTGCACGGCATCGAGGTCATAGGTGTGGCTGGGTTGCCCCAGCTCCAGCATCACGTAGTTGGAAGCGTCCACCACGTTGTTGATGGGGCGCATGCCCAGCGCCGTAAGTCGGTTCGCCATCCACTTCGGCGAGGGCCCGACGGTGATCCCGTCCAGGATGCGCACCATGAACCTGCCGCAGAGGTCCTTGTCCAGAATCTCGACGGCCACCCGACCGGCAGCGTCGGCGCCCACCTCCTGCGGCGACGGGTCGGGTCGGGTGAACGGCACGCCCTGTCGGGCAGCCAGGTCACGGGCCACGCCGGCCACGCACATGGCGTCAGGACGGTTCGGATTGACCTCCAGGTAGAACAGGACATCAGGGCTCAACTCCAGGGCCTCCGTCACGGGCTGCCCCACGGTGTGGCCACCTTCCAGGATCAAGATGCCGTCCTGGTCAACGCCGAGCCCGATCTCCTCCGGAGAACAGAGCATCCCGTTGGACCACTCGCCACGCATCTTGCGACGACCGATCTGCATCCCGTTCGGCATGGTCGTCCCGAGCGTGGCGAACGGCACCAGGTCGCCCACAGTCATGTTGAACGCCCCACAGCAGACCTGGAGGGCCTCCCCGTCGCCGGCATCTACGTTCACCAGCTGGATGCGGTCGGCGTCCGGGTGGGGCCGCAGGTCCAGGACCCGGGCCACGACAATGCCGTCCAGCCCACCACCGATGGCGACCATGTTCTCGACAGCCAGGCCCAGCCCGCTGAGCTGGTCGCCGATCTCGTCGGGAGTGCCGACGAACGGCGCGAACTCCGAGAGCCAGGACAGCAGGACCTTCACCGGTTGGCCCTCCGGGCCGGGCAACCCATCAGAACTGCTCCAGGAATCGTCGGTCGTTGCGGAACAGCTCCCGGAGGTCGTCAATGCCGTGGCGCATCAGGGCGAGACGGTCCAGGCCGAAGCCGAAAGCGAAGCCCGACCATTCCTCAGGATCCAACCCGCAGGCCGTCAGGACATTGGGGTGCACCATGCCGCACCCGCCCAACTCCAGCCAGGTGCCGTCGGGGCGGCGGATGTCGAACTCGGCCGACGGTTCGGTGAACGGGAAGTAGGACGGACGCAGGCGGGATGTGAAGTCACCTCCGAAGTAGGCCCGGGTGAAGGCCTCGAGCGTGCCAGCCAGGTCACCGAAGGTGATGCCCCGGTCCACTACCAGGCCTTCGAGCTGGTGGAACACCGGCATGTGGGTCGAGTCGGCCGTGTCGCTGCGGAACACCCGGCCCGGCATTATCGAGTAGATGGGCGGCCCTCCCGCCTCCATGACCCGGATCTGGACCGGCGAGGTATGGGTCCGCAACAGCGTGCTGCCGGGTTCGCCATGGTCCACGTAGAGGGTGTCGTACATGTCGCGGGCCGGGTGGTCGGGCGGGAAGTTGAGGGCGCCGAAGTTGTGCCACTCGTCCTCGATCTCCGGTCCCTCCGAGACCGTGTAGCCCATCCCCACGAACAGGTCCTCGAGCCTCTCCCAGGTTCGGGTGACCACATGGCGGTGGCCGAGCCGTCGCCCGCGGTCCAACTCAGTCAGGTCGAGGCGTTCGGACTCCAACTGCTCGGAGCGCGCCGCCGTCTCCAGCTCTGTTCGCCGGGCCTCCAACCGTTCCTGGATCCCGGAGCGGACCTCGTTCAGGAGGCGGCCCACCACCTTGCGCTCCTCGACGTCCATGGCCCCAAGGGCCTTACGGGCCGTGGTCACCACCGACTGCTTTCCGAGCAGGTCGGCGTCCACTGTCCGTAGTGCGTCAAGGTCCACAGCCGCTTCAATGGCGGTCGCCGCATCGGCGAGGTGCTGGTCCAGGTCGGGGGTCATGCGTGGAGTCCGCTGATCGGGAGAGGTTGGAGGGGACCAACGCAGGTTAGAGGAACCCGTCCGGATCCCCGATGACCGTTCAGGGCTATCGCCCGGCCAGGTCGTGGAGTGCGATCGAGCCGGCGATGGCGACGTTCAGGGAATCAACCCCACCAACCGTGGGAACGCTGACGGCCCCGACACACGCAGCCACCACCTCGTCGGAGAGTCCGTTCGGTTCATTGCCCAAAATGAGCGCCACAGGCATGTCAGATGGGATTCCAGCAGGAGACACCCCGCCACGTGGGACCGTCGCCCAGCACCCGAATCCGGCTTCGCCCAGGATCCGCAGCGCCTCCATGGGATCTTCAACCACGGCGAATGGAATCCGGAACGACGACCCGGCAGCAGCCCTCACCAGCTTCGGGTTGTACGGGTCCACGCCGCCGGCTACGACCACACCGCTGGCCCCGAAAGCCTCGGCGGAGCGCATGAGGGTTCCGGCGTTGCCGGGGTCCGATACCTCGGCCAGCACCAGGACCGGGCCCGGCGTAGTCGCCAGGTCGATGGGTTCCACATCGTGGAACGCCACCTCGGCAAGGGCCGGCTGGGGCGACCGGGTACTCGAGAGGCCCTCGAACACGCCATCGGGAACGACCAGCGTCGTTGCTCCGGACCAACCGGCACGGTGCATCACATGGTGGTTGGAGGCCGACGCAGGCACCACCACCTGGCGGACCTCGCGGCCGGCATCCAGGGCCTCGGCGACAAGCGCCGGCCCCTCGACCACATATGCAGCCTCGTCGTACCGATAGCCCCTGTCGCGCAGCAGCCTGCGCATCCGCTGGATACGGGGATTACGTCCTGAGACTTCCTCGGTCATCTGGCTGGCTCCCCGATCATTCGACCGGCTCCGCGAAGAACCGGCACAAGAGCGAAATCAGCGGCTTCCCGGCACCTGGCCGGGAAACGCGGATCAGGCGGCGTCGGCCGAGGTGGCCAGCTGGACCAGGGCGGCGAACGCCGCCGGCTCGGCAACCGCCAGGTCGGCGAGGACCTTGCGGTCCACCCCGACGCCAGCGTTCTTGAGACCGGCGATGAACACGCTGTAGTTGGTGCCGTGCTGACGACACGCAGCGTTGATGCGCTGGATCCAGAGGCGACGGAACTGGCCCTTGCGGGCACGACGGTCACGGAACGCGTAGTTCCCGGCGTGCATCACCGCCTCGTTGGCAGACTTGAACGTACGGCTCCTGTCGCCGTAGTAGCCCTGGGCCTGCTCCAGAATGGCCTTGTGCTTCTTCTTGCTATGGACGGCTCGCTTGACCCTGGCCATCACTCTCTCCTTGTGTGCTCTGTCGTCGTCGTGCGACGGATGGAAGGTTGATCCGGGGACGTCGTCCCCGTGTCAGGCCACCGGACGGTGGCCGTGGGTTCAGATCCCCAACTGCCGACGGATAGCCGGAGCATTGGCCGGATCCACGCTGCTCTGGCGAGCCAGGCGACGCTTCCGCTTGGGGGACTTCTTCTCAAGTATGTGGCTGAGGTTGGCGTTCCGGCGCTTCAACTTGCCGGAACCGGTCACCTTGATGCGCTTGGCGGCGCCACGGTGGGTCTTCATCTTGGGCATTTCATCTACTCCCGGGTCTCAGTCGGCGTGTCTGCCGACGTCTCGGTCGGCGCGTCCTGGGACGCAACGGTCGGTGTCTCAGTTGGGGTCGGTGCGGCTGCAGCCGGGTCGCCGACAGGAGGATCGGCGGTAGCGGCCGGGTCACCGACAGGCGGTGCTGTCACAGCATCTGGGTCGCCGACAGGCGGTGCTGCCACAACGGTTTCGCGATGGTCAGCTGCAGCCTCGCGCTGGCGGCGCGTGCCCTGGCCGGGCACGAGCACCATGATCATGTTGCGACCGTCCTGCTTCGGAAAGAGCTCCACGCGACCGACGTGGTCGACTGTTTCAGCCACCCGGTCGAGGATCCGACGCCCCAGCTCCGGATGCTGCATCTCGCGTCCCCGGAACATGATCGTGACCTTGACCTTGCTGCCATCTCCGAGGAACTGCTCGACCTTGCGGGTCTTGGTGTCGAAGTCGCCGGGACCGATCTTGGGCCGGTACTTCATCTCCTTGACCATCACGTGTGTCGCCTTCTTACGCGACTCCTTGGCCCGCTGGGACTGTTCGTACTTGAACTTCCCGTAGTCCATGACCCGGCACACCGGTGGATCGGCCTTGTCGGCCACCTCCACGAGGTCCAGGCCCAGATCGCCGGCGATGGTGAGGGCGTCGGGCAGGGTACGTATGCCGAGTTGCTCACCATCCGGGGCGACCAGACGTACACGCTGGGCACGGATGCGGTCGTTGATCCGTGGTTCCTGACTGCTTGGCGCTGCTATTAGCCGTCACTCCTGTGAGTCACGTGGGGTTCTCCTCGTGATTGTGTGGTTGTGGTGGCGCCACCGTCTTCCGGCCGTGGGGACATGCCCCGAAAACGGAGAAACGGCGGGCGCCGGAAAGCCGACACCCGCCGAGGATCCACGACGCCCACTGGCAACCCGTGCCATGGACCCCGTCGATCCGACGAGAAGAGGACCCGGACGCTCTGTGCGTGCGCCGGGTGGGGATGACCCCGCTTTCACTTCAGTTGTGCCGCATAGGCTAGCGGTCCCGCAACGCAGCGGCACCAGGCCAGCCCTGGAGGCCTACCGGACCGGGACCCGACGCTCCCCCGTGGAGCACACGCCACCCAAGGAACCAGCCATGAACAGCCTCTGGACCCCCGACGGGGAGCATCCGATCGACCAGCCCGAGGACACGCCCGCACCATCGGTCGAACCCCTCGCCCAGGACCTGGAACCGGAGGAACGCGAGCAGGTCGAGGCGATGGCCAGGGAGATGGCTGCAGTCCGCGAACAGCTCGCCTCCGTGCCCGCTGCCGTGGTCGTCGCCAACCACCTCATGGGCCTGTACGAGCTGGCGACCATCCATCTCTCCCAGCAACCTCCGAACCTGGGCGAAGCCTCGGTGGCCATTGACGCGCTTGGGGCTGTGGTCGACCGGCTTCCGGGGCGGCTCGGCGAGGCAGAGACCACAATGCGCGACGCCCTCCACCAGATCCGTCTCGCCTACGTGGCGGTCGACAGGGCCAGCCGCGAGGACGACACGCCTCCGGAACCCGAAGCAGGCTGACAGCCGGGTCGCTTCCGGCCCTGCGGTCAGTGGACGATCTTGGAAAGCGGGATCTCCAGGATGTCGGTGGCACCACCGTCGCGCAGCTCCGGGATGAGCACGTTGATCTCGGACTTCGCCACGACGGTCTCCACCGCGAAACCTGCGCCCCTGAACAACTCGTTCACCGTTGGTGACTTCATCGACGGGATCAGGTCGATCACGGCATCGAGCCGGTCTGCAGGCACGTTCATCTTGACCAGCACCTTGCCGCGGGCCTCGAGCGTGCCCTGCAGGAGCCGGTGGATCTGCTCCATGGCGTGACGCTTCTCCGGGTCGGCATACGACTCGGCGTTGGCCACCAACTCGGTGAAGCTCGTGAGGATCGTGTCGATCACCTTCAGGCCGGCGGCACGAAGTGCCCTTCCGGTCTCGGTGATGTCCACCACCACGTCGACGATGTCGGGAATCTTCGCCTCGGTGGCCCCGTAGGAGAGCTGGATGTCAGCCTCGATCCCCCGCTCCTCGAAGAAGCGGCGGGTCAACTCCGGATACTCGCTGGAGACCCGGACACCGGACGCCAGATCAGCCACCGACTCCACCGGGGAGTCACCGGCAACGGCCACCACTATGCGTACGGGCCGGGCCGTGGCCTTCGAGTAGTGGAGTTCGCCGAGGGAGACCACGTCGCTTCCGGTCTCCTCGATCCAGTCCCGCCCGGTGATTCCGATGTCGAACAGGCCGTCGGACACGTAGACCGGGATCTCCTGGGGGCGGAGGACCCGAACGTCGTCGATACGCGGATCCTCAATGGACGCCGTGTAGTCGACCGACGAGCCACGGATCACGGTCAGGTCGGCGCCCTCGAACAGGGCAAGTGTCGACTTCTCCAGGGAACCCTTGGGTAGGACGAGCTTCAGCATGCAGCGAACCTACCCGCCTCGTACACGGGCCCACCGGGGGTTTCGTGGTGGGCGACCCGTGGGGTCAACGGCCTCCGAGCTCCAGATCCACCCGGAGGTCGTCTCCCAGAACCTCCGTCGCCACGAAGCGCCCCCTGCGCAGGTCCGCCATGGTCGGGGCGCCGGGCCCGGCCATGAGGGGGCGCCCATCGTCACCACCCAGAAGCGCCGGTGCCAGATAGACCACGTAGCGGTCGACCAGCCCGGCACGGTGGAAGCGGCCGGCCACGTCGGCCCCACCCTCCACCAGGAGCTTGAGCACCCCATCGGCTCCGAGGCCGTCCAGAAGCCCATCCAGGTCACCGTGGTACTCCTCAGCCGGGAGTACCCGGGCACCTGCGGGGATCGCCCCCAGCACCACCCGCCGTGGCGGATCCTCGCCGTCGGCCACCCGGCCATCGACGTCCCTCACGTCCAGACGCGGATCATCGGCCCGGACGGTTCCCGCTCCCACGCAGATCGCATCGCATGACGCCCTCAACGAGTGCACGTCCAGCCGGGCCTCCGGGCCGGTTATCCACCGACTCGACCCGTCCGGTGCCGCAATCCGGCCATCCAGGGTCGCAGCCAGCTTCAGGACCACGAAGGGGCGACCGGTCCTCCTGTGGTGCAGGTACGCAGCCAGCGAGTCGGTGACCTCGTCGGCGAGGACCCCGACCTCCACGACCAGTCCCGCCCGGCGCAGACTCTCGAGGCCCCGACCGGAGACCTCGGGGTCCGGATCCCCGACGCCCACGACGACACGGGCCACGTCGGCACCGATGATGGCGTCGGTGCACGGGGGCGTCCTGCCCTCGTGGTTGCAGGGCTCGAGCGTCGTGTACACGGTGGCTCCGGCCGCAGCCGGCCCGGCCTCGGACAACGCCACGCGCTCGGCATGGGCCCCGCCCGGCGGCTGGGTCGCTCCTGTGCCGACGATGCGGCCATTGGCGACCACCACGGCCCCGACCCTGGGGTTGGGTGCCGTGCGACGGTGCAGGGCACCGGCGGCGGCCAGGGCGGCACGCATGCCTCCCTCGTCATCGTGGACCATCTGGTCAGGCACCGGCGCCGGACCCCTCGCCCGACGGATGCGGGTCGGCGTTGTCGACCAGGAGACGCACCGCATGTGCCACCACATCCATGACGGCGCCAAGGCACTCCACGCATCCCTTCGAGGATCCGGGGGTGTTCAGGATGAGGCTGGTGCCGGAGGTGCCCGCCACGCCACGCGACAGGCGGCCGAGAGGGTTCACGAGGCGCATGGCCTCGGCCAGACCCGGCGCCTGGCGCTCCAGGACGGCGAGGGTCCCCTCGGGCGTATGGTCCCGTGGGCCGAAGCCTGTACCGCCGGTCGTGACCACGAGACCGTGGAAACCGTCGACGAGGGCCCGGATGGCCCCCGCCACAGCATCGACACCGTCAGCCGATACCGCAGTGTCCACGACCGTCCAACCCTCGGCCTCACACAGTGCCACCAGAGCGGCTCCCGAACGATCCTCACGTACGCCGTGGGCCACGCCGTCAGAAATGGTCAGCACCTTCACGTCCAGCGGTAACCCGCCCCCGTGGTGGGATCCATCGTGCCCGGTTTCGGCCATGGGGCGAGGGTACCGGAGCGGCCGCTGGCCGCCGGGCAGGGTTATGGTCGCCGGATGGGCGTGGACGAGTTGGCCGGCTACGAGATCGGCTCCTTCGAGCACGGCGGCACCAGTCGCACGGTGCTACGAACCGGTTCGGGGCCTGCGGTCATCGTCATGGCGGAGATGCCGGGAATCACGCCACGCGTAGCGGACTTCGGACGTCACGTGGCGGCCATCGGCTGCACCGCCGTGCTGCCGTCACTCTTCGGAACCCCGGGCAGGCGTCCGACACCGGGCTACCTGATCCGTTCGCTGGTGGGCGGATGCGTGTCGAGGGAGTTCACGGCCCTGATGCGTCGACGTACCTCACCGGTCACCGACTGGCTGCGGGCCCTCGGGGCATTCGAGCACGGCCGCTGTGGCGGTCCCGGAATCGGTGCGGTCGGCATGTGCTTCACCGGGGGTTTCGCCCTGGGAATGATGCTCGACGACCGAATGCTGGCCCCTGTGCTGAGCCAGCCCAGCCTCCCGCTGTCGATCACCGCCCGCCACCGGCGGTCACTCGGCATCTCGGATCGGGACCTGGACGTCGTGAAGGAACGGGTGGCCGACGGGGTGTGCGTCCTTGGGCTCCGGTTCAGCGAGGATTCCATGGCCCCGGTGGAGCGCTTCGACCGTCTCCGGGAGGAGTTGGGCGATGGGTTCATCGGCGTCGAGCTGGATTCGTCACCGGGAAACCTCCACCGCATCTCCAAGCGTGCCCACTCCGTGCTCACCGAAGAGCTCGTGTACGAGACCGACCACCCCACCATGGAGGCCCTGGACCGGGTCCTGACCCACCTCGGCGAACGCCTCCTGACCTGAGTGGACGGGGCCGTCGCCAACACGCCGGCCCCACGGACGGTCAGGCTGAGTCGATCCGGTAGCGGAAAATCGCCATTCCCTCGCTGTCCAGGTCCTGCGGTAGCAGCAGGCCACCGGCACCATCGTCGCCATGGGGACGCCACGGCTGACCCAGCGCCGGGCCCGGCCTCACGCCGGTCGCTTCCCGGAACCGTCGGTCCACGCCGGCGGTCTCAGCCGAGGTGAGCGTGCAGACGCTGTAGAACAGCAGGCCCCCGGGGCGTACAAGCCCGGCGGCAGCCGTGAGCAGGTCCAGCTGGAGGTCAGCCAGTTCCTCCACGTCGGCCGGACCGGTCCGCCAGCGCGCATCGGCCCGACGCCTCAGGACCCCAAGTCCCGAGCAGGGGGCGTCCACCAGGACCCGGTCGAAGGATCCCGCGCGAAACGGTGGAAACCGGCCGTCGGCGGCCACAAGGGCGATGTCGTGACCGAGCCGTTCGGCGTTGTCGCCTACGAGACCCAGTCGACTGGGTCGCAGGTCGGCAGCGACCACCGATGCGCCGGCTGCGGCCATTGCCGTGGCCTTTCCCCCGGGGGCGGCGCACAGGTCCAGCACCAACTCACCGGACGGGTCGAGGTCTTCGACGGCGAGCGCTGCGACCATCTGGGAGGCGCGATCCTGGTGGTATCCGTCATCGCGTGCCACCGCCCGGGCGGGTCGGTTCATGGCGGCCAGCGCCGCCAGAGGGTCATCGCTGCCGAGGTCGGCCACCAGGAGGTCCAGCAGCCAGTCCGGCACGCTCAACTCGACGCCCGGACCGGGCCAGTCGGGTTGGTGCTCGGCGACCCGTCGCAGGACGGCGTTGCAGAGGCCACGAACCTTCCGAGGGGCCACGGCGACAGTTGCCGACACCGCTGCATGGGGCGGGACACCGCCCCAGTGGAGCTGGTAGGCCCCGAGCCGCAGCACGGTGCGCACCTCAGCCTGGACGTCATCGTGCAGGAAGCTGTCCACCAGGTGGTCGCATGCCCTGCGCATGCGTGTCGTGCCGTAGACGAGGTCGGTCACGAACGCCCGGTCGCGACCATCCAGGTCCGAACGGTCCAGGGCGCTGCGCAACACCAGGTTGGCGTACGCACCGTCCCTCTCGATCCGTCCGAGAACCTCCAGGGCCAGCCGGCGCGCCTCCTCGCCGCTCATCCGCCCAGCCCTTCACCTGCTGAAGGTCGGGCCCCGCCCAGCCACGACGAGGCCTCCATCCGGGACCTGTTGGCAGGCTGGACCTCGAGGAGGCGTAGGGATCGCTCACCGGTCGCCACCAGGTCACCCGACATGGTCCCCGGTGGACCGGACACCGCCTCGTCGACACCCTCGGCACTCCATACCTTCAGGTCTCCGCCCCGGAAGGTGGTCCAGGCGCCGCCTACGCGCACGAGGCGTTCTAGCTCCGTGGCGGGACGTTCCCAGTCCAGCGCAAGGTCCTCCCTGTGCAGCTTGTGGGCATGGGTGGCAATGCCCTCCTGAGGCGCCGGAGCCGACAGGCCGCCCTCCAGGGAATCAACCAGGAGTTGGGCGCCGACGACGGCCAGGCGCTCCCGCAGGCCATCAGCAGTATCGGTCGACCGGATCGGCACCTCTACCCGGGCATGGACCCCGCCGGTGTCGAGGCCCTCGGCCACCTCCATCAGGCAGACCCCGGTCGTCTCGTCGCCTGCCATCAGGGCACGCTCCACGGGAGCAGCGCCACGCCACCTGGGCAGCAGGGAGAAGTGCAGGTTCAGCATCGGCACCCTCACCAGGATCTCAATTGGGATGATCTGGCCGTATGCGACGACCACGCCGAGGTCGGCACCGGAATCCACCACGGCGGTCAGGTCGTGGGCCACGGGGATGCCCAGCTCCAGGGCCCGTGCAGCCACGGGCGTCGGCGTCGGTTCCGAGCGACGGCCACGACGGCGCTCAGGGGAGGTCACCACCAGCGCCACCTCGTGACCCGCCTCGTGGAGTGCGGTCAGAGGCGCCACAGCCACCTCGGGATTACCCAGGTAGACCAGCCTCCCAGGATGCGCCGGGGGAGGCGCGATCACTACAACCGCAGGCCCCCATCGAGCTGCCCAGCGGAGGCCGGGCGGGACATGGTCCTCTCGCGAAGTGCCCGTCGGGCCTCACGCTGCTGATCTTCGTCCAGGTGGTCCACGAGGAGGATCCCGTCCAGGTGGTCGATCTCATGCTGGAAGAGCCGTGCCTCGATCTCGTCGGCTTCGATCGAGATCTCGTTGCCATCCAGGTCCACACCCACGAGGTGGATCTGCTTCGGTCGGGTGATCTCCCATGACAGGTCAGGCACCGAGAGGCAACCCTCCTCGAACGTCCATTCACCGCCGGACTCGATGATCCTCGGGTTCAGGATCACGCCGGCCCCCTCACCGTGGTCGTAGACGAAGAAGCGCTTCTGCACCCCGACCTGTGGTGCGGCCAGGCCGATCCCTGGGGCCCCGTACATTGTGGCGAACATGTCGTCGGTGAGGCGCACCAACGCTCCGTCCACGTTGGTCACCTCGGTCGCCGGCTTACGCAGGACCGGGTCGCCGATCAGTCGAATCTGGTGGGGTGCCACACGACAAGGCTACCGTCGAGGCGATGGAGGCCCGGATGCCAGACCGCCAGCCGGTGCAGTGAACGACAGCCAGTACTGGACCGACCGCCCAGACGTGGCTTCCAGCCCCATGGAGGTGGGTCTCCTTCTGCCCGACGTGAACCTCACGCTGGCCACCGACCGTGGTGTCTTCTCGGCCGAACGCGTCGACAGGGGCACCCGGTACCTGCTGCTCGACGGCCCGGACCTACCCACCGGGCCGGTGGAGCTGATGGATCTCGGCTGTGGCTACGGGCCCATCGCCTGCACCATGGCCTCCCGGCGACCGGACGCCCGGGTGTGGGCCGTGGACGTCAACGAGCGGGCGCGCGGCCTATGTCGGGCCAACGCCGAAACGGCCGGACTGACCAACGTCGAGGTGGTGGCACCCGATGAGGTGCCCGACGACGTGATGCTGGCGGCGATTTGGTCTAACCCACCCATCCGGATCGGCAAGGCTGGACTCCACGAACTGCTGGCAAGGTGGTTGGACCGCCTGTCTCCGGACGGCTCGGCCCACCTGGTGGTCCAACGACACCTCGGAGCTGATTCTCTGGCCCGCTGGCTGGATGACCGCGGCTGGGCCACGGACCGACGCAGCTCGCGTAAGGGCTTCCGCCTGCTGGACGTGGCCGCACGGGTCGCGCCAGTGGGCGAAGCGGTCATGGATGACGATGCCGCCGGTGCAACGGACCCGGCCACCGGAGAGGGCCAGACGTGAAGAACCTGGACAGCACGGGACTCAAGCGCCTCCATCGTGAGTGGCGACGGCGCGCCGAACCCGAGGTGGCACTCCTGCTCGACGGCGTGCAGACGCCCTACAACGTGGGGGCGATCCTGAGGACCGCTGCGGCCTACCGCGTCGGACACCTCTGGCTGGCCGGAGCCACGGCGTCGCCCACGCATGCCAAGACCGCAAAGACCGCCCTGGGTACCGGTCGCTACCTGACCTGGACGATCTGCGAAGAGGTAGGCGAGGCGATCAGCGGTATCCGGGCTGCCGGCTACGGCCTGGTCGGCATCGAGCTGGCGGACCAGGCAGTGCCCATCAACGAGGCGGACCTTCCGGAGAAGGCCTGCCTGGCTTTCGGCCATGAGGACCGGGGCCTCTCGGCCACCACCCTGGCTGCCTGCGACGTCGTGGCCTTCATCCCGCAACTCGGCAAGGTGGGCAGCCTCAACGTCTCCACCGCCGCAGGAATCGCCCTCTACGAATTGAACCGCCGGGGCTGGTGACAGGCGGGGTCAGGCCCGTCGAGGATCCACTTCCAGGCGGAGACGGCCAGCGGGGCGAGACACCGCCAGGAGTGCCTCCGAGAGCTGGTCGTGGTCTCTGGCCCTTACAAGCCAGGAACCGTCCCTGGGGCCCATGATGTCGATTCCGTCCGGTGATCCGAGGCGGGCCATGAACTCCGGCGCCACCGCTCCGGATACCCGAGCCAGGGCTGCGAACGGAGGCTGTCCCAGAAGAGACCTCCGCTCCTTCTCGTCGGGCACCAGACGGCCCGGGTCGGCATGGAGGACCGCCTGGAGCACCTCGTGGTCCGGCTGCCTCGTCTGCACCATGAGGCGACCGCCAGCCGATCGTGGCCCGAGTAGCCGGGATGCACGGACCAGTAGGGCCATGGCCTGCTCGGACGCCCGCATCCGGGGCGCCAGGAGTTCCTGGTCGAACTCGAGGAACACCACGCGGGCGACCCTCCGCTGGATCCGGTGCAGGACGGCTTCGGTACCGACGAAGACCGAAGCCCCACCACCGTCGAGCAGCCCCGCATCGGTCTCGGTGGTCACCTCCAGGACCGGCCGCCCGGCCAGGGCCTCCAGCTCCTCACGGACCCTCGAGACGCCCGCACGCAGGTTCCGGAACCGGGTGGCGCCACACGAATCGCAGACCACGGGACGGCTATGCGCTTCGTCAAGGGGGCAGCGCAGGCGGTCGTCGACATCCTGGACCATGGGCACCCGGTGCTCCTCGCAACGGGCCAACTCTCCACAGCCGTCACACGCCAGCAGGCGCGACCGACCTTTACGGTTCAGGACGCACACGACCGGGTCACCGCCTTCCCCCCGCAGGGCCGGCACCAACCTGGGCGAGAAGAGGCCCGAACGGACCGGATCGTCCAGGCGGCGATCCACGAGGTCCACCACGGGCCACGCCGCCTGCTCCTCGACCCGCTGGGGAACCAGGAGGCGCCCATGGCCGAGGGCCTCCAGCGTCGGGCTGGCCGAGGCCAGCACACAGGGAATCCCGGCCCTGCGCGCCCTCTCGACGACGATGTCACGGGCGTTCCAGGTCGGGGTCCGCTCCTCCTGGTAGGCCTCGTCGTGTTCGTCCAGCACCAGCACGGCCCGTAGGTCCCTGACAGGTGCCAGGGCGGCGGCCCTGGAGCCGACCACCAGCCCGCCGGCAGCGGCGCGTGACCAGTCCCGCGGCATCAGGGCGACCGCAACACCGGCCCGGCGGATCCTTGTCGTGAGCCGGGAGGCGGCCGCCGCTGTGGGGACCAGGACGAGGGCGTCGCCGAGGCGGGCGGCTGCGAGCACCAGGGGAATGGGATCGGTCGCCGGAGGAAGGCGGACGACCGTCGGTGAGCCGTCGGGCGTCGGTTCGAAGGCGCCTTCCATCCAGCCGGCATCGGAGTCGGGCACGACCACCGGCCGTGGAGGCGACCCAATCGCCTCGACGACCGTGGGCGGCGATGCAGTGGCCAGGAACCCCACCACCGGGCCGACCCACCGTCGCGCCGCCCAGCGGCCCAGGTCGATCAGCTCGGCTGACGGACCCAACCCACTCAGGCGGGTCAGCGGCCTGAGGGCGAAACCGTCAGATGGCGCAACGTGGTCCTCGACAACCCATCCTGCGACCCTTCGGCCACCGAGAACGACCCGGACCCGGCTGCCCACCCCCAGGCGTGCAGAGCGACCGTCGTCCTCCCACGAGGGTGGGACCAGGTAGTCGAAGACGCGCTCCACGGCCGCCACGTCAGGCATGACCCGAACGACACGGCCCGGAGACTCGGTGCCGCTCCCGGCAGTCGTCGTGGCGCCGGTGGCATCGGTGGATGACCGGGAAGTGGTTGGGGAAGGACCGCCGGTCGGCCCGGTCGGTGCCGCAGCGACGTCGTCGAGCTCGAAGCGACCCTGCTCGTCGGCCCCGCCTGTCACTGTGGGCGTCGGGTCAGGCCAGGCCCAGGGCGGACCGGACGTCGTCCACCCGGTCCGTTGCCTCCCATGAGAAGCCGTCCCGGCCGAAGTGGCCGTAGGCGGCTGTCTTCCTGTAGATAGGCGCCTTCAATCCCAGGTCACGGATGATGGCGGCTGGGCGCAGGTCGAAGACCTCCTGCACGCAGGCCGAGATCCTGTCCGGATCCACCGTCTCGGTTCCGAAGGTCTCGACGAAGACCGAAACCGGCCGGGACATACCGATGCCGTAGGCGACCTGGACCTCGCAGCGGGTCGCAGCGCCGGCGGCCACGAGGTTCTTGGCCACCCAGCGGGTGGCATAGGCGGCCGAACGGTCGACCTTCGAGGGGTCCTTGCCGGAGAAGGCTCCCCCACCGTGGCGGGCCATCCCGCCATAGGTGTCCACAATGATCTTGCGTCCTGTCAGACCGGTGTCACCGACTGGCCCACCAATCACGAAGCGACCCGTCGGGTTGACGTGGACCTCGTAGTCGTCGTCGGC
>JAAZXC010000189.1 GCA_014240365.1 Acidimicrobiales bacterium | reverse complement strand
ACCGGACGCCACAGCGACGAATGCATTCTCCGACCCGCAGAATCGCCGTAGGGTGAGGGGGCACGGATCACAGATTAGAAACGGAGCCAGACGGTGAGCGAAGAGAGTTTCGAGCGATTCACGAAGTGCGCGGTGGAGGTCCTCTCGGTCGACGCCGCAAAGGTCACCAAGGAGGCCTCCTTCGCTGACGACCTGGACGCCGACAGCCTCGACCTGGTCGAGTTGATCATGTCGCTCGAAGAGGAGTTCGGCGTGACCGTTGAGGAGGAAGAGCTCGAGGGCATCACCACCATTGGTGGCGCCTACGACCTCATCGTCAGCAAGCTCTGATGTTGCGCCGTCGGGTCGCTGTCACGGGGATCGGCGTCGTCGCCTCCTGTGGCATCGGCACCGATGCCTTCTGGGAAGGCCTCTGCGGAGACGCTCCGGAGGGTGACCGTCGGGTCCACGACTTTGACCCGTCCCCCCACTTCGACAACCCGAAAGAGGTTCGTCGCAGCGACCGGTG
>JAAZXC010000188.1 GCA_014240365.1 Acidimicrobiales bacterium | reverse complement strand
CTGGGCCCGGGTAAGGGCGATGTAGTCCACGGGCGGCGTCGGGGTCACCGGGCCATCGTGCCACGGTCCTGCGGCTGGGGCGCGGTTCAGCCACACCATTGAGAATATGAGTATCGACACTGAGAGTGACTACTCGTACAATCGGATCGTGGGATCTACCCCCGTTTCGCCGGCTGATGATCTGCTCACCGTGGACCGTCTGTCGGCGGCCAGCGGAATCGGGGTTGACACCATCCGCTACTACCAGCGTCTCGGCCTCCTCGAGGCACCGGTCCGCCGGGGACGACGAGCCGTGTACCGAGACGCCCATCTCGACCGCTTGGCAGAGATCCGGCGACTTGCCGAAGAGGGCTTCTCGCTCGCCCAGATCGCCAACCTCGACGCGTCGGCCCGGTCCGACGCCCTGGACCGCCTTGCCGACGCCACCCACTCCCCCAGCCTGACCCGAGGGGAGGTGGCCGACCGGGCCGGTGTGCCCGAGGGCCTGGTGTCGCTCCTGTGTGACAACGGAATCCTG
>JAAZXC010000187.1 GCA_014240365.1 Acidimicrobiales bacterium | reverse complement strand
GGGTGCTTCTGCCCCTGGCCCTCGGACCGGCGGTGGCCGAGGCCCTCCACGACCTGTCCCCTGGGCCGCGGTCGACGGCCTCGATTGCCCTGTGGCTTCTGTGGGCCGTCGGGCTGACCGTGACGCTGGTTCCCCTCCCGGCCACCCTCACCGCGCTGCGCCTGGGCGTCCCGGCCCTGGCCGCCGTGGCCCTCTGGAGCGCCCCTGCGAGTACCGACGCCTTCCGGACAACAGCAGGTCTGGCGGCGACCACTCTGGTGGTGGCCACCGCCTTCTCAGCTTCGACATCCGACCGGTTCGTGGACGGAGCCTCCTACGGCGACGAACGACGGTTCCTGCTCCGAACCCCTGGCCCGGTCGTCCTGATGCTGGGTCCGATGGCCACCCTGGCTGCCTTGGCCGGTCTGGCCATCGGACCGGTCCTCCTGCTCGACGCCCGCTGGGTGGCCGGTGGCCTGGCCACCGCCCTAGGCGTCCCTACAACCGCCCTGGCCGTCCTGGCACTCCACCGTCTGTCCCGCCGCTGGATC
>JAAZXC010000186.1 GCA_014240365.1 Acidimicrobiales bacterium | reverse complement strand
TCTACAACAAGTGTTTTTCGTGCTTTAGCAAATACTTCACCTTTAAGGTGAAACATATTACTACTATCAAAAGTGTAGATATCCCAGTTTCGCCTCTTTTCTTCAAGCATCATTGCAAGGGAAGAGTCTTTTTTTGGATTAATGCTGGCAATATCATCCATCAGCACAGCAAGAGTAATTGGCTTCATGCGGTTATTATAAAGTAATCAGTTTGTGTATAAATAAGCATACAGGGCAAAAGTTATTGAAGTATCGGGGTTTTGAGCGTATAATTTCGCCTCTTTAGTGCGGGGTGGAGCAGTCTGGTAGCTCGTCGGGCTCATAACCCGAAGGTATTTTTTATGGCAAAGATAGCTGATAAAGTGTTTTCAATAATTAACTCAAGTATCAATGAGTTGGGTTATGAATTGCTAGGTATTGAATACGTTTCGAGTGGAAAACATTCAGTATTAAGGCTATATATTGACGCAGAAGAAGGAATTGGAGTGAATGATTGTGAGACTGTTTCACGGCAGGTAAGCGCTATAATGGATGTTGAAGATCCAATAAG
>JAAZXC010000185.1 GCA_014240365.1 Acidimicrobiales bacterium | reverse complement strand
CATCGCGTACTCCGAGATCCCGGAGAAGGGAAAGGGCTGCCCCGGCATGGCACCGCAGAACCAGACCCAGGAGGTGGCGGCATGACTACGACTCCCCTGGAGGTGGCCGGGTCCGTGGCGGTGGTTACCGGTGGAGCCAACGGCATCGGACGGGGAGTCGTCCGAGCCCTGCTGGAGGCCGATGCCACAGTCGTGGTGGCTGATATCGAACTGGACGTCCTGGATACGACGGTGGCAGCGTTGTCTGCCTCCTTCCCGGGCCGGGTCTCCGGAATCATGGCGGACGTCTCCGACGATCGGTCGATGGACTCGCTGGCCGACCAGGTTTTCACGGTTCATGGGCGGTGCAACCTGCTCTACAACAACGCCGGGGTGGGCTCGGGTGGAGGTGGCCGGATCTGGACCCATGAGCCCAACGACTGGCGGTGGTGCTACGGGGTCAACGTGTTCGGCGTGGCCAACGGGATCATGGCATTCGTCCCCAGGATGCTGGAATCCGGTGAGCCGGGACACGTCGTCAACACGTCCTCGGGTGACGGCGGCTTCGCACCGGTGCCGT
>JAAZXC010000184.1 GCA_014240365.1 Acidimicrobiales bacterium | reverse complement strand
TCCGCTCTGGGCCCTGCCGAACTGCCTGGTCACACCACACATCGCCAACACGCCCGAGATGGGCCTGGACGTGCGGCAAGGGCGTCTACGCACCGGCGGTGGCCGAGACGGCGCTGGCCATGGCACTGGCTGGCTTCAAGCACCTCCACGGCTACTCGCGTGCGGACACCTGGTCGGCCCCCGTCGGCCGCCTGCTTGCCGGCAGCCGGGTCACCATCCTGGGCGGTGGGGGAATAGCCGAGTGCCTGCTTGCCCTGCTATCCCCTTTCGGTTGCGACACGACGGTGATCCGTCGCAGCAACCATCCGTTGGCCGGCGCCGACCGCACCCTCACCGTCGACCGCCTGCCCGACGTGCTCCCGTCGACCGACCTGCTGGTCGTCGCCCTCGCTCTCACTGCCGAGACCCGGGGGATCATCGACGCCGCCGCCATCGACCTGCTCCCCGACAATTCCTGGATCGTAAATGTGGCCCGCGGTGGACACATCGTCACCGCCGACCTGGTCGCCGCCCTGTCCGATGGGCGCCTCGGCGGAGCCGCCCTCGACGTAACCGACCCG
>JAAZXC010000183.1 GCA_014240365.1 Acidimicrobiales bacterium | reverse complement strand
GGTGAACCACCTGAACCATCGCCTGAGCCATCACCAGAGGGATCTTCAATGCCATGGGCCGCCAGCACCTTTGCCCGCAACTCATCAATCAGTTCAGGATGCTCGGCGATGTAGATCTTGGCGTTTTCTCGACCCTGGCCCAATCGCAATTCGCCATAACTGAACCACGCGCCAGACTTCTGCACGAATCCCTCGGCAACAGCCAAGTCAACGAGATCGCCGGTTCGGCTAATGCCCTCGTTGAACATGATGTCGAATTCAGCTTGTCGGAATGGTGGCGCAATCTTGTTCTTGACAACCTTTGCCCGAACACGGTTGCCGACATTTTGATCACCATCCTTGATTGCCCCGATGCGACGAATGTCAATGCGCACTGACGAGTAGAACTTCAGTGCACGACCGCCAGGTGTTGTCTCTGGGCTGCCGAACATCACGCCGATCTTCTCGCGCAACTGATTGATAAAGACGACGATGCAGGATGACTTGGCGATCGCGCCGGTGAGCTTTCGCAATGCCTGACTCATGAGCCGCGCCTGTAGGCCGACATGGGTGTCGCCCATC
>JAAZXC010000182.1 GCA_014240365.1 Acidimicrobiales bacterium | reverse complement strand
CGGGGTCCACCGTGGCGACCGGGCGGAGCCCAGCCACGACGTGTCGGCCGACCTCACGGCGCTGGCCACCATTCCGGTGGCCGTGGTGTGCGCGGGCGCCAAGGCCGTCCTCGACCTGGGCCGGACCGTCGAGGCCCTCGAGACCCTGGGCGTCCCGGTGGTCGGTCAGGGCACCAACGTGCTTCCCGAGTTCTGGACCCGCGGCGCCGACCTGCCGGTGTCGGTCCGATCCGATGACCCGGCGACCACCGCGGCCCTTCTGGATGCCCACTGGGGCTGCGGGCTGACCAGCGGCGTGGTGGTGGCCAACCCCATCCCGGTCGACGACGAGGCCGACCCCGAGGTCATCGGCGCGGCCATCGAAAGTGGGTTGGCCGCGGCAACGGCCGCCGGGGTGACCGGTCGCGACGTCACCCCGTTCCTGCTGGCCCACGTGGCCGCGTCCACCGGCGGCGCCAGCCTGGAGGCCAACGTGGCCCTGGTGGTCAACAACGCATCGGTCGCGGGCGCCATCTCCGTGGCCCTGTCTTCGCTGGACGACTGACTTGCTGTCAGGCGACGGGCCGTCCAGCGAGGGC
>JAAZXC010000181.1 GCA_014240365.1 Acidimicrobiales bacterium | reverse complement strand
CCGCTGCCCGGTTTGCACCAGGAGTCTCAGGGGGCGACTTTGGGCAGGTAGGCACGCCCCGCCATTGCAGCCGCATTGCCTGCCGGCGAGTCGATCACGAAGAGTTCAGGGATCTCGATGCCATGGGTGAGGCAGAGGCCACCGACCGTGTTGTGCAGTCGCGGGAACTCGCCCACGAGGGCGGGGCGTGCACCCAGGCTCTTCATGACGACCCCGACGGCACGACCCGAGACGACCCGGGCGAAGGCGATGGCGATGACGGCCCCCGCTATGACGGCGATCGGCAGGCCTGCGCCGAGGATCGAGACGACCAGGAACGCGGCCAACCCGACGACGACCGCGGGGAGGGTGACGGTGCTGCGGAGAGGAGACATGGGCGACGGCCTCGTGACGGCTCGCTGGAGTTGGACCACCGCTCGTGGCGGTCCTGGTGGACGGCATGCATGATACGCCCGTCGCCGACCTACAGGGCTCACCCGCCCGGCCAGCTTCCGGGATTCGGGGCTTCCCCGCTACCGGGCTACCGGGCTACCGGGCTGGCTGGCCTACCAACTACCGGGCAACCCTCCGTCGGGCCACGACGTC
>JAAZXC010000180.1 GCA_014240365.1 Acidimicrobiales bacterium | reverse complement strand
CCCGGATCTCGTACGCGAGGTGAGCGAAACCACGGTCTTCACGCAGCCCCTCCGCAGCATGAAGTGGGCGGTAGTTGGCTTTGTTGGCGGCGTACTGGTGATGGTTGTGACCCTCTCGACCTCTTTCGTCCTGGCCTTCGTGGGCTTCCTGGTGATGCTGGGTGCCTCCCTGGCCCTGGAGCGAAATGCCCGCCAGGTGGGGCGGACGGGACTGCGAGTTGTGGCCGGTTCGGGGCGGACAGCGGGCATCCGTGAGGTTGTTGGTGGCACAGGCGCCCGGGTCCGGGAGCGCATGCGCGACCGATTCCGTCGGGGCGATCACGGCCGGGCCTGAGGCGACCTTCCCCGGAGGGGAGCTCGACCAGATCGGGGCCATGGTCCGGGAACGTGTCCTGGCCGTAGACGTCGGAGGCACGAAGCTGGCCGCCGGCGTCGTCGACCCAGACGGGCGGGTCCGGAGTCAGGCTCGTGCCCCCACCGGAGGCCGGGACGCCGACGAACTCTTCGTATTCTTGGCCGACCTTGTCGAACCGCTGCTGGATGCCGAATCAGTGGCCGGAATCGGAGTCGGCTGCGGGGGCCCCATGTCGGCC
>JAAZXC010000017.1 GCA_014240365.1 Acidimicrobiales bacterium | reverse complement strand
TCCGCACGACGGATGTCACTGGTGGCCTGGACCTGGTCGGCGCCGAGATGTGCATGCCCGGCGACAATACGACGATGACGGTCGAGCTCATTGCTCCCATCGCCATGGTCGAGGGCCTGCGCTTCGCCATCCGTGAGGGTGGCCGCACGGTCGGCGCCGGCGCTGTTACCAAGATCCTGAAGTAGTAGACCGGGAATGGCTGCAGGACAGAGGATTCGGATCCGGCTGAAGGCCTATGACCATCAGGTCATAGACCAGTCGACGAAGAAGATTGTCGAGACGGTCCGTCGCACCCAGGCTGACCTCAGGGGACCGATACCGCTACCGACCGACAAGCACCGCTACACGGTCATCCGCGGCCCTTTCAAGGACAAGGATTCCCGGGAGCACTTCGAGATGCGCATCCACAAGCGCCTGATCGACATCCTCGATCCTTCACCCAAGACGGTGGACTCGCTCCAGCGCCTTGATCTCCCGGCTGGTGTCGACATCGAGATCAAGATCCAGCAGGTCTGAGTTTCCACAGGTCGACATGAACCACGGAGCGCCCCCTCGGGGGCGCTCCCGTTCGTTACGGGGCCGTTGATCCCACGGTGGATCAGTCGGACGGGGGTCGTTCGCCCTGGCGCCGGCGGAGGCTGCTCTCGGCGATCAGATGCTCGGCCACCTCGTGGCGCTCGGCCTCGGCAGCGATCACCGACTGGATGGTCGCAGCGGCCGGAAGGGCCAGCAGGGCTCCGACGACCCCCAGAACGGCTGAGCCGGCAATGACCGCTCCGAATGCGACCGCCACGTGGAGCTGCATGGTGTGGGCGGTGATCCTCGGCGCCAGCACGTAGTTCTCCACCTGCTGGTAGGCGGCTACGGCGGCCATCACCCAGAGGGCGTCCACCGGGTCGCTCAGCAGTGCGATGACGAGAGGGAGGGCACCGGCGATGTAGGTGCCGACCACGGGCACGAACTGGGACATGACGCCGACCCACAGGGCGAGGGCAAGCGATGAGGGGAGGCCTATGGCCTCGAACGCCGCCCAGTGGACCAACGAGGAGGCCAGTGCGAGGAGGCTCCGGGAGAGGATGTAGCCACCGGTCTTCTCTATGGCCAGATCCCAGACCTCGAGTACGTGGCGTTGGTGTCGTTCGGCCAGGAAGGAACAGATGATCCGGCGCAACTTGGGACCCTCGGCCACGAGGTAGAAGGTGAACAGGCCGACGGTGAACAGGTTGAACATGACGTTGGCGACGGTGGTGCCGAACCTCGCCAGGTCGTCGGCCACCTCTCCGAGGCGCTTGGCCAGAGCGCCGGAGTCGTATTCGGACCTGAGGTCGGCGGTGGCGTGTTCGATCCCGAACGAGTCATCCAACCAGCCGTCGATCTCCTCCAGATAGGCGGGCACGTTCTCGCTGAAATCCGTCACCTGTTCGGCCAGGAGGCTCCCTACCTGGACTCCGAAACCGCCGATGGCGGCGACCATGACGGCCAGCACGAGGAAGGTGCCGGGGCCCCTGCGCATTCCGTGCCGTTGCAGCCTGTTCACGGCCGGTTCAAGGGCGAATGAGAGGAACAGGGACACGAGGAGGACCATGAGCAGTGGTCGAAGCGCTGAGACGACGCCACGCAGGTACCAGAGGCTGGCGATTCCGATGAGCAGGCTGAGGATTGCTCGCCTGACCCAGGGGGGGAGGGCGGTCGTCTCGGAGGCCTTGGTCATGGGTCGTAGCCGTGGGAACTGCTGCGCTCCCACGACCTGATCTACGCTACCGGCCGGTCCTGGAGGCGATGGGGATGCAGCGTGGAGCGCGTAGGCAGGCCCGGCATGTATGACGCCGGTTGTGGCTGACCCCTGAAGGCCGTATCGTTGTGCTCCGCGCTCCGGAGGGTCCGGTGTCGCAAAACTGACGTCCGTTTAGGCGCCGTTTCCCCCGGGAAACGGCGAACCGAACGGCACAATCGAATCACCGCTCCGCCGGGCCATGCCTGTGCGGAGCGTTCGCGTGAGCGGCCCACCAACGGGCCAGCCGCCGGGGGAGTTCCCCGGTGCCAGTCGCAGGAGCCATCATGGCCAACAAGGCAGTTGTCGGCGTAAAGGTCGGCATGACACAGGTTTGGGACGAGGACAACCGGGTCCTGCCTGTCACCGTGCTGCGTGTCACGCCCAACCGTGTCGTCCAGATCAAGACCACCGAACGAGACGGCTACACGGCCCTTCAGGTGACCTTCGGCAACAGGGATGCGGCAAAGTTGAACCGCCCCGAGGCCGGCCACTTCGCCGCCGGTGGCGTGGATGCAGGGGATCGGCTCGTCGAGTTGCGCCTTGACGATGTGGACGGCTACGAGGTCGGCCAGAATATCACCGTGGAGTCGCTGGCCGAGGTGGGCCACGTCGACGTCACCGCCGTCAGCAAGGGCAAGGGTTTCGCCGGCGTCATGAAGCGTCATGGGTTCAAGGGCCAGCGCGCCTCGCACGGCGCCCACAAGGTCCACCGCAAGCCCGGAGCCATTGGCCAGTGCGCCACTCCTTCGAGGGTCTTCAAGGGCAAGCGCATGCCGGGTCGTATGGGTAACCAGAAGACCACGACGCTGAACCTCGAGATCGTGCAGGCCGACGTCGAGCGTGACCTCCTCCTCGTACGTGGTTCGGTGCCCGGCCCCCGAGGTGCGACCGTCCTCATCCGCAATGCCGTCAAGGGAGCCCGCTGATGGCGAAGATCGAGGTACTCAGCCCCACGGGAGCGGCGGCAGGCTCCGTCGAGTTGGACGAGCACACGTTCGGCATCCAGCCGAACGTCGCCGTCATGCACCAGGTGGTCACCGCCCAGTTGGCGGCCCGACGGTCCGGAACGCAGAGCACGCGAACCCGGGCCGAGTCCCGTGGTGGCGGTGCCAAGCCATGGGCCCAGAAGGGCACCGGTCGAGCCCGTCAGGGTTCCATCCGTTCGCCACAGTGGCGCGGTGGTGGCGTTGCGCTGGGCCCCAAGCCCCGTAGCTACGCCCAGAAGACCCCCAGGAAGATGATCCGTCTGGCCCTACGTTCGGCCCTGAGTGATCGTGCCGCCGAGGGCCGGGTCGTCGTGGTTGACGACTGGAACTTCGACGTGCCCAGGACGAAGGTCGCTCTGGCGGCGCTGGCCACCCTCGGTGTACAGGGCCGGTCCCTCGTCGTGGCAGAGCGTGACGATGAGAACACCTGGAAGAGCTTCGCCAACCTGCCCGAGGTGCACGTCCTGTCACCCGGCGAGTTGAACGCATACGACGTTCTGGTGTGCGACTACGTCGTGTTCACCCGTGCGACCCTGCCCTCCTTCTCCACCCCGGCGGCGGCCACACCGGCACCAGTGGAGCCTGCGGCCGTGGTTGACACCGATCCCAGCGGGGAGGAGGAAGAGTGAAGGACGCCCGTGACGTAATCGTGAGGCCGGTCGTGTCGGAGAAGTCCTACTCCCTCATGGAGAACCACGTCTACACCTTCGAGGTCGCCAAGTCGGCTTCGAAGCCCCAGATCCGCGACGCTGTCGAGTCGATCTTCGATGTGAAGGTCCTCAAGGTGAACACCCTCAACCGTGAGGGAAAGCGCAAGCGGAACCGTGGCCTGCCCACCTTCGGCAAGCGCCCGGACATCAAGCGTGCATACGTCACCCTCGTCGAGGGTGAGTCGATCGAGTTGTTCGAGGTCTAGAGACATGCCGCAACGCAAGCGCAAGCCGACCAGTCCCGGTCGCCGGTTCCAGACTGTCGCCGACTTCTCGGACATCACCAAGACCACTCCTGAACGGTCGCTGACCGAGAAGAAGAACAGCACCGGCGGTCGCAACAACTACGGACGCATGACGTCGCGCCACCGCGGTGGCGGCCACAAGCGCCAGTACCGCGTCATCGACTTCCGACGCAACAAGGACGGCGTGCCCGCAAAGGTGGCCGCCCTGGAGTACGACCCGAACCGCAGCTGTCGAATCCTGCTGCTGCACTACCACGATGGTGAGAAGCGCTACATCCTCGCCCCGAAGGGCGTTCAGGTCGGCGAGACGTTGCAGTCCGGCCAGGGCAGTGAGATCAAGGCCGGCAACGCCCTGCCATTGCGCTACATCCCGGTCGGAACGGTCGTCCACAACGTCGAGATGCAGCCTGGTGGTGGCGGCAAGATGGCTCGCAGCGCCGGTTCCAGCATCCAGCTGGTGGCGAAGGAGGGCGACTACGCCACCCTGCGCCTCCCCAGCACGGAGATGAGGCGGATCCGCATCGACTGCTGTGCAACGATCGGCGAGGTCGGCAACCAGGAACACGAGCTCATCAGCATCGGCAAGGCCGGTCGTAACCGCTGGAAGGGCGTTCGCCCCCAGTCGCGTGGAGTCGTAATGAACCCGGTCGACCACCCATTGGGTGGTGGCGAGGGCAAGACGTCCGGTGGCCGCCATCCGGTGTCGCCATGGGGCAAGCCCGAGGGTCGTACCCGTAAGCGGGGCAAACAGTCCGACAAGTTGATCGTCCGTCGCCGTCGTCGGCGCGGATCGCGGAGGTAGTCGGCGATGCCGAGAAGTCTCAAGAAGGGTCCGTTCGTGGACGACCACCTTCTCAAGAAGGTGGACGCCCTGAATACGTCAGGCGAGAAGAGGGTCATCAGGACCTGGTCCCGCCGGTCCACCATCGTGCCCGACATGGTCGGTCACACGATGGGTGTCCATGACGGTCGCAAGCACGTGCCGGTCTACGTGACCGAGTCGATGGTCGGCCACAAGCTGGGAGAGTTCGCCCCGACGCGTACCTTCCGCTCCCACGCCGGCCAGGAGAAGGGTGGCAATCGCTGATGGTCGCCGCCAAGACCAACGAACGTCCGGGTACCCGGGCCGTTGCCCGGTACGTCCGGGTGTCGGCCTCCAAGGCCCGTGAGGTGCTCAACCTCGTACGCGGTGAGTCCTATGGCCGTGCCGCCGAGATCCTTGCGTTCTCGGAGCGCTCGGTGTCCGACGTCGTCGGCAAACTGCTGGAATCGGCCGTGGCCAATGCCGAGAACAACGACGGGATCCCGGCCGAGGAGCTCTTCGTCTCCACCTGCTACGCCGACGAGGGCCCGACGCTGAAGCGTTGGCGGCCGCGTGCACGTGGACGGGCCACTCAAATTCTCAAGCGCACCTGCCACATTACGATCATCGTGACCCGCTACGACGAGGCCACTCTCGAGACCATGCGTGAGCTCGATGCCGCCAAGGGGCGGGTCGGGTCCAACGCACAGGCTGCCGACGCACGTCGCCAGCGTGTCGAGCGGAGCCGGGCAACTGCGGCTGAGGAAGCGGCGGCTGAAGAAGCGGCGGCGGCAGAGGCCGAGCACGACCATGATCATGACCACGAGGAGGTGACGGCGGACGCCGTGGCCTCCGAAGGTACGGAGACGGCCCTGGAGCCTGACGCCGACGAGGCTTCAGATGTGCCTGAGGAGTCGGTGGCCCAGGACGGCGCCGACGTGGACGGGGCCGACGAGTCGGCCGACGATTCTGAGAAAGGGGCCAACTGATGGGCCAGAAGGTCAATCCGTACGGCTTCCGCCTCGGTATCACAACCGACTGGAAATCACGGTGGTTCGCCACACGGCAGGAGTACGCCGACAACCTGCTCCAGGACTGGAAGGTCCGCGAGTTCCTCATGACTGAACTCCCCCACGCTGCCATCAGCCGCGTGGAGGTGGAGCGCACCCGCGACAAGGTCCGTGTAGACGTGCATACGGCCCGACCGGGAATCGTCATTGGCCGTAAGGGCACCGAGGCCGATCGTCTCCGGGCCGGTCTGGGCGAGATCACCGGCAATAACGCCGTCCAGCTCAACATCCAGGAGATCAAGGAGCCGGAGCTCGACGCGGCGCTGATCGCCCAGGGCGTGGCCGACCAGCTGGCCGGCCGGGTCGCCTTCCGGCGGGCCATGAAGCGTGCGGTCCAGAACGCCCAGAAGGCTGGCGCCCTCGGCATCCGTGTCCAGTGCTCGGGTCGTCTGGGTGGAGCCGAGATGTCCAGGACCGAGTGGTACCGCGAGGGCCGTGTGCCGTTGCACACGCTCAGGGCGGATATCGACTACGGCTTCCGCGAGTCGCGGACCACCTACGGCCGAATTGGCGTGAAGGTTTGGATCTACCGGGGCGACATCCTGCCCTACAAGAGCGTGATGGTTGACAAGGTCTCGGCAGAGGCAGCCATGGCTGTTGGTGAGACGTCAGGGGATCCCAAGCAGCGCACCGTCGTCTCTTCGGCTGCCGGGCGCCGGCGTACCGAGGTTGCCGAGGCGACCGAGGCTGTGCAGCCGACCGATGTCGAGACGACGACGCCTGAAGCCGATCCGGCCCCGCTGGTCAAGGAGGGCGACGCCGAGTTCGAGAAGCTCCTGGCTGAGGAGGAGGCCATTGAGGCCTCCACGCGTGAGACCCATGAGACGCCGCACTTCCGCGGCGGGGATGGTGACTGACCGTGCTGATGCCTAAGAAGGTCCGCCACCGCAAGCAGCATCGCGGGCGGTTGAAGGGCAACTCCAAGGGCCAGACCGAGATCACCTTTGGTGAATACGGCATCCAGGCTCTCGAACCGGGCTGGATAACAGCCCGCCAGATCGAAGCCGCCCGTATAGCCATGACCCGCCACATCAAGCGTGGCGGCAAGGTGTGGATCAACATCTTCCCCGACAAGCCCATCACCGAGAAGCCCGCCGAGACCCGTATGGGATCCGGCAAGGGCAACCCGGAGAAGTGGGTTGCCGTGGTCAAGCCGGGCCGGGTGCTCTTCGAGCTGTCCTACAACGACGCGGTTGTCGCCCGTGAGGCCCTCGACCGTGCCATCCAGAAGCTGCCGATCAAGGCTCGCTTCATCGTCCGTGAGGAGGGCTTCTAGCCATGGCGAAAGACAAGTCCCTCGCCGACCTCGGCGACACCGATCTGCGTGAGCGGCTCGGAGAGGCCAAGGAAGAACTGTTCAACCTCCGTTTCCAGCTGGTCACCGGCCAGTTGGAGAACCATGCCCGGATGGGGCGCATAAAGAAGGAGGTCGCCCGCGTGCTCACCGAGATGCGGGCCCGTGAGATCGACGCCGCCGAGGCCCTTGTGGCCGCCGGCGAGGAGGTGGCCGACTGATGGCTGATACGACCGAAACGACGACCGAACGCCCGAACCGCCGCAAGGTGCGTGAAGGTGTCGTGGTCTCCGACGTCCAGGACAAGACGGCCGTGGTCGAGACGGTGGACCGCGTGCGGCACCGCCGCTACGCCAAGACCGTCCAGCGGACGAAGAAGCTCCACGTGCACGACGAGGAGAACCAGATGAACGTGGGCGACCGTGTACGGGTCCAAGAGACCCGGCCGCTGTCCAAGCTGAAGCGCTGGCGTCTGCTCGAGATCCTCGAGAGGGCCAAGTAATGATCCAGCAGGAGACGCGACTCAAGATCGCAGACAACTCCGGCGCCCGCGAGGTGCTGTGCATCAAGGTGCTTGGTGGCTCGAAACGACGCTACGCCTCGATTGGAGACGTCTTCGTGGCCACCGTGAAGGTCGCTAACCCGGGTGCTGCGGTCAAGAATGGCGAGGTCGTCAGGTGCGTCGTCGTTCGCACCAAGAAGGCCTGCCGCCGTCCCGACGGCTCCTACATCCGCTTCGACGAGAATGCGGCTGTCCTCATCAACGATCAGCACCAGCCGCGTGGCACCCGAATCTTCGGCCCGGTCGGGCGTGAGCTTCGGGACCACAAGTTCATGCGGATTGTCTCGCTCGCCCCGGAGGTGCTTTGAGATGAAGATCAGGAAGGGTGACAAGGTCCGTGTCCTGGCGGGCAAGGACCGCGGCAGGGAGGGAAAGGTGAGCCGATCCATCCCTGCGGACAACAAGGTGATCGTTGAGGGCGTGAACATCGCCAAGCGTCACCAGAAGTCGACGAGCGCCACCATGCAGGGCGGCATCATCGACAAGGCCATGCCGATGGACGTGTCCAACGTCGCCGTACTGAGTCCTTCGGACGGTCGACCCACTCGTGTCGGATACCGGTTCAACGATGCCGGCGACAAGGTTCGGATCTGCAGGCGGACGGGGGTGGATCTAGATGGCTGACACCATTACGGCGAGCGTGCGACTGCGAGAGCTGTACACGGCTGAGCTCCGCGGTGCGCTGCAGGAGGAACTGGGACTGGCGAACGTGATGCAGGTGCCGCGCCTCGAGAAGATCGTGGTCAACATGGGTGTCGGCGACGCCGCCCAGCAGGCCAAGCTTCTCGACGGAGCGGTGAGCGATCTGCAGGCCATCACCGGCCAGAAGCCGATCGTCACCCGGGCCCGGACCTCGATCTCGAACTTCAAGCTTCGTGAGGGCCAGGCCATTGGCGCCAAGGTGACCCTTCGCGGTGATCGCATGTACGAGTTCCTGGATCGCCTGATCACGCTGGCGATCCCCCGGATCCGTGACTTCCGGGGTCTCAACCCCCGGTCGTTCGACGGAAACGGGAACTACACGTTCGGCGTGACCGAACAACTGATCTTCCCGGAGGTCGACTATGACAAGGTCGATCGCACCCGGGGAATGGATATCACGCTCGTGACGTCCGCATCCGACGACGCAAGTGGGCGTGCACTGCTCACGGCGTTCAAGTTCCCATTCCGGAAGGAAGGGCAGTAGTGGCCAAGAAAGCGCTGGTCAACAAGCAGCAGAAGACCCCGAAGTTCAAGGTTCGGGCCTACACGCGGTGCCGTCGTTGTGGCCGTCCGCGCTCGGTCTACCGCGCCTTCAACCTATGTCGTATCTGCCTTCGGAGCATGGCCCATGCGGGAGAGATCCCCGGGCTCACGAAGTCGAGTTGGTTAGGAGGATCTGAGATGACAATGACCGATCCCGTCGCCGACATGCTGACGAGAATCCGTAACGCCAACCAGGCGATGCATGACGGCGTAAAAATGCCGTCGTCCAAGCAGAAGGTGGCGCTTGCGGACATCCTCAAGAGCGAGGGCTACATCCGCGACTATGCGGTGTCCGACTCGACCACCGGCCCCGGCAATGTGCTGACCATCGAGATGAAGTACTCCGCAGACAGGGAGCGCGTCATCAGCGGTGTGAAGCGGGTGTCCAAGCCCGGCCTGCGCATATACAGCGCTTCCAATACGATCCCGCGTGTTCTGGGGGGTCTCGGCGTTGCCGTGATCTCGACCAGCCGTGGACTCATGAGCGACCGTGAGGCTCGCCGCCGGAGAATCGGCGGCGAGGTCCTCTGCTACGTCTGGTAGGGGAGACAACATATGTCCAGAATCGGAAGAGCACCGATCACGGTGCCGTCAGGTGTCGAGGTCGCGATCGATGGCCGTCAGGTCACGGTCAAGGGACCGAAGGGCGCGCTCGACCTCCAGGTCGGCGGTGAGATCACCGTGCGCCGCGACGGCGAGGAGATCGTCGTCGAGCGTCCCAATGACGAGCGCAGTAATCGGGCCATGCATGGCCTGACTCGTTCGCTGGTGAACAACATGGTCCTCGGCGTGTCCGAGGGCTTCGCCAAGGAGCTCCAGATCGTCGGCGTCGGTTATCGCTGCATCGCCAAGGGCACGGACTCACTGGAATTCCAGCTTGGTTTCAGCCATTCGATCTATGTCGAGGCCCCTCCGGGGATCTCCTTCGACGTACCTGAGCCCACACGCATCATCGTGTCGGGCCCCGACAAGCAGGTCGTAGGCCAGGTGGCAGCGGACATCCGTGCGCTCCGCAAGCCGGAGCCCTACAAGGGCAAGGGCGTGCGCTACCTCGGTGAACACGTGGCACGCAAGGCCGGAAAGGCTGCGAAGTGAGCAAGATAGTTCGTTCAAGGGCGCGCCAGCGTCGTCACCGTCGTGTCCGCAAGTCGGTCCGGGGGACTGCTTCTCGACCTCGTCTGGCTGTATTTCGTTCCGCCCGTCACATCACGGCCCAGGTCATAGACGACCAGACCGGACGGACGGTTGCCGCCGTTTCCACGGAGCAGGCTGGCGTGGCCGATGGGGTCACGGGTGTGGCCGCAGCGACCGAGGTCGGGCGTCTCGTGGCCGAGCGTGCCCGTGAAGCAGGGATCGCCGCCGTGGTATTCGACCGCGGTGGCTACAAGTACCACGGTCGTGTGGCGGCACTCGCCGACGCCGCCCGTGAAGCCGGATTGGAGTTCTGATGGCACCGCACAACAAGGACGAGGCCTCCCTCAGGGAGTCCCGCGTGATCCACATCAACCGCGTGGCCAAGGTCGTCAAGGGCGGTCGCAGGTTCTCGTTCACCGCCCTGGTGGTGATTGGTGACGGCGCAGGCCGGGTCGGGCTGGGCTACGGCAAGGCCAAGGAGGTCCCTCTGGCGATCCAGAAGGGGACCGAGGAGGCCAAGCGCAACCTGTTCAGCGTGCCGTTGACCGGTTCGACGGTCATCCACCCCGTGATGGGGATCGCTGGTGCCGGTCGTGTGATGCTGCGACCAGCCGCTCCCGGTACCGGGGTCATCGCCGGGGGCGCCGCCCGCGCCATCCTGGAGGAAGCCGGCGTGCATGACGTCCTCTGCAAGTCACAGGGTTCTGCGAACCACATCAACGTGGCCAGGGCCACGATCGCCGGTCTGAAGGCACTTCGGCGTCCCGACGAGATCGCCCGGTTGCGTGGCCTGGATGCGGAGGAGTTCGTACCTGCCGCCCTACTCGAGGCCTACCGTCGCACTGAGGCCGGTGCCGGCGCTTCCAGTGGTTCGGGTGGTGAGTGACATGGCACAGCTCGTCGTCACACAGGTCCGTAGCGGCATCGGCGCCAAGCCCAAGGCCCGCGGAACGCTCCGCGCCCTTGGACTGGGACGCATTGGTCGCAGCAACACTCTGCCCGACCGTCGTGAGATCCGGGGCATGATCGCCCGGGTTCCGCACCTGGTCGAGGTCAAGGAGGTCGATTGATATGAAGGTCCATGATCTACAGCCGGCACCGGGGTCAAAAAAGCGCGCCAAGCGTGTGGCGCGCGGCATCGGCGGCAAGGGCGCCAAGACCGCTGGCCGTGGCATGAAGGGCCAGCGGGCCCGTAACACCGTCCGCGTCGGCTTCGAGGGCGGCCAGATGCCGCTCCTCCAGCGAATCCCGAAGCTGAAGGGTTTCAAGAACCCGTTCCGCGTGGAGTACCAGGCCGTGAACCTCGACACCCTCGAGGAATGCGGGCTGGACGAGGTTTCACCGGAGGCCCTGTACGCCAAGGGCCTGGTCGGCAAGAAGTCGCTGGTGAAGGTCCTGGGCCGTGGTGCCCTGACCCGTGCGGTGACCGTTCGTGCGCATGCCTTCTCGGCATCGGCCGAAGCTGCCATCACGGCTGCCGGCGGCAGCATCGAGAAGCTGCCGCTGCCGTTCGCTGTGCGTCCGCCCGCCTCCGGCAATGCCCTGATGAACCGCTGACCGGTCCGAACCCGGACCGGTACCCGAACCCCAGACGATCGACAGGAGCCCACGTGCTGTCCAGCATGCTGAACATGTTCAGGGTGGCCGATCTGCGCAAGCGGATCCTCTTCACCCTCGTCATGATCCTGCTCTATCGGATCGGCGCGTTCATGCCGGCCCCGGGAATCGACGTCGAGCAGGTGCAACTGCTGCGTGATCGCGCCGACCAGGGTGGCGTGCTGGCGTTCCTCCAGCTCTTCTCCGGTGGTTCGCTCACCAGTTTCGCCGTGTTCGCCCTTGGCGTAATGCCCTACATCACGGCGTCGATCATCATGCAGGTGCTCGGCGTGGTGGTACCTCGTATCGAGCAGTGGCAGCAGCAGGGTGCCGTGGGGCAGCGCAAGATCACCCAGTGGACCCGTTACCTGACGGTGGTCATCGCCGTCATCCAGTCCACGAGCTTCGCCTTCCTCTTCAATGACCGGGGCAACTCGATCTCGGGACAGTCGGGAGCCAACCTGCTTCCCGATTTCCATATCGGCACCGTGAGCGTGGTCGTTCTTACCCTCACCGCCGGAACCGCCCTCCTCATGTGGATGGGCGAGCTCATCACCCAGAAGGGGATCGGCAACGGCATGTCGCTGCTGATCATGATCTCGATCGTCAGCGGCTTCCCGGCCCAGGGATCCCTGATCCAGGCGGAGAACGGCACCGTGGCCCTGGTCCTGGTGCTCGCCGTCCTGATCGGCCTGGTGGCCGCCATCGTGTTCGTGGAGCAGGGCCAGCGCCGCATCCCGGTGCAGTTCGCCAAGCGGGTGGTCGGGCGACGGATGTACGGAGGCCAGAACACCTACATCCCCCTGAAGGTGAACCAGTCGGGCGTGATCCCGATCATCTTCGCCTCATCGGTGCTCTACCTGCCGGTGCTGATCGCCGCGGCCCTCCCGTGGGACGGCCTCCGCAGCTGGATCGACAACAATCTCGCCCAGCCGGACAACATCTTCTACTTCACCATCACCGGCCTCCTGATCGTGGGCTTCGCGTACTTCTACACGGCGATCACCTTCGATCCGGTGAAGCAGGCTGACACCATCCGCAAGCAGGGCGGCTTCGTGCCCGGTATCCGCCCCGGTTACCAGACCGAGCGCTACCTCGCCAAGATCCTGGCGCGCATCACGCTGCCCGGTGCCCTGTTCATCGCAGGTGTGGCGTTGATCCCATCGATCCTCGTCAACGTCTTCCTGGACACCAGCGCCGGCGTCGGTTCCGGTGGCGCTGCTGGGTTCGGCTTCATAGGTATCTCTATCCTGATCGCCGCCGGTGTCTCCCTCGAGACGATGAAGCAGGTCGATTCCCAGTTGACGATGCGCAACTACGAGGGCTTCCTCAAGTAGTCATGGCAGCGGTGCATCTGGTCATCCTCGGCCGTCAGGGATCAGGCAAGGGAACTCAGGCGGCCCGTCTGGTCGAGGCCTACAGCCCGATCCACGTCTCCACCGGCGACATGCTGCGCACAGCGGTGGCCGCCGGTACCGAGTTGGGTCGCGAGGCCGGAGCCCTGATGGATGCCGGTGACCTCGTGGGTGACGACCTGATCAACGGGATCGTGGCGGAGCGACTGGCCCAGTCCGACGTGGTCGAGCACGGATTCCTCCTGGATGGCTATCCCCGTACACCCGACCAGGCAGCGGCCATGGAGGGCTTCCTGTCCGAGGCCGGCAAGACCCTGGATGGTGCGGTGAACCTGGACGTTCCCGTCGACGAGGTCACAGCCCGCATGATGGCCCGGGGCCGCGCTGATGACACAGAAGAGGCGATCAGGCGTCGACTCGACCTGTACGAGTCCGAGACTGCGCCCCTGCTGGCATGGTTCGCTGATCACGGGCTGCTTGACGTGGTCGACGGTATGGGCGACGAGGACGTGGTGTTCGGTCGCCTCTCCGCAGCGGTCGATGCCCGTCTGAGCCCCTTGGACGCGTCGTGACCTGCGGTTCTCTGGCCCACTTCGGTCCTCGCGTGTTGGACCACACGGGGCGTGGCGATAGCGTTCTCCACTGGCCTGTGCCGGGTCTTCGCCCATGGCGGTGGACCTTGGGCCCCGGAGAATCCACTCCGAAATCCAGCACGTGACTATCAGGAGCATCACACTGCAGAAGCCCAAAGAAGACGCGATCGTGCTGGAGGGCAAGGTTCTTGAACCCCTGCCCAACGCCATGTTCCGGGTCGAGCTGGAGAATGGCCACAACGTTCTGGCCCACATCTCCGGCAAGATGCGGATGCACTACATCCGGATACTTCCGGGTGACCGCGTCCAGGTGGAGCTCACCCCGTACGACCTCAAGCGGGGTCGGATCACCTACCGCTACAAGTAGCCCGCTACGAGTGGCTGGAACACCAGAAAGAACAATATGAAGGTCCGAACAAGCGTCAAGCGAATCTGTGAGAAGTGCCGGGTCATCCGGCGTCACGGTCGCGTGCAGGTCATCTGCACGAACCCCCGTCACAAGCAGCGTCAGGGCTAGAGGAACTCACCAATGGCACGTATCTCAGGAGTCGACGTCCCCCGCGAGAAGCGGGTACTCATCTCGTTGACCTATATCCATGGCGTCGGCCGCACATCCGCGGCGAACGTCTGCGAGGCCACCGGTGTGGATCCCGCCACCCGGGTGCGTGACCTCACCGACGACGAGGTCACATCCATCCGCTCCTTCATCGACCAGCAGTTCAAGGTCGAGGGGGACCTCCGTCGTGAGGTCTCCCAGAACATCAAGCGGAAGATGGACATCGGCTGCTACCAGGGTCTTCGGCACCGCCGTGGCCTTCCGGTACGCGGCCAGCGCACCCACACGAACGCCCGCACCCGCAAGGGACCGCGTAAGACGGTCGCCAACAAGAAGCAGGTCACCAAGTAATGGCTAAGCCGTCCACCGGGGGCCGACGCCCCCGCAAGAAGGAACGTAAGAACGTCCCGCATGGCGTGGCGCACATCAAGAGTTCCTTCAACAACACCATCATCACCATCACCGACCAGGGTGGGAACGCCCTGGCCTGGGCATCTGCCGGCAACGTCGGCTTCAAGGGTTCCCGCAAGTCGACACCCTTCGCCGCCCAGTTGGCTGCCGAGGAGTGCGCCCGCAAGGCCATGGAGCACGGCATCCGCAAGGTGGACGTTGTGGTGCGAGGTCCGGGTTCCGGTCGGGAGACCGCCATCCGGACCATCCAGAGCACGGGCATTGAGGTGACCGGCATCAAGGACGTCACGCCCATTCCGCACAACGGCTGCCGGCTGCCCAAGCGACGGAGGGTCTGACATGTCTCGTTACACCGGCCCCAAGGCCCGGGTCTCCCGGCGCCTCGGCATCAACATCTATGGCACCAAGGGCGAGATGGTGGCGCTGGACAAGCGTCCCTATCCGCCGGGGGAACATGGTCGTACCCGGCGTCGGGGCAACCCGTCCGAGTACCTGCTGCAGCTCCAGGAGAAGCAGAAGGCCCGTTTCTCATACGGTCTCACCGAGAGGCAGTTCCGTCGCATCTACGCGGAGGCGAACCGTCGCCAGGGCGTGACCGGCGAGAACATGCTCAAGTTCCTGGAACTTCGCCTCGACAACGTGGTCTACCGGGCCGGCATGGCAGCCACCCGGGCCCAGGCCCGTCAGCTCGTCAACCACGGTCACGTGGATGTAGACGGCAGCCGGGTGGACATTCCCAGCTACCGCTGTGCCAAGGGCGAAGTCGTATCGTTGCGTGCCAAGGCCCGCAAGATGGTCGTCGTCCAGTGGAACATTGATGTGCTGGATCGCCAGTCGCCGGCATGGCTGGAGATGGGCGACAACGGCCACGAGGTGACCGTCCGTGAGTTGCCCGTGCGCGACCAGATCGACATTCCGGTCCGTGAACAGCTCATAGTCGAGCTTTACTCCAAGTAGTCCCCGGCCAGGCGCCGTAACCCGTACCCGTAAGTCTCAAAACACCCAAGAAGGACACACCATGCTGGTAATTCAGCGACCGACCATCGAAGCAGTCCGTGACGCTGATGGCAATCGTCAGCAGTTCTCGGTAGGCCCACTCGAGCCGGGCTTCGGACACACACTCGGCAACTCGCTCCGGCGGACCCTGCTCTCGTCCATTCCGGGCGCAGCGATCACGCAGGTCAAGTTCGACGATGCCCTGCACGAGTTCTCCACCATCGACGGTGTCGTGGAGGACGTGACCGACATCGTCCTGAACCTGAAGGACGTGGAGCTGCGTAGCCACAGCGACGAGCCCGTGACCCTCAGGGTCGACGTGCGTGGCACCGCCGATGTGACTGCAGCGGTCCTGGAGTCCAACGAGCAGGTCGAGGTCCTGAACCCCGGTCTGCACCTGGCCACGGTGACCTCCAAGGGTCGTCTGGCCCTCGAGCTGACTGTAGAGACCGGCCGTGGATATCTCGGGTCCGACCGGCCCGCCGGAGAGGGCGCCATCGGCGTCATCCCGGTGGATGCCCTCTTCTCTCCCGTGCGCCGCGTGTCGATCGACGTGGAGCCTGTCTCCGTCGGCCAGGCACAGGACATGGACCGTCTGCTCCTGGACATCACCACCGATGGATCCCTCACACCACGCGATGCCCTGGCTTCGGCCGGCGCCACCCTTCGTGCGCTGATCCAGCTGGTCGAGGACATGAGCGACGACGCCCGTGGCCTGGAGTTGGGCGAGGCCGAGGAGGTGGGCGGAAGCTCACCGGACCTTGACATGCCGATCGAGGACCTGGATCTTTCCGAGCGTCCCCGCAACTGCCTCAAGCGTGCGCAGGTGGACACCATTGGCCAGTTGCTCGAGAAGACGGAGGACGACCTGCTGGCCGTCACCAACTTCGGCCAGAAGTCGCTTGATGAGGTAATCGAGAAGCTCGACGAGCGCGGTCTCGCCCTCAGGATCAGGGACTGACGCCATGCCTGCAACTCCGAAGAGGGGCCGTCGCTTCGGTGGCAGCTCCGCCCATCAGAAGTCGATGATGGCCAATCTGGTCTCATCGCTCATCCTCGCCGAGGGGATCACCACCACGGAGGCGAAGGCCAAGGCGCTGCGCCCCATTGCCGAGAAGATGATCACGAAGGCCAGGAAGGGCGGGCTTCACAACCACCGCCAGGTCGTCTCGTTCATCCGGGACCGTGAGGTCGCCGCCAAGTTGTTCGACGAGATCGGTCCCCGCTACATCGACCGTCACGGTGGCTACATCAGGATCCTGAAGCTGGGCCCCCGTACCGGCGACAACGCGCCAATGGCGCGCATCGAGCTGGTCTGAGCCCACCCGTAATGCGGGTCCGGGGAATCGTCTCCTACGACGGAGCCCCGTTTCACGGTTTCGCCGCCAACTCCGGCGTCACCACAGTGGCCGGAAGTCTCGACGCAGCGCTTACGCGTGCCCTGAAGGTTCCGGTTTCGGTTACCTGTGCGGGTCGTACCGACCGTGGGGTCCACGCTGTGGGCCAGGTCATCAGCTTCGATGCACCTGACGGGGCCGATCTGGATCGGGTCCGGCTATCGGTGAACAGGCAGTGCCGCCCGTCGGTCGTGATCGCCTCGCTGGAGCGTGCCCAGGACGGCTTCGATGCCCGCTTCAGTGCCATTGGACGCACCTACAGGTATCGCGTCCTGAACCGTCGGGATGCCGACCCGTTCACCTCTTCACTTTCGTGGCACGTCCCGGGACCACTCGACGTGGACGCCATGGATGCCGCTGCAGCGCATCTGGTGGGCCTGCACGACTTCACCTCGTTCTGCCGCCTCCCGACGGTCCGACCGGACGGCACGACGCCCACCCTGATGCGTCGCATCACCCTCGCATCGTGGCGGTGGCTCGACCCGGGGCTCTCGGGGATCGGCCTCCTGGAGTTCGAGGTCTCAGCATCGGCGTTCTGCCACCAGATGGTCAGGACGATGGTGGGGACGCTCGTGGACGTGGGCAACGGCCGTCTGGCGGTCGACTCCATCCCGACGATCCTGTCTGCCCGGGACCGTCGGGCGTCAGGGGAGCCAGCCCCGCCGTGTGGTCTCACGTTCTGGTCCGTGGCCTATCCGCCGGATGCTCTGGCGCCCCCGTTCGACGAGACCGTCGCTGGCGGCTGAGGTCCCCGATGGTGGGATGCGGTGGCCAGCAGTGACCGGTGTCCCCCGGGTGTCGGCGGGTTGCCGGTCGGGATGGTCGGCCCTAGCCTTGGTCGCCGGTTCGATCGCGCCTTATTCCAGCGCCGATCCCCGGTGGTCAACCGGGCCACCGTGGTCCGCATCCAGTGTTCTCCCCACGAAACAGGTGGTTTCAGTGTCCACGTACTCCCCGAAGGCCAGCGAGATCCAGCGTGCATGGCACGTCGTCGACGCTGAGGGCCTCATCCTTGGTCGCATGGCGTCCGAGGTGGCGGCGATCCTGCGCGGCAAGCACAAGCCGACCTTCACCCCCCATATGGACACCGGCGATCATGTGGTGATCATCAACGCCGACAAGGTCGTCCTCACCGGCGCCAAGCTGACCGACAAGCACGTCTACGACCACTCCGGATACCCGGGTGGTCTGCGTACCCGCATCTACGGCGAGGTCCTGGTTTCGAAGCCTGAAGAGGCCGTCCGTCGGACCATCAGGGGAATGCTCCCCAAGAACCGTCTGGGTCGCCAGCAGATCACCAAGCTGAAGGTGTACAGCGGAGCGGACCACCCGCATTCCGCCCAGCAGCCCCAGCCTCTCACCCTCGACAACGCCCGGGCCCTGAGGGCCTGAACCAGGAGTCTCGAATGTCAAGCCCCCTCGTCCAGTCCACCGGTCGCCGCAAGCGTTCGGTCGCCCGTGTGCGTCTTCGTGAAGGCACCGGAACCGTGACGGTGAACGGCCGTACGGCCGAGGACTACTTCCCGTCGGAGAGCCATCGGCTGGTGTTCATGGAGCCGCTTCGTGTCACCGACACCGAAGGCACCTACGACGTCGACGCCACCCTCCACGGCGGAGGAATCAGCGGTCAGGCCGGTGCCCTACGGCTCGGCATCTCCCGGGGACTCGAGGCTCTCGAGCCGGAGCGCCGCCCGGCACTGAAGCTGGCTGGTCTCCTGACGCGTGATGATCGCAAGAAGGAGTCCAAGAAGTACGGGCTCCACAAGGCACGCAAGGCGTCGCAGTACTCCAAGCGTTAAGCGGAGGTCGGACCCACGGTCCGGCTCCTACGCTCTCCAGCATGGCAGAACCCGAGGTCCCCCCAGAGGGCCTCCGATTCGGCACCGACGGCATCCGCGGTCGGGCCGGAACCAGGATCGTGGATCCGGTCGTGCGCGCCCTGGGGCTCGCTGCGGCTGACCTGCTCGGCTCGAACCGGGTGTTTCTCGGACGCGACACCAGGGAGTCAGGTCCGGGCCTATCACGTGCACTGGCCCTCGGGCTCAGCGCCGGCGGCCTCGAGGTGGTCCAGATGGGTGTGGTCCCTACCCCCGCGGTGGCCCACGCCGCAGCGCTGGAGGGCGCCGCCGCCGCCATGGTCACCGCTTCGCACAACCCGTGGTGGGACAACGGGGTGAAGCTCTTCTCGGCGGGCGGGTTGAAGCTCGACGACGCCACCCAGGCCGCGGTCCAGGAGGCCTGGGATGCGCAGCCCGTGCTCGAGGGTTCCCCGGAGTTCGACGGCTGGTCCGACGACGCTTCGACCGATGCGGCCCGTCGATGGGTGGACGCTGTGGTGGGGTCGGTCCGACCGGCGGCCCTGGCGGGGTTGTCCGTGGTCGTGGACTGCGCCAATGGTGCCACCTCCGCACTCGCGGGCCCGGCGCTGGAGCGACTCGGTGCCGACGTGACGGTCATCCACTCCGAACCTGACGGCCGCAACATCAACGACGGTTGCGGGTCGACCCATATGGCCGACCTCCAGGCCACCGTGACCGCTACGGGTGCCGATGTCGGCCTGGCCTTCGACGGCGATGGCGACCGGGTGCTCGCTGTCGGCCATGACGGGAGGCTGATCGACGGCGATGACCTGCTGGCCGTCGTCGGGGTGGACCGTCACCAGCGTGGCGTCCTGCCGGGTTCGACGGTGGTGGTGACGGTCATGGCGAACCTGGGGTTGCGGCGGGCGCTGACCGACCATGGCATCGCCGTGCGGGAGACGGCGGTGGGCGACCGCTACGTGCTCGAGGCCCTCGAGGCCGACGGCCTGACGCTGGGCGGTGAGCAGTCAGGACACATGATCTTCCGTGACCTTGCGACCACGGGCGACGGCCTACTGACGGGCATACAGGCTCTGGATGCAGCGGTTCGTGCCGGCTGTTCCCTTGGTGACCGGGTGGCGGAGTTGGTGGTGAGGGCGCCACAGGTCCTCCATTCCGTACCGGTGGTACGCGACGGCGATGCCGTGGTGGGGCTCGTTGCCGCCGACGTGGCGAGGGCTGCTTCAGAGTTGGGTGACGCCGGGCGGGTGCTTGTGCGTGCGTCAGGTACGGAGCCGGTGGTCCGGGTGATGGTGGAGGCCCTAGACATGGAGAGGGCGTCGGCGGTGGCCGATCGCCTCGTGGAGGCCGTGGAGCGGGCTGACCGGACCTGAGCACCTAGAATTCCTAGAGTTGTCAGGTCGGTCATCGGATCGACGTGGTGGAAATGAAAGGGCAGCGACCACTACATGTGCGGCATCATCGCGGTCCTCCGTCGTACCACTGACCGGGCTGTTCCCGAAAACGATGAGGTGCTGGTTCCCCTTGCCGACGCTATGGCCCTTCTGGGCCACGGTGACCCCCTGGCGCTGGCCCGGGTGGCCGACGTCCTGGAGGGGGTGGACCACCTGCTCGGCGGGGTTCCCGGGCTGATGGCCCTGGACGCCGACCCTGCCCTGGCTGGTCGGATCAGGGCCGTTCTGGCTCCGGTCCCGGGACTGCTTGACACTGTGGCTGGTGCCATCGGGGGATCGGACCAGATGGAGGAGGACAACGCCGCCCTCGTTCGTGTCCGCGATGCCGTGTGGGCCGTGACCCGTGACCGCCTCGGCAGCCACGACGGGGTGTCGACCCTGCGCAGTACCTCTCCGCCTCCCAGTGATGCGGGACTGGCGGTCCTGCTCTCCACCCAGCAGGCGCTTTCCGCGATCGACCGGCTGGAGGTGAGGGGCCGGGATTCGGCTGGCCTGCAGGTCACGGTCTGGAACCACGGCATCCATCCGACCGACCCGATGGTCGTTGCCCGTCTCGGGGACCAGTTGCACCGCAGCGGCAGCGTCCGTCTCCTTGAAGGTGGGGCCCTGGCGTTCGTGGTCAAGGTGGCGGCCGAGATCGGAGAGCTGGGTGACAACACGGCGGCCATGCGTGCTGCCCTCTCGACAGATGGATTGCTGGCCCGGGCGCTGTCGGCACCCGACGTGGAGGGGTCCCTCCTGGGCCACACCCGTTGGGCCAGCGTGGGTCTCGTCTGCGAGCCGAACGCCCATCCGTTGGACTCCACGCGTGCTGATGGTCGTCAGACCCCCGTGGTCATGGCTGTCCAGAACGGCGACGTGGACAACCACGCCGACCTGGTCGTCTCTGATGGCCTCAGCGTGGCGCCGGAGATCACGACCGACGCCAAGGTGGTGCCGGCGTTGTGTGCCACCCATCTGGCGGCCGGCCACGACCACCGTGAGGCCTTCCGGCGGACCGTGAGCGCCTTCGAGGGTTCGTTGGCGATCGGGGCGATGGTCGGCGACACACCTGATCGTCTGCTGCTGGCACTGCGTGGCAGCGGTCAGGGTCTCTATGTGGGTCTGGCCGAGGATGCCTTCGTGGTGGCCAGCGAGCCGTACGGGGTTGTGGAGATGACCGACGAGTACCTGAGGATGGACGGCGAGACGCCTGCCGATCCGGATGATCCGGGAGCAAGCAGGGGACAGATCGTGGAGTTGGACGCCGCCCTGGCGGGGACGGTCGAGGGGATCCGCCGCTACTCGTATGACGGCCGCGACCTGACCGTGGGCGCTGGTGACCTGGTCCGGGCCGAGATCACGACACGTGACATAGACAGGGGTGACCACCCCCATTTCCTGCTGAAGGAGATCGGGGAGTCGCCGGCGTCGGTCCGATCGACCCTCCGGGGCCGCCTCTCGGGTGATGCCGATGGTGGGTTCGAGGTCCGGTTGGGGGAGGCGGCCCTCGGTGTCGGGCTGCGCGACGACCTCTCATCGGGGGCGGTACGCAGGCTGCTGGTCATCGGTCAGGGCACGGCGGCGGTGGCAGCCATCGCTGTTGCCGGGTCGCTGAGAGCCGAGCTGGTCGGTTCGCCCATGGTGGTGGAGGCCATGCCGGCCACCGAGCTGTCAGGGTTCGGGCTCACGGCTGACATGTCCGACGTGCTGGTCGTGGCGATCAGCCAGTCGGGGACGACAACGGACACGAACCGGACCGTCGACCTGGTGCGGTCCCGTGGGGCCCGTGTGGTTGCGATCGTGAACCGTCGCAACAGTGACCTGGTGGATCGTTCCGATGGCGTCCTCTACACGTCCGACGGGCGAGACGTGGAGATGAGCGTCGCCTCCACCAAGGCCTTCTACGGCCAGGTGGTGGCCGGGATGCTTCTGGCCGTGGCGGTGGCCGACGCAGCCGGGCTGCCGGGATCTCCGGATCGGCCCGGGCTACTGGCGGGTCTGGTGGAGCTGCCGGACGCCATGGTCGAGGTGCTGGCCATGCGCGACAGGATCGCCGAGATCGCCGACAGGCACGCCCCGTCGCGAAGGTACTGGGCCGTCGTGGGGAGCGGCCCGAACCTCGTGGCCGCCCGGGAGATCAGGATCAAGCTTTCGGAGCTCTGCTACAAGTCGATACCGGCGGATGCCACCGAGGACAAGAAGCACATCGACCTGTCGGCTGAGCCGATGATCCTGGTGTGCGCCACCGGCCTCGTGGGGTCCACGGCTGACGACATCGCCAAGGAGGTGGCCATCTACCGTGCGCACAGGGCAGCGCCGGTGGTCATTGCCGATGCCGGGTCCTCCCGGTTCGCCGAAGCCCTGGATGTCATTGCTGTTCCCCCGGTGCACCCCGGCCTTTCGTTCGTGTTGTCCACGATGGTCGGCCACCTGTTCGGATACGAGGCGGCCAGGGCCATCGATGCCCAGGCCGGGCCGCTCCGGGCGGCACATGTCGCCATCGAGAGCGAGGCGCAACGACCCCAGCCCGGGGTCGCTGCAGCGGGAGCGCCCGTCGCGGACCAACTGCAGGTGGAACTCGGGAAAGCGGCTGGCTATTTCGCCGACGAGTTGCGCAGTGGGCGACTGAACGGTCACCTGGAGGCGTCTACGGCTGTTCGCCTCTCGACCCACTTCCGCTTCGCCCTGGGCGATGTGCCCCTGGAGTCGTACCAGTTGGAGTTCGGTCGTGTCGGCACGCCGGCGGCTGTTCTTGACGGCCTGGCTGCAGCGCTGACGGTGGCCATCGAGGAACTGACCCGGCCTGTCGATGCCATCAAGCATCAGGCCAAGACCGTCACCGTGGGTATCTCACGCACCGATGAGACTCTCTTCGAGGCCCGCCTGGCCCGCGAGGTGCTTGCATCTGGTGCCCCGCGGGACTCCCTCAGCTATCGAACCCTGAGGGTCCTGGTGGCGCTCGACCCGGCTGTGGCCGACGTGGTTGGTTTCACCCGGTACCGGGTGGACGGACTGGACGGCGAGCTTCCCACGGTGGCGATCGTGGATCGTGGTGGCGTGTCGGTGGGGATCGAGTCGCGCACCGACCGGGATCCCACACTGCGCGGCACCAAGCGCCGGGTCGCTGTGGAGCGTGTCGTGCTGGTCACCCGCGGTGCCCGGGACGGTCGGACGATCGTGCTGGTTCCGGAGGTCAAGGACCGTGAGGCTGTGGGCATCACCCTGCTGCACGTGGTGCTGCGCGACAGGCTTTCGCCCGACGTGGTGCGTGGCGTCCTGCAGGGGTATGACAACCGCTACCGGGCGGTGCGCGACGCAGTTTGCGAGACGGAGCCGGACCTGCGCGACGACCTCCTGGCGGCCCAGAGAATCGTGGACCTGCTGACCGAACCGGTGCAGACCATCGCCGACAGGTTGCGGGGCTGACTGGCTCATGGCGGTATACGCGAGGTGATCGGGATCGGGGTTGACCTGGTCGACATCGACCGGTTTCGTCGGTCGCTGTCGCGGACGCCGTCGTTGAGGGACCGGCTGTTTCGCCCCGGCGAACGGGCCTACGCCGATTCCCACGTGGATCCGGCCTCGCGCTACGCGGTGCGATTCGCCGCCAAGGAGGCGGCCCTCAAGGCGCTCGGCCTCGGCCTCGGCGGCATGCCCATGTACGACATCGAGGTGGTGCGCGATGGCCTGGGTCCGCCCGGGCTGGTGCTCCACGGTGCGGCCGCCGAGGTCGCCGGTGCGGCCGGGGTGCAACGTTGGCTCGTGACCATGAGCCACACCTCCACCCTGGCCCAGGCGACGGTCGTGGCGTTGTGAGGCGCCGGACGGGCGCTCCCCGATGATCCCGGTCCTCACCCCCGTGGAGATGGCCGCCGTCGACGAGGCCGCCCCCGAACCGTTCGAGGTGCTGGTGGAGAGGGCCGGCAGCGCCGTGGCACGCAGCGTCATAGACCTGCTGGGCGGGGCCTACGGCAGGCGGGTCGTCGTCGTGGCCGGCAGAGGATCCAACGGTGCAGATGGACGGGTGGCGGCGGCACGCCTGGAACGTCGTGGTGTCCGGACCATCGTGCTGGACGCGGCCCCCTCGGCCGGGTCGCTACCGACTGTCGGCATGCCACCAATCGACCTGGTGGTGGACGCCGCATACGGGACCGGTCTGGGTCGCCCCTACGTGGCACCCACCAGCTGTGTGCCGGTACTCGCCGTGGACCTGCCCTCCGGCCTAGATGGCCTCACGGGCGAGGTGTGCGGCAGCCAATCGGTGGCGGCTCGTACGGTCACCTTCGGTGCCCTCAAGCCCGGCCTGCTGTTCGCCGCCGGCCCGGCCCTGGCTGGTCGGGTGGAGGTCGCCGGCATTGGCCTGGACGTGTCGGGAGCAACGGTGCACCTCCTGGCGGACTCCGACATTGCCGATCTGGTCCCCGCCCGTCGCGTCGATGCCCACAAGTGGCGTGGTGCCTGCTGGGTGGTGGCCGGTTCGGCGGCCATGCCGGGGGCGGCTGCGCTGGCCGCCGAAGCGGCGTTGCGGGCCGGCGCCGGATACGTGCGCCTGTCCATTCCGGATAGTTCGACAGCCCACCCTGCAGCAGAGGTGGTGCAGTCTCCGATCAGTCCGGACCTGACGCTGGACAGCATTGATGTGGGTCGCTTCGCCGCCATGGTGGTGGGTCCCGGCCTGGGCGGCGACGAATCCACGGCCGCAGGGGTGCGTCGCCTGGTGGCTGGGGTCGACCGCCCGCTGGTGGTTGACGGTGACGGGCTGACGGCGCTGGCCGCCGGTGACGTTGCCGGGATCTGCGGGGGGCGATCGGTGCCGGTCGTGCTCACCCCGCATGACGGCGAGTTCGAGCGCCTGGCCGGAGCGCCACCCGGGGCGGATCGGATCGCATCGGTCCGGTCGCTAGCTGGGCGTTGCCGTGCGGTGGTCCTCTGTAAGGGACCGACCACTGTCGTGGCGTCACCGGACGGACGGGTACGCCTGGCGGCGGCAGGCGACCAGCGCCTGGCCACCGCCGGCACAGGTGACGTCCTGGCCGGCGTCATCGGGGCGTTCCTAGCCAGGGGCGCCGATCCGTTCGACGCGGCCTCGGCCGCCGCCCACGTCCACGGGCGTCTCAGCGAGCGCCTTGCGCCGACCGGGGTCGTGGCCGGTGACCTGTCGTCGGTCCTGGTGGATGTGCTGGTGGACCTGGGCGTCGATGCCGGGGGGCTGGCCTGATGAGCCCCACCTGGTTCTCCGTCGACCTCGATGCCGTGGCCCACAACATTCGGGTGTTTCGTGGCCTGGTGGCACCGGCGGAGGTCTGCATGGTCGTGAAGGCCGATGGCTACGGCCATGGCGCCGCTGCCGTGGCCGTAGCCGCTCTGGAGGCGGGCGCCACCTGGCTGGCTGTCGCCTTCCTGGAGGAGGCGGCAGGACTGCGGGAGTCCGGGCTGAACGCCCCGATCCTCGTGCTCTCCGAGCCGCGGCCTGACGAGATGGCCGACCTGGCGGCCCTGGGTGGCGTGCGTCCGACCCTATATTCCGATGCCGGCGTGGACGCCTTCGCGTCGGTGGCTGCCGACGGTGCCCCGGTCCACCTGAAGGTCGACACGGGGATGCACCGGGTGGGGACCACCATGGATGCGGCGGTGGCCGTGGCCCGTCGGATACTGGATTCGGGCCTCGATCTGGAGGGCGTCTTCTCCCATTGTGCGATGGCCGACGAGCCGGAGGATCCGTTGACCTCCCTCCAGGTGCAGAGGTTCGATGCCGTCCTGGCGGAGTTGGCCACCGCCGGGATCCGGCCTCCTGTGGTCCACATGGCCAACACGGCAACCGCCCTGGGTCGCACCGATGCGGCGTACTCGATGGTCAGGATCGGCATCGGCGCCTACGGGGTCTCCCCGGGCCCGGAAATGGCCGGTAGGAGTCGATCGGTGGGCCTTCGCCAGGCCCTCTCGATCCACTCGAGGGTGACGCACCTGTTCGACGTCGCTGGAGGCGAGGGTGTCGGCTACGGGCATCTTTGGCGGAGCGTGGCCGACACACGCCTGGCCACAGTGCCGGTGGGCTACGCGGACGGCCTTACCCGGGGCTGGGGCCCGGGAGGCGTTGCGCTGGTGGGAGGTGCGCGTCGGCCGTTGTGCGGCGCCATCTCCATGGACTCCCTGGTCGTCGAGGTCGACGAGGGTGTGGCGATCGGTGACGAGGTGGTGCTGCTCGGCAGCCAGGGCGATGAGGAGATCGGGGTGGCGGAGGTCGCCGAGAGGTTGGGCCTGATCCCGTGGGAGATTCTCAGCCGTCTGGGCCAGCGCCCACCCAGGCTCTACCCGTAGGGGTTCACGATGGCCCGGATCCTGCTTGTAGAGCCGTTCCACGGTGGATCCCATGGGGCCTGGGCCGGAGGCCTGATGGCCCACAGCCGCCACGATGTCGTTGCCGTCTCGCATCCCGGGGCCTTCTGGCGTTGGCGGATGCGGGGGGCCGCCCTGACGCTGGCCCAGGCCACCGATGAGGTGGTTCACGAGCACGGCCCGCCTGACGTGGTCCTGGTCTCGGCAATGGTTGACCTGGCGCGGTGGCTGGGCTTCACCCGGCGGTTCCTGGGGGATCCGGCCGTCGTGTTGTACCTGCACGAGAACCAGTTGGCGTATCCGTTGAGCCCGAACCAGAAGGCCGACGACGAGTTCCCGCTCTGCAACTGGATGTCGATGGCTGCAGCGGACGAGGTGTGGTGCAACTCGTCGTTTCAGCTCGACGGTCTCCTACATGCCCTGCCGGCGCTGCTGGAGATGGCACCTGACGAGCCGCACACGGGGTTCCTGCCGTCCGTGGCCGGCCGCTGCCACGTCGTTCCCGTCGGGGTCGACCTGGCCGATGTGCCTTCACGTGGTTCCGGGGCGCAGTTACCGGAGGTGCCGTTGGTGCTCTGGAACCAACGGTGGGACCACGACAAGAACCCGTCAGCGGTGTTCAACGCCCTGGGGCGTCTCGCTGACGAGGGCGTGGCGTTCAGCGTCGCTGTGGTGGGTGAGAACGTGCGGGCCGATCCCCGGGAGTTCACTGCTGCCCGTGAGCGCCTCGGCGACCGGGTGGTGCAGTTCGGATTCGTGGGCAGGGAGGACTACGTGGACCTGCTGGGACGTGCCGACGTGGTCGTCAGCGCTGCGCATCATGAGTTCTTCGGCATAGCCGTGGTGGAGGCCATGGCGGCCGGCTGCGTCCCGGTACTCCCTGACGCCCTCAGCTACCCGGGGTTGGTGGGTGGCTGGGCCGATGCCGCCCTCTACCCGGAGGGTGGTCTCACCGATCGCCTACGCGAGGTGCTGGTGGACCTGCCGGCGTGGCGTGCCCGCGCTGTTGGCCTGGATGACTGGATCCGCCGGTTCGACTGGCGGACCGTGGTGTCGGACTACGACGAGCGCCTGGAGGGGTTGGCCACCGCCGGACCTTCCCGGGGTGCGAACTAGCGTTGCGCCCGTGAGGTTCCAGATCGACGGTGTGCGGGTCGGCCACTGGACCGATGAGGGCGCCCGGACAGGTTGCACGGTGGTGCTGTTTCCTGACGGCACGGTTGCTTCCGGCGAGGTGCGCGGTGGTGCGCCCGCCACACGCGAGTTCGACCTCCTCGCTCCGGGTCGCACGGTCAATCGCCTGGATGCCCTGGTGCTCTCAGGTGGTTCGGCCTTCGGTCTCTCAACGGCTGATGGCGTGATGGCCCACCTGGAGGCCGCAGGCGTGGGCTATCGAACGGGGGCCGGTCCGGTCCCGATCGTGGTGGGGCTCTCCCTGTTCGACCTGTTGGAGGGCGACGCCTCGGTCCGGCCGGGTCCCGCAGAGGGCCGGGCAGCGAGCGAGGCGGCTTCAGAAGACGTGCAGGTGGGCCGCGTCGGTGCGGGGACCGGCGCGATGGTCGGTACCTGGCGTGGCCGTGGGAGGGCGCGCCCGGGTGGCATCGGGATGGCCGTGGTGCGCCGCGACGATCTGGTGGTGGCGGCCTTTCTGGCCGTGAACGCAGCGGGTGATGTGGGGCGCTCCGGAACGTCAGAGGCGATTGCCGATGGGACCTTCGTGGACTGGCCCCAGGACGCCGGTGGCCTGTTCGATGCACGTGGCAACACGACGATCGGGATGGTCGTCACGAATGCCGACGTCGGCCGCGACGGTTGCCTCCTGATGGCGGGATCAGCCCATGACGGTCTGGCCCGGGCGGTGTTTCCACCCCACACACGTTCCGACGGCGATGCCCTGGTAGCGGCGGCGACCGGGGGGCGACCCGCTTCGGATGCCGATCTGGACGTGCTGCGGGCGATGACGGTGGCAGCTGTGGAACGTGCCGTCACGACAGCATGCGGGCCGGACGCCGACGACGGGTACACGACGCAGCCGGGCACGCCATCCGGGCGGTAGCGCGTCGCTAACGTGACGGGGTGACGACCGACCTGAGAGCCCTGGCTGAGGAGGCCTCCACCTGCACCGGCTGCGGGCTGGCTGCAGGACGCACGACCGTGGTCTTCGGTTCCGGTTCTCCTACGGCGGATCTGATGTTCGTGGGAGAGGCTCCGGGTGCCCGGGAGGACGAGCAGGGGGTTCCGTTCGTGGGCAGGTCGGGCCAGCTCCTGGATCGCCTCCTGACCGAGGAACTGGGCATGGACAGGTCGGACTGCTACATAGCCAACGTGGTCAAGTGCCGTCCCCCGGAGAACCGGGATCCACGACCCGACGAGATTGCGGCCTGTCGGCCGTATCTGGAACGGCAGCTGGGTCTGGTGGATCCGACCGTCGTCGTCACGCTGGGCAACTTCTCGTCGAAGCTGCTCCTGGGGACCGGTGTCGGTATAACGAAGTTGCGGGGGCAGGCGTACCGGTTCGGCGATCCCGAACGACACCTGGTTCCGACGTTCCACCCGGCGGCCGCCCTGCGCGGCGGCGCCGACGTGCTGGCACGGATGCGCGATGACCTGAGGCGGGCCGGGATGCTCGTGGCGGCACGGTGACCATGGCGACTCCACTGCCCACGCTGGGCACCGCATCGGCGGAGGGCACCATGGCGGTGGCTGCGTCCCTGGCCGGCTTGGCCAGGGCGGGTGACCTGGTGGTGCTGTGTGGCGACCTCGGGGCCGGCAAGACGGCTTTCACGCAGGGCTTCGGTCGTGCACTGGGCGTTACGACGCCTGTCACCTCGCCGACGTTCACGCTTGCCAATCGCTATGAGGGCACTGACCTGACCCTCAACCACCTCGACGTCTACCGCCTGGACCACATCGACGAGGTCCGTGACCTGGGCCTCCACGAGTTGCTGGACAGCCGTTCGGTGACGCTCGTGGAGTGGGGCGACGCGATCGCAGGGGCGCTGCCGGGTGGCTATCTGGAGGTCCGGATCCGTCTCGGCGACGGCCCCGATGACCGGCTGTTGGACTTTCGCATCGTGGGTTCGGAGTGGTCGGACCGGGATGCGGGCCTCAGAGCCCTGACGGCTGGAGGCGACCGGTGCTGATTCTCGGAATCGAGACAGCGGGAACTCAGGTGGGCTGCGCTGTGGGTGGCCACGAGGGCGTGCTGGCGTCGGCGCATTCCGGCCGGGGCCGTCGCCACGCCGAGGCGCTGGCTCCCCAGATCGATTTCGTGCGTCGCCAGGCTGGTATCGAGTTGTCCGAGGTCGGGGCGATAGCCGTCGACGTCGGGCCGGGCCTGTTCACCGGCCTCCGGGTCGGCATCGCCACGGCGGTGGCCATGGCATACGGGTTGGGGGTGCCGATGATCCCGGTGCCCAGTCTGGACCTGATGGCCTTTCCGGCCCGCTGGTCCGGCCGCCTCATCGTGGTTGCCCTGGATGCCCGCAGGGGTGAGCTCTTCACGGCCCTGTTCCGCAAGGTTCCGGGTGGTGTCCAGCGGGTCCGGGATGCCGCTGTGTCCACTCCGGAGGAACTCTCAGCGGAGATCCAGGCGCTCGATGAACCGACGCTCTTCATCGGGGACGGGGCGCTCCGCCATGTGGATTCGTTCGCTGGCCTGAAGGGCGTGGAGATGGCCGAGCAGGGGTTGGCCAACCCGAGTGCCCGGTACCTGGTGCAGCTGGCACATGCCAGGGCAATGCGCGAGGAGTTTGTGCAGCCGTGGGAGTTGGAGCCTGTGTACCTCCGCCTGCCGGATGCCCAGATCAACTGGTCGACCCGTGAGGGTGGGGCATGAGGACCGTGCCGGCGCTGCGTGCACAGGTGCGGCTGCGGCCCATGTGCGATGCCGACGTGGATGCCGTGTTGGCCCTTGACGCTCTAGTCCATTCGACCGCCTGGTCGCCTGACTTCCTGCGTTCCCATCTCGACCTCCCGGATTCGAGGACGAATCTGGTGGCGGAGCTGAACGGTGGTCTGGTCGGTCATGGTGCCCTTCTCGTGGTGGCCGACGAGGGGCACGTCACCACGGTGGCCGTGACCCCGGACCACCAGCGCATGGGTGTCGGGAGGGTCCTGCTGGCGGCTCTGTGCCGTGACGCCGGGCGTCGTGGCCTGGTTGCCATGACCCTGGAGGTGAGGGTCTCGAATGCGGCGGCCATCGCCCTCTACCGGCGGTTCGGATTCGCTCCTTCCGGGGTCCGCCCCGGCTACTACGCAGACGACGGGGAGGACGCCCTGATCATGTGGATCCACGATGTCGGTGGGCCCGGCTTCAAGGCCCGGGTGGATGAGGAGGCTGGCCGTGGGTGACCTGATCCTGGGTATCGAGACGTCTTGTGACGAGACGGCGGTGGCCGTGGTCGAGCGGGCCACGATCGTGCGGTCCTCGGTCGTGTCCAGCCAGGTCGAGCAGCACGCCGTGTTCGGCGGTGTGGTCCCTGAGATCGCCGGGCGGGCCCATGTCCAGGAGTTGGTGCCGGTGCTGGCCGATGCGCTCGCGGAGGCCGGGGTGTCGGGTAGCGACATCGACGCTGTCGCAGTCACCTCCGGTCCGGGTCTGGTGGGTTCTCTCCTGGTCGGCGTGAGTGCCGCCAAGGCGCTTTCGCTCGTGTGGGACGTTCCGTTCGTGGCGGTCAACCACCTTGAGGCCCACCTCTACGCCTCGTTCCTGGAGGAACCCGACCTGGAGCTGCCGCTGGTGGTCCTGCTGGCATCGGGTGGCCACACCATGCTCGTCCTGATGGAGGGCCACGGCCGGTACCGGCTGCTGGGGTCAACGCTGGATGATGCCGCCGGTGAGGCGTTCGACAAGGTGGCTCGCTACCTGGATCTGGGCTATCCGGGTGGCCCGGCGATCGATGCCCTCTCGGGCGAGGGTGACCTGGCGGCCTTCGACTATCCCCGTTCCATGGTCCAGGAGAATCCGGACACCCTCCCGGAGGACCGCCGGTACGCCTTTTCCTTCAGTGGCCTCAAGACCGCTGTGGTGAACCACGTACGTTCCGACCCGGGGGTGGCCACCGCTGACGTGGCGGCCTCGTTCCAGGAGGCGGTGGTGGATGCGCTGGTCACCAAGACCCGTTGGGCCATCGAGGCGACCGGTGCCAGGGGTGCCTGTCTGGGTGGTGGGGTGGCGGCCAACTCGCGCCTGCG
>JAAZXC010000179.1 GCA_014240365.1 Acidimicrobiales bacterium | reverse complement strand
TTCGGCGGCGGCCGGCACGCCGGACATAGCGCTGGAGGCTTCGGTGCCGCCACAGGCCGCGATGACGACGACCAGGAGCGGGCCAAGGATCTTGTAGGCCATCACGGTGGGTCCTCCTGTCGTCGAGGTGAGGTCGCTCGATCGACAGGACCTTTGTCCGTCGGCCGAACCGATCCCCTTGCCTCGAGGGTGTCTGGTTCGCACGGCGGAAGCTGGTTCGGACTCGCCGCCGCCGAAAGGCGACGGCATCACCGCTGCGGGACAGTGCCGGGATCACACCGGACTTCGGTCCTCCGACCGCACCGGGATTGTATAGCGGGGGAGGGCCTACGAACGAAGGAGACGCTGGATCGCCGCCACAACCTCTTCGACCGTCTCGTCGGCGGTGTCGCCCCCTTCCTGAACGGCCTCGCTCACGCAGTGCCGAATGTGCTCGTCTAGGAGAGCCACCCCGACGCCCTGCAGCGCCTTGGTCACCGACGAGATCTGGGTTAGGACGTCGATGCAGTACGTGTCCTCGTTGACCAGGCGTTGGAGGCCGCGGACCTGGCCTTCGATCCGGCGGAGCCGGACGAGGAAGTCATCCTTGGAGGGGGAG
>JAAZXC010000178.1 GCA_014240365.1 Acidimicrobiales bacterium | reverse complement strand
AGTTCCCGGAGGTGGTCGTGGCCATCAAGGACTCGTCGGGGGACTGGTCCAACACCGAGGCGCTCTTCGATATCGACGGCCTGACCGTCTACCCGGGAGCCGAGCTGCCCCTGCTCGACGCCCTGGACCTGGGCGGGCCGGGCTGCATAACGGCCACCGCCAACGTGAACGCCGGCCCGGTGGCCGAGGTGATCCGTCTGCACGGGTCAGGCGGCCGTCAGGCGGCCGAGACGGCCATGGTCGACGTTCGGGCCTACCGCCTGGTCATGCAGGAATACCCGGCCATCCCGACCATGAAGCGGCTCCTGGCCCTCAGGCTGGACGACTCCACCTGGGCCACCGTCCGCCCGCCGTTCCTGCCCGCCGACGAGGCGACCGGGACCCGGCTGGAGGAGCGCCTGGACGCTCTCTGACCGGCATCGGAGGAACTCCGGTATGGGTATGTGATGCTGTCGGTATGAGAACAGACGACAACGAGGAACGCATCGCCCTCTTCCTCGACTACGAGAACCTCGCCATCGGCGCCCGCCAGGACCTCGGCATGGTCCGCTTCGACTTCGCTCCGATAGCGCGTGCCATGGCAGAGCGGGGGCGGGTCGTCTAC
>JAAZXC010000177.1 GCA_014240365.1 Acidimicrobiales bacterium | reverse complement strand
CGGCAATGACTGGGGTGGTGGTGTCCATCAGGCGGTGGCAGGGCCGCTCCAGGGGCGGTTCTACAACTCGACGACCCGTGGTGCTGGGCGTGGTGGCCGTCGTCGTGGTCCTGGCCGGGGTCCTCGTGGCCCGCTCGGCCGGTGACCGTCTGGCTGGCGACACGCTGAGTGGCGACATCCGGTCGTCGACGCGGACCCTCCTCGCCGATGCAGGAGTGTCCTCACCGGACGAGGCCATCTCCATCTACTCCAGGGTGCTCGAGATCCAGCCGTCAAACGTCGAGGCCCTCGCCTACCGGGGCTGGGCGCGCTGGCGGGCCGGCGCCGACACCGAGGGTCGTTCAGACCTGAATGAGGCCGTGGCCGTGGATCCGATGTATCCGGACGTCCGCGTCTTTCGTGCCTCGCAGCGTCATGCGGACGGGGACCACGCTGGCGCCGCTGAGGATCTCGTCGCGCTCGATGGCATGGAGGCCCCGCCCATAGTCGGCGACCTGCTGGCGGCGAGTCGCCTCCGTGAGCGGATAGCCACCGGCCTTGCAGCATCCGGCGACCTGCTGGTCGCCCTGGAGTTGCTGGACTCAGGTCTCGATGCCCGGCCCGA
>JAAZXC010000176.1 GCA_014240365.1 Acidimicrobiales bacterium | reverse complement strand
CCCGGTCACGACGAGGGCACGAGGGGCACGGTCACCAACCACCGCATGCGTGAGGTCACCGAGGAGGTGGCCCACCGGGGTATCTGGAACGGTGGAGTCCTCGACGAGGTACGGGACCTGTTCGACTCGCTGGCCCCCGGCTGGTCGGCCACCCGGGACCACCCGGGCCGCAACGCTCCGCTGCTCGATGCCCTGGATCGCGGTGCGGTGGACGGCCGGACGGCGGTCGAGCTGGGTGCGGGAACCTGCATCTCGGCCCGCGATCTGGTTGGGCGCTTCGACCGCTACGTGGCCGCCGACCTGTCGCCCGTGATGCTCGCCAATGCAGTGGCCGGTGCGCCGCCGCTGATCTGCACCGACGCCTCGAGACTGCCGCTGGCCAACGGGGTCGTCGACGTGTTCATCCTGCAGAACATGCTGCTGTTCCCGGCCGAGGTGGACCGTTGTCTTGCGGCCGGTGGCTCCCTGGTCTGGGTGAACAGCCGTGGACCGGAGACGCCGATCCATCTCTCGACTTCTGACGTGCTGGCCTCGCTGGAGGCAGCGAGCGGGGTCGGGTGGCGGGCGGTGGCGTCAACGGTGGGCGAGGCCACCTGGGCTGTCGTGCGTCGGGTCT
>JAAZXC010000175.1 GCA_014240365.1 Acidimicrobiales bacterium | reverse complement strand
GCTACTTCTGATTGGGCTTACTTTGAAGTGGTTCACTGGAATTGTGACCCCTATCGAGCTTGACCCCGCCACCATGGGCACCTCTCCTATCCGAGCGGCGATCATCTTCCTAATCTCTGTATTTATGGTCCTGGTCTCTAGCGACATCACTCGCAAGGCTGCCCAACGCCGCGAGAAACTCGCTGAAGATGAGCGTAAAAGACTCGACCGGGCACTCGTAGAAGAGAGCGCCCGCTACCGCGCACTTGTCGAGCATAGTCGCGATGTGATCATCGAGATCGATCAACCAGGGCAAGTGACGTATGCGAGCCAAAACACGACCGAGGTATTGGGTGTGAAGAACCTCGTAGGCTCAACCCTTGCCGACCGGATCTGGCCTTCTGACCAACAGGAGCAGTCCGCTCTCTTGGCACGAATGTTCAGTGAAGATGAACTGCTCTCTAGTGTGCCGGTGCGCTACGTCGGCGATGACGATGTGTGGCGCTGGATCGAGACCGCAGGCAGTCGTTATAAGGATTCAAATGGAACCCATCGGGTCGTGATACGCCTGCGAGATGTCACCACGGACCTGGATTTGCAACGTAACCTACAGCAGACACAGAAACTTCAGGCCGTTGGTCAGCTTGCAGGG
>JAAZXC010000174.1:250-645 GCA_014240365.1 Acidimicrobiales bacterium | reverse complement strand
ATCGGCCTCTACGGCGATGGAGCGGAGATCATCTTTGAGGCTGGGGTAACCGGACCGTACGACCTAGACGTGAGGTTCTTGGACTTGGTTTCAGCGGCATACGTTCTCACGCTTGACCCTGCCTCCACCGACAGCCCAACTTGCTGATCTGAAGAAGAACGCCACGCCCTGAACTGGTGTGGCCGAACTGGTCCAGGCCGTTCTACACCGAGGGCTCCTGGCGTCGCCCACCCCCTTGCGGGGTGGGGGTCAGTGCCTGCAGTCCTGCCAGAACGGCCTAGTCGAAGATCACTCCGGCGGCGACTACATCTACGCCAGGCAGAACGGCTTAGCGTCGCAGTAGTCGCAGAGCGGGCTGGTTCGGCCCTTGAACCGCCCCTGCTGGGCTATTGACG
>JAAZXC010000174.1:0-240 GCA_014240365.1 Acidimicrobiales bacterium | reverse complement strand
GCCTCTCAGGCGCCTCTCAACGTCGACGATGGGGGAGAGGGTCGTTCTGGTTCCAGCGAGCCCCTACAGCACCTCTCCGTAGGAGACAATGTTGAGAAAGTGCCGACCCTAAATCTAGTATTAGATCTAATAGGTTAGGACTGCTAATGACAGTATTACTCTTCTTGCCAGGTTCGCAATTCCATCTGGGTGTTTATCGAGTCACGTCCGTCAGGACGTACTTATTCAGTCTAGTTAGAA
>JAAZXC010000173.1 GCA_014240365.1 Acidimicrobiales bacterium | reverse complement strand
GGGGCGTCGCTGGCCGCGGCGCTGATGGCCGTCGGCGTCAAACCCGGTGAACCGGTGCTGATGAACGCCTTCACCCTGGCCCCGGTGCCCGGGGCGGTGGTCCACGCCGGTGGCACGCCGGTGTTCGTCGGCACCACCCCTGACTACCGGATCGACCTGGACGACCTGGCCGCCGCCGCCGAGCGATCCGGTTCCCGGGTCCTGCTGCTGTCGCACATGCGCGGACACGTGCCCGACATGGATGCCCTCGGCGAGGTCACCGACGCCCTCGGCCTGGTGGTGGTGGAGGACTGCGCCCACACCATGGGGGCCGGGTGGAAGGGTCGACCCACCGGCACCTTCGGGATGGCTGGTTGCTTCTCCACCCAGACCTTCAAGCACGTGAACTCCGGCGAGGGGGGCCTGCTGGTCACCGACGACGAGGACGTGGCCGCCCGGGCGGTGCTCCTGAGCGGGTCGTACATGCTCTACGCCCAGCACGGAGCGGCACCCGAGGCCGAGGTGCTGGAGCGTCACCGGTTGACAACGCCGAACCTGTCGATGCGCATGTCGGCGCTGGCCGCCGCGGTGGCCCGCCCACAGCTGGTCGAACTCCCGGCCCGAGTCACCAGATGGTCGGCTCGCTACCGGGCATTGGCCGCCCTACTAGCCGCCGACCCTCG
>JAAZXC010000172.1 GCA_014240365.1 Acidimicrobiales bacterium | reverse complement strand
CAGGTCGATACCAGGGAACGGCGAGAACTCCCGTCCGGCGGGTGGCAGGGCGGTCAGGACGAAGCTCCGCTCCGAGGCGGACGGCCAGGCGACCCTCTCCCAGCGGTCGATCATCTCGGGGTCGGCGGCGAGGTCCTCCGTTCGGGCGCTCGCCCGGCGCACAGTGTCGCCGCCTCGGAAGGAACCCGCATCCGCTGCAGTGCAGCCGATCGTGATGGCGAACGGCGTGCCCTCGGCGACGTTCTCCACATACGTGGCGCACCAGAAGTCACCGTCATCGGTGGCCGTGAACTGTTCGTGGACGATCTCCGACGACGCCCATGCCTGACGGGCCCCCCAGAGCCGGCTCACCCGGACGCCCTCGAGGCCACCCTCTTCGTCGCTGGGGAAGGCCAGGCCGTCGTTCTCGTACGCCTTGGTGATGGTCCCGGCGGTGTCGGTGCGTAGGAAGTGCACCGGCAGGCCCAGGTGCCGGGTCGCCAGGTTGGTGAACCGGTGGGCGGCCATCTCGTACGAGACGTAGTACCGCTCCTTGAGGTCCTCGATCGAGAGGTCGCCCTCGCCATGGGCCACATCGAGGAACCCCACGGCCGCCTGCTCCGGGATCAGAACGGCCGCGGCGAAGTAGTTCGATTCGACCCTTTGTCGGAGGTAGCCCTCGAA
>JAAZXC010000171.1 GCA_014240365.1 Acidimicrobiales bacterium | reverse complement strand
GGAAGATGATGAAGCAAATGGGTGGCCAGGGTGTGACGAAGAAGAAGGGCCGGAAGGGTCGGAAGGCAGGCGGTGGGCGGACCACGGCCCGGGGCCCAGTCCCGGTGGACCGGAAGAAGGGGCTCTCCCTACCCGGTTTGGGTGATCAGGCGAGCGTTCCGGGGTTGCCGGGCGGCGGCCTGGACCTGCTGGGGGACCGGCCGAAGGGCTGATTCCGAGCACTGGATCCGGTCGGTGAGACGGCCGTCATTCGTGGCTTCCGACCCTTGCGGCCCTTCTTCTTCGTCGCACCCCGACCACCCATTTGCTTCATCATCTTCCGCATCTCACGGAACTGCTTGACCAGCTGGTTGATCTCCCCTGCCTGGGTGCCGCTGCCCCGGGCGATCCGGGCCCGACGGGAGCCGTCGATGATGTCGGGATCAATCCTCTCGGCCGGGGTCATCGAGTTGATGATCCCCTCGATCCGGTCGATACGCCCATCGTCGACGTCGACGTCGCGCATCTGCTGCGCCATGCCCGGGACCATGCCCATCAGGTTGCTGATTGGCCCCATCTGGCGGAGTGCTCGGATCTGGTCCAGGAAGTCGTCCAGGGTGAAGGTGCCCTCCAACATCCGGGCAGCCGCCGCCTCAGTTTGCTCCTTCTCGAAGGTCTCCTCGGCC
>JAAZXC010000170.1 GCA_014240365.1 Acidimicrobiales bacterium | reverse complement strand
ACCTGCGGGACATCCAGCTTGGCCACTTTGCGGATTCGGGAGATATCGGGGACCTCGGCCACTAGACGGTCGGCAATGCAGAAGTCGTAGAAGGACTTCAAGGCAGCAAGGGTCTGGTTGACCGTCGCCTTGGAGACGTCCGGATCGGCCCTCATAGCTCGCACGGTGTCCGTCAGACTGGCCTGGTCGAGGCTGTCAGGCCCGAAGCCTCCCGGTCCGACGTCCATGTAGGACACCACCCGTCGGACTCCCTGGCCGTAGGCACGCACGGTGTGTATCGGCTTGTCCTCGTAGAGCGGTAGTCAATGCAACCATTCGTGAAATATCGACGGCATGTCGTCGTTGGTTGGTAGTGCTCTGTAGGCCATGTCCCTGGAAGTCCCAATCCTAATGCATGATAATATCCATTATCTTGACAGAAGGCGAATGGTCTGGGTTGGATCCCCTGCCGTCCACCTGAGCTAAATCGTCCATTAGGCCCCTGAGCGCTCCTGTTGCAAAGCCCGTGCCCGGACGCGGCGGAGCCCCGACCGTCCGGCTTGATGGCCGGGAGGCCGGGGCTCCGCGTCACACGGTCAAACGATCCCCTATGGGGTGCCGTCCATGATCTCAGTCATCGGCACAAGCAGCCCGTCATCCGAACCGTCGTCCTCGAAGCTCGACAGG
>JAAZXC010000016.1 GCA_014240365.1 Acidimicrobiales bacterium | reverse complement strand
TCGCCTTCGGTGGCGGTGCCCCGCTCCACGCCGGTCGGCTCTGCGACAAACTGGAGGCGGCGCCATCTTCGCCGCCGACATTGCAGCCCGCCACGGCCTGGACGCCGTGCTGAGCTACGACATGGGTGGCACCACCGCCAAGATCTGCCTCATCGAGGACCACACCCCGAGCACGGCCAAGACCTTCGAGGTGGCCCGCACGCAGCGCTTCACCAAGGGCAGCGGCATGCCCATCTCCATCCCGGTGATCGAGATGATCGAGATCGGGGCCGGTGGCGGTTCCATCGCCGGGGTCGACGTGCTCGGCCAGATCCGGGTCGGCCCACTCAGCGCCGGATCCGAACCCGGGCCCGCCTCCTACGGGCTGGGCGGCATCCGACCCACCGTGACCGACGCCAACCTCGTCCTGGGTCGCCTCTCGGCCGACACCTTCGGAGCCCCCGGCATCGATCTGTCCGATGAGGAGGCACGTGCCGCCCTGACGACCGACGTGGCCCACGTGTTGGACCTGACCGCCGACGAGGCTGCCGGTGGCGTGGCCGAGGTGGTCGACGAGAACATGGCCAACGCCGCCAGGGTCCACGCCGTCGAGAACGGCAAGGACGTGTCGAAGTACACGATGATCGCCTTCGGTGGCGGTGCCCCGCTCCACGCCGGTCGGCTCTGCGACAAACTGGACGTGGACGAACTGCTCGTACCACCGGGTGCCAGCGTGGGATCGGCCATTGGCTTCCTACGGGCCCCATTCGCCTACGAGGCGCTCCGCAGCCACCACGTGGCGGCCGGGGAGTTCGACGCCGATGCGGTCAACCTGCTGCTGTCGGGCCTGGCCGACGAGGCCACCAGCTTCGTCACAGCGGCGCTGGCCGCCAGCGATGACACTGGAGACCCGCCGGCACTGGAGACCGAGCGGTGTGCCTTCATGCGCTACGCCGGTCAGGGTTGGGAGATCCCGGTCCGCCTCGAGGGCGGACCCTTCGACCACCTGGGTGGCGAGTTGCTGGCCAACAGGTTCGAGAAGGCCTACGAGGAGTTCTTCGGGCGGGCCATTGCCGGCCTCGCCGTCGAAGCCATCAGCTGGTCTGTGCGCGTCGCCACACCGCGGCCCCCGGTTCAACGGGTGGAGCGGGTCGAGGCGCTCCGAGAGGTGGCGATCCAGCGCACCCGGCCCGTGCATGACGCCGGAACCGACTCGGTCGTGGTCGCGGCGGTAGTGGAACGCGAAGCCCTGTCGCCCGGCGACCGGGTTGCCGGGCCGGCGGTCATCGTCGAACCCCAGACCACCACCTGGGTGTCATCCAGCCGCCAGGCGGTCGTCCAGACCGACGGTTGCCTGCTCATCACCCAGAGTCAGAACGGGGGATCTGGGCGATGAGCGAACTACGCAACCAGGTCATGTGGAACCGCCTCATCTCCATAGTGGAGGAACAGGCGCTCGCCCTCGTGCGCACCGCGTTCTCCACCAGCGTGCGCGAAGCCGGTGACCTCTCGGCAGGCGTCTACGACGCCGAGGGCCGGATGATCGCCCAGGCGGTGACCGGTACACCTGGCCACGTCAACACGATGGCTGCCGCCGTAGTCAACTTCATCGAGGACATCGGCCCGCATCGCATCTACGAGGGCGACTCCTACATCACCAACGATCCGTGGAAGGGCACAGGCCACCTGCATGACTTCACGGTGGTCAACCCGGTGTTTCGCAACGGCACCCTGGTCGCCTTCTTCGCATGCACGGCCCACGTGGTCGACGTGGGTGGCCGCGGCTACGGGCCCGATGCCACCGAGGTGTACGAGGAGGGCCTGTTCGTCCCGATCATGAAGTTCGCCGAGCGCGGTGTGGTCAACGAGGACCTGCTCAACATCGTCCGCCACAACGTGCGCGAGGCCGGCCAGGTGGTCGGCGACCTCTACTCGCTGTCGGGCTGCAACGACACCGGCATCCGACGCCTGCACGCCATGCTCGACGAGTTCGACCTGGACGACCTGGCCGACCTGGCCGCCTTCGTCTTCGACCGGACCGATACCGCCACCCGGGAGCGCATCCGCACCCTGCCTGTGGGCACCTACAGCAACGAGATGCGCGTCGACGGGTACAACGACTCCGTGGACCTCGCGGTGACGCTCACGGTCACAGACGACGGCGCCCACGCCGACTTCACCGGTACCTCGGCGACGTGCGCCCACGGCGTGAACGTGCCGCTCACCTACGCCCACGCCTACTTCTCCTACGCCATGCTGGTGGCTCTGGCACCGGAGATGCCGTCCAACCACGCCTCGCTGGCCGTCTTCACCGTCAGCGCACCCGAGGGCTGCATCCTCAACGCCAAGCATCCCGAGCCGGTGGCCGTGCGCCACGTCATCGGCCACTTCGTGACCGACCTGTGCCTCGGGGCCATCGCCGGCGCTCTGCCCGACATCGTGCCGGCCGAGGGCGCCGGCGCACTCTGGAACTTCCAGGTGAGCGCCCGGGCGACCGACCCCATGTCGGGACTGCCGCCCCGGGAGATCCTCATGTTCAACAGCGGGGGCACCGGTGCACGACCCACGCTGGACGGCCTCAACGCCACGGCCTTCCCGAGCGGCGTGCGCACCATGCCGGCCGAGGCAACCGAGCAGGCCGGCCCCATCGTCGTGTGGCGAAAGGAACTCCGCCCCGACTCCGGCGGAGCGGGCCGGATGCGCGGCGGGCTGGGCCAGGTGATCGAGTTGGGCCCGACCGAGGGCTACGAGTTCGCCTTCTCCTGCATGTTCGACCGGGTCCAGAACCCGGCCCGGGGTCGACACGGCGGCGGCGATGGCGCCACGGGCCGCGTGTACCTGGATGACGGCACCCCCTTCAATGCCAAGGGGAAGCAGATGGTCCCCGAGGGACGGACCCTCATACTTGAGCTACCGGGAGGCGGCGGCTTCGGCGACGAGGGCGAACGGGACCCCGAAGACGTGATCCGCGACCACAGGCAGGGCTACGTCAGTTGAGCGGTCCCGTCCGCACCTCCTACGACACGGTCATCATCGGTGGGGCCGTCATGGGCAGCTCGCTGGCCTACTGGTTGTCGGAGAACCCCGACCACGGCGGCACGGTGCTGGTCGTCGAGCCCGACCCCACCTACGAGAAGTCATCCACGACGCTGTCGGAGGCCAGCATCCGCCACCAGTTCTCCGAACCGGTGAACATCCGATTGTCGATGTTCGCCACCGAGTTCTTCGCCGACTTCCACCAGAACGTCCAGGTGGATGACGAGGCCCCCGGTCTGGGCTTCCGGGAAACCGGCTACCTGTTCCTGGGCACCGACGACGGCATGGACGTCCTGCGCGAGAACCACGAGGTGCAGCGGTCCTGCGGTGCCGAAGTCGCCCTGCTGACTCCCGGCGAGCTGGCAGACCGATTTCCGTACCTGTTCGTCGACGACCTGGCCGGTGCCAGCCTGGGGCTGCGGCACGAAGGCACGCTGGACGCCTACTGCCTCATGCGGGGCTTCCAACAGCGGGCCCGCCACAACGGCGTGGAGTACCTCACCGACCGGGTGGTGGACCTGAGGCTGGCCGGAGCCGACGGCGGCGGACAGCGGATCACCCACGTGGAGCTTGCGTCGGGCAACGTGGTGTCCTGTGGTCGGGTCGTGAACTGTGCCGGGCCGCGGGGCCGGTGGATCGCCGAGATGGCCGGCCTGGAACTGCCGGTGGAACCCAGGATCCGCGCTGCCTTCGTGTTTGCCTGCCGCGAGGCCCTCGACGGGCCGACCCTGCCGATGACCATCGACACCACCGGAGTTCACGTCCGGACCGAACCACCCCACTACCTGGCCGGTGCCCCGCCGTTGGACGACGTGGAGGTGGACCCCGATGACTTCGCTGTCCGCCACGACCAGTGGGAGGAGGTCATCTGGCCTGCGCTGGCTCATCGGATACCGGCGTTCGAGCGGATCGGCGTTACCCACTCGTGGGCGGGCCACTACGCCTACAACACGCTGGACCACAACGCCGTGGTCGGACCCGCCGACGCCGTGCCCAACTTCTACTTCTGCAACGGCTTCAGCGGCCACGGATTCCAGCAGAGCGCAGGCGTGGGCCGGGGCCTCAGCGAGCTCATCATCTACGGCGAATACCGGACCCTGGACCTGGCCGACCTCGGCCACGACCGCATAGTGCGAGGCGAACCCTTCCTCGAGAAGGCCATTATCTGAGGCGACCTATGCCCCGGTGGTGGCCGGTTCCAGGCCCGACCGCATCACGATTTGAAAGCGTTGGCACGGAGGCCATAGTCGGTTGCCGGGAGGAGATGCTGGACTAGCGCCGCCTCCGGGCCTCAGCGTCGGCACTCCTGGCGGGACCGCTCTGGGCAGTACCGGAGACAGGGGTCGTGTCCCGCAGTCTCAGCCCTCACCGAGGTAGGAGGCCCGTAGTTCCGGGTTGGCGAGGAGCGCCTCGGCACTGTCGTCCAGCACTACCCGGCCGGTCTGGAGCACCCATCCCCTGTCGGCAATGGAAAGCGCCATGTTGGCGTTCTGCTCCACCATGAAGATGGCCATCCCGTCGGCGTGGATCTGCTGGATCAGCTCGAAATTCTGCTGCACCAACGCTGGGGACAGACCCATCGACGGCTCGTCCATGAGCAGGACCCGGGGCCTCGACATGAGCGCCCGGCCAATGGCCACCATCTGCTGCTCGCCACCAGACAACGTGCCGGACTTCTGGGAGAGGCGCTCCTTGACCCGTGGGAACAGGTCGTAGATCTTCTCCAGGTCCTCGGCAATGCCGTCCTTGTCGTTACGCAGGTACGCACCCAGCTCGAGGTTCTCCTTGACGCTGAGGCGCTTGAACAGCCGTCGGTTCTCCGGGACCATCGTGACGCCGTTGATGACCCGGTAGCTGGTGGGCTTGTCGTTCACGACCTCACCGTCGAGCACCACCTCACCCGACGTAGGAGTGACCATGCCGAGAAGGGTCTTGAGCGTCGTGGACTTGCCTGAAGCATTGCCGCCCAACAGGCAGACCAACTCGCCCGGATAGATGGCCAGGTCCACGTCCTTCAGGATGTGGACGGCTCCGTAGTGGGTGTTGACCTTCCGGAACTCGAGAAGCGCAGTTGCGCCGTTGTTGTCGGTCATGCCTTGGCCTCCACCGGGCGGCCCAGATAGGCCTCGATGACGTTCGGATCAGTGGACACCTCGTCGTAGGAGCCCTGGGCGATGGGCACGCCGTGGTCCAGCACGACGACCCTGTCCGAGACATCGCGCACCACCTTCATGTCATGTTCGATCATCACGATCGTGAAGCCCCACTCGCTACGCAACCGGCCGATGAGGTTGGTCAACTCGGTCGTCTCGATTGGGTTCATGCCGGCAACAGGCTCGTCCAGGAGCAGCAGCCTCGGCTGCGTTCCCATCGCACGGGCGATCTCAAGACGACGGCGGTTGGCATACGAGAGCGCGAAGGCCGGCTGGTCCAGGCGGTAGCCGATGAGACGGTTACCGAAGAATCCGAGGATCTCGATGGCCCGCTCCCGGATCTCGCTCTCCTCCTTCCTGAATGCCTTCGTCTGGAACAACGCCCCGTAGATGAGCTCCTTGGTGCGGCAGTGCTGGGCCACCATGACGTTCTCGAGGACCGTCATGTTGGGAAACAGGCGCACGTTCTGGAAGGTGCGGGCAATGCCCAGCGAGGTCACGGTGCTGGGATCCAGGCCCAGAAGCGACTCTCCCTCGAACTCGATATCGCCTTCCGTGGGAGCCACGAGGCCGGAGATGGCATTGAAGAACGTCGTCTTGCCAGCCCCGTTGGGGCCGATGACACTCACGATCTCGCCCTCGTCGATATGGAAGTTCAACCCTGAAAGGGCATCCAGACCACCGAAGGTGATCTTCAGGTCCTTGATCTCGAGAAGGCTCATTCCTCCTCCCCCCCGTCGTCGCCCACGGTCTCTCCGTCATCGTCGTCAGTGCCGGGCTTGTCGCCCTTCAGCCAGGCGTCCTGCAGGAACTCGTCCTGGTGGAGTTCACGGCTGCGTCGGGCGCTGGGTACCAGGCCCTCTGGGCGCTTCAACATCATGAAGACGAGCAGCATGCCGTAGATGAGCAGCTTGAAGTTCTGGAACTCCTGGAGCAGGCCCGGCTGCTTGGGCCCACCCAGCACTCCGATGAGGACGAACGAGCCGACCATCACTCCGGCGATGTTGCCCATCCCACCGACGATCACAACCACGAGGATGATGATCGAGATGAGGATCATGAAGCTGGTCGGGAAGATCGACCCGACCTTGGCTGCCAGCACCGCCCCGCTGAAGGCCGCCATAACGGCACCCACCACGAACGCCATCAGCTTCGAGTTGACGGTGTTGATGCCCATGGTCTCAGCCACCTGCTCGTCCTCCCTGATAGCCATCCAGGACCGCCCCAGGCGCGAGGCCTGGAGGCGCCAGGAGACGTAGATGGCAATAGCACAGAAGAACAGCACCAGGTAGAACACCGACCTCGGGTCGGTCCCCTTCACCGTTGCAAAGCCCAGGTCCACGCCCGGGATGTTCGTGATGCCCTGGGCGCCACCGAAGTAGGGGCCCAGCCAGTCCGACAGGAACAGCAGACGGATGATCTCGCCGAATCCGAGAGTCACGATGGCCAGGTAGTCGCCGCGCATCCTGATGACCGGTGCCCCGATCACCAGTCCCACGACGATGGCGAAGATGACCACGAAGATGAGGGCGAACCCGAAGTGCATTTCAGGAGCGAAGAACGGGCTGTTCGGCGAGGTCAGAACAGCGGTCGTGTAGCCGCCGACGGCGAAGAAGGCCACGTAGCCGAGGTCCAGGAGCCCAGCCAGGCCGACCACGATGTTCAGGCCCAGGGCGAGCAGTAGGAAGAGGCCGACATTGGCCAGCAGTTCGTTCATGATCTTGCCCAGGAATATCGGCAGGACGATGACGAGCACGGCCACCACGACGAACAGGATGATCGAGGCCTTCTGGCGGTCGGCGCCCTCCTTCTCCCGGTAGCTGGTGGTGAGCGCCTTCACGCGTCCGCTGGTGAGGACCGCGACAAAGGCGATGGCCGCTCCAGCCAGGATCGCCGACGTGAGCGTCAGGCCGCCTTTCTTGGCGTAGAGAAGGTCCGTCAACCACTCGAGACCGAAGCCCTCCGAGAGGTCCTCTATGGCTCCCTCCAGCACCGAGATGCCCAGCAGGCTGAGCACCACGATTCCCGACACCCGTCGCAGCATTGCCGGCACGACGTGCGACGCCGCTCCCATCATGCCCAGCAGCCCGCAGGTCACGATCCAGGCCATGAGACCGAAACCAATGCCGTTCTCGTAGGTGAGGAAGCGGAACAGCTTCGGGCTCCAGTTGACCAGCGGGTCCCGCAGGTCCCAGGAGTCCAGCGCCACGATCAGCAACGACAGGCTGACACCACCGAGGATGCCGACCGCCAGGCCGGTGACCAGGTCGTACAGACCCTGCTTCCGGGACTCGACGCCCTCCAGGACAACCTGGGTGGCGGCGATCCGGCCGATCAGGATCGGAATCATCAGAACCGAGACATAACCGAGGCTGAGGTAGCGCTCAATTAGCTCCCGTCTGTCCAGTTCGACTGGCATGCCGACCAGGCAGAGGGCGATCAGGACACCGCCGCAGATGAGGCCCCAGCGCAGCACCCTGCGCCAGTCCTGGTCGAGGGCCGACGACGGCATGGTTGCGGTCATTGTGCTCATGCCCGATCCTCCGCTGAGAGCCGCTCTCCGAAGAGCCCGGTCGGCTTGAACAGGAGCACGAGGACGAGGACCGTGAACGCCACGGCGTCCTTGAGCTGCGACACGCCCGGCACCCCGAGGGGTTCGAGGATGAGAAGCGGGGCGAGCGATTCAGCGGAACCCAGCGAGATGCCGCCGGCCATGGCACCGCCGAGGTTGCCAATGCCACCGACCACCGCGGCGGTGAACGCCTTCACGCCGGGCAGGAAGCCCGTCATGTGGGTGACCGACCGGAACATGAGACCCCAGAGGATCCCGCCCACGCCAGCCATGGCCCCACCGACAGCGAACGTGGTGACGATGGTCCGGTTCACGTCGATCCCCATGAGCGAGGCGATCTCCTTGTCCTCGGCCACGGCTCGCATTGCCTTGCCGGTCTTGGTGCGCTCGACGATGTACCAGAGGCCCGTCATCGATGCAGCGGCGACCACCAGCACGAGGATCCGGGTGCCGGCGATCTCGAAGGTCAGGATGGACCGCTGGTCGGCCAGCCACTCGGGAAGGCGTGGGTAGCTCTTGGTGGCCGGCCCGAACAGGCCCAGCACAAGGTTCTGGATGAAGAATGACACGCCGATCGAGGTGATCAACGGGATGAGTCGCGGCGAATTCCGCAGCGCCCGATAGGCAACGCGTTCCATGAGGATCGCCGTGAAGGTCGAGAAGAAGATCGCCATGAGCATGATCAGTGCCAGGCAGAGAAGGAAGTTGGACTCCCACAGCCCGTTCGCAGCGAACTTGTCCGAGGCGATGAACCCCGTCATGGCACCGACCATGAACACCTCGCCGTGTGCGAAGTTGATGAACCCGAGGACGCCGTAGACCATCGAGTAGCCAAGGGCGATGAGGCCGTACATGGACCCCTGCGAGAGGCCCGAGATGAGCAGGCCCTTGAACTGGTCGCCAGTGAGGCCCCGGGCGCCCGGGTTGCGCCACCGGGCGAACACGTTGTCGGCATCGATCTGCTGCCAGATGAAGGCCAGTAGCCCGATCACGATCATCGTGACCAGGAAGATCCGGATAAAGGTCAGGAAGCGGTCGACGGCCACTACGCGCTTCGCGGGCTTAGTCGAGACTGCGTGGGTTGTCACATGCGCTCCGTTGGAGTCATCGGCAGTGGGCAGACGGGACGATATCCGGCCCCCGCCGCACATGCGTGACCTACGTCACCAATACCGCCCTGTTTTCCCCGTCCTTTCCGGAGGCGCCAACAGGCCCCGTCCCCGTCGGTACGCTCGCCGTCATGCCACACAGCACCCATCAGGCCCTCGCCGACGAACGCAACGAGTCGGTCGAGATCTTCATCAACGACGAGTTCTTCCCACGCCACGAGGCCAGGATCTCGGTATTTGACAGTGGCTTCCTGGTGGGCGACGGAATCTGGGAGGGGCTGCGCCTGCACCATGGACGCTTCGCCTTCCTGGACAGGCACCTGGACCGCCTGTTCGCCGGTGCAGCGGCCATTGACCTGGACATCGGCATGACCCGCGACGAGGTGGCCGGGGCGCTGTACTCCACCGTCCGCCACAACGACATGCACGACGACGTGCATGCCCGGCTCATGATCACCCGGGGAGACAAGAAGACCCCCTCGCAGCATCCATCCAACGTCGTGGGCGGCCCCAACATGGTGATCATCGCCGAGCACAAGGCCGCCGACCCGGCCGTGGCTGCGGCCGGCATAACCCTGTTCACGACGACGGTGCGCCGACCGGCACCCGACACGCTTGACCAGCGCCTCAACTGCCACTCCAAACTGCACGAGGTCATCGCCCTCATACAGGCCGTGAAGGCCGGGGCCGACGAGGCGCTCATGCTCGATCCCACCGGTGCGGTCGCCACCTGCAACGCCACGAACTTCTTCGTGGTTCGTGAGGGCGGGGTGTGGACCTCGACCGGTCAGTACAACCTGAACGGCATCACACGCCAGTTGGTGCTGGAGGTGGCGCCGCTCGCCGGCCTCACCGCCCACCAGAAGCCCTTCTCCCTGACCGACGTCTACTCGGCCGAGGAGGCGTTCGTGACCGGCACCTTCGGTGGCCTCACCCCGGTCGTCGAGATCGACGGTCGTACCATCGGCGATGGCCGACCGGGCCCGATGACCGCAAGGCTCCAGGAGCTCTACCGCGCGGCCGTTGAGGCCGACGTCTCCGGCGACTGAGCGCCGGACACATGACACTGCGCATCAACTGCTGGTCCGGCCCCCGGAACATCTCCACGTCGTTCATGTACGCCTTCCGGCAGCGGAGCGACACCACGGTCTTCGACGAGCCGATCTACGCGCACTACCTGCGGGTCACCGGACGAGAGCACCCCGGCCGTGACGAGGTGCTGGCCAGCCAGGACCCGGACGGCGAGGCGGTCGTCCGTGACCTGATCCTCGGCGAACACCCCACACCGGTCGTGTTCTTCAAGCAGATGGCCCAGCACTTCGTGCAACTGGACCGCTCCTTCCTCGGACAATGCCGGAACCTGCTCCTGATCCGGGACCCGGAGAGGGTCATCACGTCGTTCGCCAAGAACGTGCCGGACGTGAAGGTTGCCGACACCGGCCTGTCGATACAGGTGGAGCTCCTGGAGTCGATCCTGGCCGGCGGCGGTGATCCCATCGTGATCGACTCCGCCGCACTGCTGGCCGCCCCCGAGGCCACCCTGCGAACTCTGTGCGGCCGTCTGGGCCTCGAGTTCGACACCGGGATGCTTTCGTGGCCCGACGGACCCAAGCCCGAGGACGGCGTCTGGGCCGAACACTGGTACTCCAGCACGCATCGCTCGACAGGCTTCGCTGCCAGCCGGCCCAGCACCGAACCCGCACCGGCGCACCTGGCTTCAGTGGTCGCCGAGGCGAGGCCGCTGTACGACCGCCTCAGCGAGTTCACCCTCGACGCCTGAAGCCGACCGGAGCCCCGACAGCCGCCCGGCCCATGCCAGACTCGCCGGCATGGCATGGATCCGTACCGTTCCCGACGACGACTGGGCTGGAGACGACGGTCTCGGCGACCTCTACGGCCGGGTGGTGGACGCCTCCTTCGGGCGGGTTGACCGGATCATGGCCGTCCATTCGCTGAACCCCGCCGGGTTGGCCGCCCACGAGGGGCTGTACCGCTCGGCAATGTCAGGAACCGGCACCCTGCGCAAGGTCGAGCGGGAACTGGTGGCACTCGTGGTCAGCCTCGAGAACCACTGCCACTACTGAATCACCCACCACCGGCGCGGTCTGCGCCAGCTCCTGAAGGACGACGACCTGCTGGCCGCCATCGAGGCCGACTGGACGAGCGCTCCCCTGACCCCACAGCGTCGGGCGATGATCGCCTACGCGGTGAAGTTGACCCGCAGTCCCGGCGAAATGGAACAGGCCGACGTGGAGGCCCTGCGCGTCGCCGGCTTCAGCGACCGCGACGTGCTGGACATCACCGAGGTGACCGCCTACTACGCCTACGCCAACCGGATAGCCGACGGCCTGGGCATCACCCTCGAGGAGTGGATCCCGGAGGATTGATCAGTCAGACGATGCCGGTGTCGCGGTCTGGCACGCTCACCGTGCCGTCGATCCCGATGGTCACCGCCGCACCATCCAGGAGGGCATCGTGGTCGTCGGGGGCGAGCACCACGACCGGCATGACCAGCCCGTAGATCTCGTCGGCGGCAATGGCCCCGAGGGCGATGATGTCGTCGCGTTCGGCCATCAGGATGGCAGCTGGAGCGGTCCCCGCCCGGACCGCCTCGCAGATGACGCTGCTGCCGGAGCTGGACCCCCGACCGAACGGCATGACCAGGATGCGACCCGCGACGATCTCGCCGACCTGGGGGTGGCGCTGGTCGATGATCCGACCCTGCAGCGTCTCCACACCTCCCCAGAAGCTGAGGGGCTCATCGAGGCGAAGGACCTTCCCGATGGCGGTGCCAGCCACCAGCACCAACGGCGTCGGGCCCGCCTCAGACATCGGCCCAGATCCCCTCGTCACGAACCACCCGGCCGAGGATCGCCGATTCCACGCAGTCCTCGGTGCTCCCGAAGACGACCTCGAGGCCGAGGTTTCCGGGGGCGTAGTAGGCCCACTTGGCCGAATCGGTCATCGAGGTGCCGGTGCGGTCCTGGATTATCGGGGTGAAGTAGGTGCAGGTGTCGGTCACCATCGTCACCCCGGCATCGGCAAGTCGGCCCGCCCAGCCCCTCAACTCCACCTCGTGGAGTACGTCACGTCCCGTGGATACGAAGAACGCAACGCCGTCGCCGACCCGCCGACCACCAAGCAGCTCGACGAGCCGTCCGATCTCGGAAACCGAGTAGTGCGGTGTACCGAGGCTCACGGTCCGGAGGTCGTCACTGGTAGTCGTGGAGAGTCGATCCCGTGCGCCACGTAGGTCCGCTGCCGTGACAGTGACCTCCTCGACGGGCCGGTGGCCGGCCAGCGCTGCTTCCAGGGTCGGAGCCTCGGGTGTGCTCCCGACCATGTGGAACATGCCGACAGAGCCGGTTGATGCCGACGCCGCCCCCAGCGCCTTGAGGCGATCCTCTGACACGCCGGGCGCCAGACCGCTGATGACCGGTACGGCTTTGCCTACCAGCCCACCAAGGAGGCCTCCGAGCACCGGATAGAAGACGTCACGCTCCATCAGTCCGGCGGAGACACCGTCGAGCCTGATGACGACGGTGGCCCTGCGATGCTCGTCCAGGTGCAACCCGGCGGCAGGTGCCCGCCCGGTGACGGCGCAGCAGATGTCAGCGAAGTCGCCGTAGCGATTCGTCCGTGCACCCAGCACCGAGTTGGCGAACACGATGGCGTTGGACTCCGCCCAGGCGATCTGCTCACCGAACTGCGGCCGGACCTCCAACTGGTACGGGGCACAGGTCCAGGTCGGCCGACAGCCCATCTCCTCGAAGCGCTCCATGAGCCTTCGTGACGCACGGGCCTCCCCGGGGTCACCCCTGGCGTGCTCCGGGTGAAGCAGGTCCAGGGACGAGACGTTCAGCGTGGTGGGCACCACGACCCGCGCTCCGTCGTCAGCCAGGCGGTCGGCGAAGTCGAGGACGGCCTGACCGTGGTAGAGGCAGGAGTCGATGTGGGCCCCGGTGATGTCGATGAGCTCTTCGGCACCCATGGCGGCGGCCAGTCGGGTGACCACCCGGGTCGCCATCTGCTGCGCCGGGCCCTCAGCTCCCGCCAGCCGGGCCTCGTCTCGTGCCTCGAGCCTGGGTGCCATGTTGCGGATCGTAGACCCGGCGGGACGCAGGACGGTCAGGTGGGTGAACTGCCTGCGGACGTACCGGCCGTCAGCAGTTCGGGTTCTCCTCGGGCTCCTCGTCGGCCGAGGCGGCCGCATCCACGAGGAGTTCCTGGCCCACGAAGAGGAGGTTGGGATCGTCGATGCTGTTGAGGGCCATCAGCTCCTCGACGGTCGTGTCGTTGCGCTTGGCGATCTTGGAGAGCGAATCGCCCGGCTGGACCGTCACGATGGCAGTCTCGGCCTGGTCCTCTGCGGCCTCGGCTTCGGCTTCGGCCTCCGGATCCTCCAGCAGGACCACCTGGCCCACGAAGATCTGGTTGGCGTCACAGAGCCCGTTGATCCTGACCAGGGCATCGACGGTCGTGCCGTACCGCTTCGCGATCTTGGAGAGCGAATCGCCCTTCTCGACGGTCACGGACTCCGGAACGTCCATCACGGCAGCGGTGGTGGTCGCCGGAGGAGCAGTCGTGGTGGCCGTTGCTACCACCGTCGTGGCGACGCTCGGCGTGGTTGTGGTCGCAGGCGAGTAGTCCGACGGGGCGGCCGTGGTCGTGACGAACATTCCGGTGGTGGTCGTCTGCACGACTACCGGCCCGTCGTCGGAGCCCCCACATGCAGTCGCCACAACGGCCAGGACCAGCAACGGAAGGAGGAGCAGGCGCATGGTCGGACTATAGATGCGGCCATGTGCCTGGCCGGGTACCCCTGATCGGCCTCCATCGTCGCCGGACCGCTGGCCCCGTCAGACCTCATCGCCCAGAACGGGCCATGACGGATCGCCGACTGGCCGATCCCGGCCGAACGTCGGGATGGTCGTGTCCAGACGGTGGAAGTCGGGTGCCTCATCGGCGTACATGGCCAGGACGGTGACCAGTCCGGAAGGCTGGTCGATGCTCCCTGCGGCGATGGAAAGCATGTCGGCCTTGTCGGCCGCCGACCAGAAGAGCGTGGAACCACACGTCGTGCAGAACCCGTAGCGGGTACCGGCCGTCCGCTGGTACCAGCCCAGGGTGGCGTCGCTCTCGAAATGGACGTCGTCGACGCTGGCAGCGGTGGCCGCCATGTGGTGGCCGGTGATACGGCGGCACGGCTCGCAGTGGCAGTTGACGACGTCCCGCAGGGGCCCCTCCACCCGGTAACGAACGCCGCCGCACTGGCATCCGCCGGTTGCCCCCACCCCTGCATTGGAACCGTCGTCAGCCACCGGTGCATCTTCGCGCAGTGCCGGCGCCAAGTGGTCTACTCGAAGGGGCCCACCCGACCATGCATGGGTTCGAACCCGGTGGTGGAATATCAGCCTTGTCGTACCAGCTCGCCGCTCTTCTCGCCGCCGCCTCGTGGGCCACCAGCAGCCTCATCGCCGCCGAACCCGTCCGGCGCCTCGGAGGACCCCGCTTCTGTCGTATCCGGATGCTCTATGCCAGCGGAATGCTGTTGGTCCTGGCCACCGTGACCGGGGGCTGGTCGTCGCTCAGCCGGGACGACCTGGGACTGCTGGCGGTCTCGGGGCTCATCGGCATCCTGCTGGGCGACGTAGCCCTCTTCACCGCCATGGCCCGGATCGGACCCCGTCGGACCGCCGTGGTGTTCACCTCCAACGCTCCGCTGGCGGCTGTGGGCGGGGTCCTGCTGTACGACGAGTCCTTCAGCCTCACGGCACTCGGCGGCGCCGCTCTGACGGTCGTGGGAATCGCCATGGCGGTCAACTTCGGCTCCAGGGGTGGAACACACGCCAATGTGTTCGAGCGAATCGAGGGTTCGCTCCGGGCCGGAGCTTCCTGGGGGGTACTCGGCGCCCTCGGCCAGGCAGTCGGAGCACTGACCGTCAAACCGGTACTGGACGGCGGCGCCGACACCCTGGCGGTGGCAGCGACACGCGCCGTGATCGCCACGGCCGCCATGTGGCTGGTGGCCCGACCCACCGACCTGTTGGCCAGGCCGCGTCAGCGTGGGGAGATACGTCCCAGCGACCACGTCCGTCTGGCCGCAAGTGCCCTGGCGGCCATGGTGCTCGGGATGACGCTGCTGCTCTGGGCGATCGGCCACGGCGACACGGGTGTGGCGACGATCCTGTCAGCCACCACACCGGTGATCATGCTGCCCCTGCTCTGGATCAGGATCCGCCAGGCCCCGGCACCGGGCGCATGGCTGGGCGCCCTGCTCACCGTGCTCGGAACCGCCCTCCTCATCTGACGGTGCCCGCGTCGCCCCCGCCATCGACCTCGACGTACACCTCCGACAGCGACTTGCGCTTCAGGTCCGGCACCTGCAGGCCGGGAAGCGGGTGGCCGATCGGGAACATCACGAAGGGCCTCTCGTTCTCCGGACGACCCAGGAGCCGTCGCAGGAACGCCATTGGTGAGGGGGTGTGGGTGAGGGTGGCCAGACCCATGTCGTGGATCGCTGCGATGAACAGGCCGGCGGCGATGCCGACGCTCTCCTTCACGTAGTAGTTCTTCCGCCTGGACCCATCGGGGCGCAGTTCGTAGCGCTGCTCGAACAGCACCACGATCCACGGCGCGACCTCCAGGAACTCCTTGTGGTGGTCTGTGCCCAGCGGAGCGAGTGCCTCGATCCACTCCTCATTCATCCGGTTCTCGAGGTAGTTGGATCTCTCCTCGGCTTCGGCCTCCCGTCGAATACGAGACTTCAGGTCCTGGTCGCGGACCGCAACGAAGGTCCACGGCTGCTTGTGGGCTCCAGACGGGGCGGTCGATGCTGCCAGCACCGCCCGCTCTATGAGCTCGCCGGGCACTGGCCTGGAACTGAACATCCGGACGCTGCGTCTGGAACCCATCGCCTCGTGGAAGGCACGGGCACGCTCCAGCATCTCGTCGTCGGGTAGGCGACGGGTCTCGAGGGGTACGAACGGATGTAGGGCGGCCAGATCAGGCGCCGGGTATGGATGCTCGTAGGAGTGCTCCGAATCGACCATTCATCCATCCTCGCCGTACGGGTGGCATCCAATCCACCTCCGGTGCCCGGGACAGGATTTGAACCTGTACGCCCCCTGGGGGGCCGCGGGGTTTAAGCCCGCTGCGTCTGCCAGTTCCGCCACCCGGGCGTCATGCCACGCTAGCCAGCCGTCACCCAACGCAGCCGGGCCGGGCCGAGAGGCGGCGCGGAGCCCGAAACGGGCCGGCCATCAAGCCTCGAGGACCGGAAGTGGGCAGGCGATCAGGCAGCCAGGGCAGGTTCTTCCAGGGCCAGCCAGAGCGCGGCCCTCACGGTGTCCGCCCTGGCGGGGTCCAGGTCGTTGGCCACGACGATCCCCTCGACCATGTCGGCAACCACCGCTCCCCACGGCCGCCCCCGCACAACCACGGCAATCGTGGCCGAACCGCTGCGGCGCCGGATCGAACGCTGCACGCCATCGAGGCCCGGCGGGTAACGGAAGGTGGGAACGTCCAGACCCCGGAGACGGGCGGCCCGACCCAGCGAACGGGCGGTCTCGCCGAAGCGGGCGGCGAATGTCTCGGGGTATCTGATCTCCATGGGTTCCAGTATCCACTGAGGGTGTGACAGCCACGATGACGGAGTCCCCGGTGGAGACTGGGCCATACTCCCGACGTGGACCCGATAGACGGCACGATGAAACCACCAGAGCTGAACCCGGCCCAGCAGGCCGTGCTGGACCAGCTCGGGGCAACAGCCGACGAACGACCCGAGTTCGCCGAGGACCTCCGGCACCACCTCCGCTCCGCCCTCGAGACGGCCGTCGAACCCCACCTCGATGGCCTCCCGGCCGGTGAGGACCTATTCGTCCACAAGCACCGCCTCGCCCAGGTCCACGGCTGCGAGGCCAAGTTCATGGCCGACGAGGTCGAGGAGTTCGAGTGGCGGGTTCCGACCGCCCGGGGCTCAATCGTCCACAAGGCCGTCGAGCTGGCCATCAACTGGCGGCTCGAGGTCGAACCGCCGGTCCTGGTTGACGAGGCACTCGCCCGCTACGAGTCCGACCAGGGCGGCCTCGGACACTGGCTGCGGGGCTGCAGTGAGGTGGAACGCGCCGAACTCCGGTCCGAGTCGCTGGACGCGTTCACCAAGTACATGGAGTGCTGGCCACCACTCAAGCCGGCATGGCGCCCGGTGACCGAGAGCCGGCTCCGTGCCGAGTTGTGCGGCGGCCGCCTGATCCTGGCGGGCAAGGTGGACCTCACCCTGGGGCGGGCCATTGGCCAGCGGGCCGGCAAGGTGATAGTCGACCTCAAGACGGGAAACTCGCTACCGGTGCACCGCGAGGACCTCCGCTTCTACGCCCTGATCGAGACGCTCCGCATCGGCGTCCCACCCCGGCTCCTGGCCTCCTACTACCTGGACACCGCCAGCTTCGTGCCCGAAGAGGTCACGGAGGACACCCTCACGGCCAGCGTGGCCCGCCTATCCGACGGCGTGGGCCGACTCGTCGAGCTGCTCCATGGTGGCCGCACCCCGACCCGGCTTCCCGGCCCCCCGTGTCGCTGGTGCCCCGTGTACGACACCTGTGAGGAGGGGCAGGCCCACCGGTCTGCGTTCGACGACCCGGCCTGAGCCCGGTCAGGGCTGGTCAGTCCCGGTCCAGCCGGGCGTACTGCCCAGTCAACTGGAGTACCAGCCCACCGGCGACGACGATCAGGCCACTGCCTGCAACCACCGGTCGGGGCCCCAGGATCGATATCAGCCAACCCATGAGCAGGTTGGCGAACGGGGACAGCCCCAGGACACCCATCAGGTAGATGGCCATCACCCGACCGCGCAGTTCGTCGACCACCTGCAACTGCACGGTGGAGTTGAGGTTCGTGGCCGAGGCGAGGTGCATCGCACCGATCAGGGCCAGGGCGCCGAAGCCCACCCAGAAGGACGGCGCAAGGGCGAACATCACGATGGCCAACCCGTAGCCGGACGTCGCCACGAGTTGGACCCTCGAACGCCTGAGTTGGCTCAACTCCCCAGCCACCAGCGGGGCCGCCACCAGAGCACCCATCCCCTGTGCAGAGCCGAGGATCCCGAACCAGAACGGCGAGACCTCGAAGACCTCCTCGGCGAACACGACGATCTGCTGCACGATGGGCTGGCCTGCCGTCGAGATGAGCGCGACGGTGATGATCGCCGCCCTGATTCCCGGTTCGTTCATCACGTACCGGATCGATTCCCGGTAGTCCGAGACCACCGCCGACCTTCCACGTCCATCGGCTCCAGCAGACCGTTGGGGTCGGTACAGGGTCGCCGGATCGATCCGCAGGAGGGCGACGAGGACCGGGCCGTAGAGCACGGCCGTGAGCGTGAGGGCCCAACCGGGACCCAGCGTGCCGATCAGCAGGCCTCCCAGGGCCGGGCCGAACGTACGGGCGGCGTTGAATTGGATGGAGTTCATCGTGATGGCGTTGCGGAGGTGCTCCCTCGGAACGCACTCGGCCACGAAGGACTGCCACGTGGGCAACTGGACGCCGTAGACGAATCCGCCGACAAGCAGGAGCAGCATCCAGATACCCACGTTGCGGCCCCCGGCCGCCCAGGTCAGGGCCATCGCTGCTGCCAGCAGGCTGCAGAGGCTGTTGATCGCCAACAGCACCCTGCGACGGTCGAAGTGGTCCGACACGTAGCCGGCAAGGGGGTTCATCAGCAGCACGGGGATGAACGTGGAGAACCCCGCCATGCCCACCCACGCAGCCGAACCGGTGATCCGGTACACGATGAAGTAGGTGGTGACGTACTGCACCCAACGCCCGTTGTTGGTCAGCACACCGCCGATCCAGAAGCGGCGGTAGTTCGGGAAGCCCATAGCCGAAAAGCGCCGGCGATCCCGTGGCACCAGCCTCGGAGTGGCCGATTCGACCGGTTCCCCTGATGCCATCCGGCGACCCTAACCCCGGCCCGCCAGCGGCCTCCCAGCGGCTGGACGCCGCACTGCATGGCCTGCTCCGGTCCGTCGGTACGGGCCACCACATGGGAGACTCACCCCATGAGCGTGCTGCGAATAGAAAGACGTGACCGAGTCGCAATCCTCACCTTTGACGACCCGGACCGCCGCAATGTGGTCTCCGATGAGATGAACGAGGAGCTCCTGGCCGCCTTCGACGACCTGGAGTCCGACGACGGCATCGGAGCCGTGGTGCTGACCGGTGCCGGAAGGGCCTTCTGCGCCGGAGCCGTCCTGGATGACCTGCTGGAGGCCGGCAAAGGAGACTCCGAGGGTTCGCTGCCCGACATCTACCGGGGCTTCCTGCGGGTCGCCCACACCACCCTTCCCACCGTGGCGGCAGTGAACGGCGCAGCGGTCGGTGCCGGCATGAACATGGTGCTGGCCTGCGACCTGGTGGTCGCAGGCCGTTCGGCCCGATTCGACAGCCGGTTCCTGACAATCGGGATCCACCCCGGCGGGGGCCACACCTGGCGCCTCCGCAACATCACGAACCTGCAGACGGCCAAGGCCATGGTGCTCTTCGAGCAGATCCTGGACGGCGAACAGGCCGTGCGACACGGCCTGGCGTGGGACTGCGTGGACGACGAGGACCTGGTCGATACCGCTGTGGATTATGCGGCGAAGGCCGCCGGCCATCCGGTGGAGCTGGTTGCCGTCACGAAGCAGACACTGCACGACACGGCCGGCGTGACCGAGTCGGTCCCGGCGGTCCAGTTGGAGATTCCGCCCCAGGCCTGGTCCATGAAGCAGCCGGCGTTCGTGGAGATGGTCAACCGGCTGAAGACCCGGATAACCGCCAGGGACTGAGCGGCACGGACCCTGATCCCGGCTGTCAGTCCACGGTCGGGCCGAGCCAGGTGGCGGCCAGAGCTGCCCGCCGGAGACACCATTCCTCTGCGGTGATGGCGAACCGGAGATGGTCCTCCCAGACTCCGGCGATCTCCAGATAGCGCTCCGCAAGGCCTTCGCACCGGAAATCCAACTTCTCGACCACCCGTCGCGAACGGGTGTTGCGGGGCACGATCGAGACCTGGAGCCGGTGGAGGTCAATCTCCTCGAAGGCGAAACGGCACACCACGATGAGTGACTCGGGGATGTACTCGTTGCCAGCCCGGTCCTGGTCCACCCAGTAGCCGACGGTGGCGCTTCGGAAGGCGCCGCGCACCACGTTGGAAAGGTTCATCTCCCCGATGAAGGACTCGGAGCCGTGCTCACCCAGGAACACCCCGAAGCCCCAACCGGTACCCAGCTGGCGCTCCCGCCGTCGGGCTGCACAGCGCATGGCGAAGGCCCGCCGGTCCTCCACCGGGTCGGGTTGGCCGAAGGTCCGCCGGGGCTCCCAGCGGTTCAGGAGCTCGGCGTTGCGACGGCGCACCTCGCGCCACGCCGAAAAGTCCTCGACCTCGAGGGGCCGCAGGACGACCCTCCCGCCATGCAGGACCGGAGTGTCGGGCGCCTGGTCGATTGCCATGGACCAATCATGGACAGCGGTGGCAGCCGGGTTGCAAACCGGCCAGCACCCGGCGGTCAGTCCAGGATCTCGTCCAGAGCGGCCAGGAGCAGGGTGATGTTGCGAATGCGGGCGGTGTGCCCCATGCATCCGATGCGCCAGACCTTGCCGGCTACCGGACCGAGGCCACCACCGATCTCGATGCCGTACTCGGATAGCAGGCGGGCACGCACGCCGGCCTCGTCCATGCCCTCGGGCAGGCGCTCGACGGGGACCAGCACGGAGGTGAGCTCCGGTAGGCGGTGCCCTTCCTGTGCGAACAGCTCGAAGCCCCGATCCACCAGACCGGCCTGGAGCTTGTCGCCACACGCCTTGTGGCGGGCCTGCACGTTCTCCAGGCCCTCATCCAGGACGACACCGAGGCCGGCGTGGAGGGCGTAGATCATCGAGATGGGTGCCGTGTGGTGATAAGCGCGTGCGCCGCCGCTGGTGACGTACCTGGCGATCATCTGGAGGTCCAGGTACCACGACGGTGACTTCTCCACGAACCGGTCGATGGCGGCCGGCGACACCGTCACCGGTGAGAGCCCGGGCGGCACCCCGAGGCACTTCTGCGTGCCGCTGTAGGCGAGGTCCACGCCCCAGGCGTCGATCTCGAGGGGAATACCAGCCAGCGAGGTGACGCAGTCCACCAGCAGCAGGGCGTCGCCCTTGCCGGCACCGATGGGGGCTATGTCATTTCGGACGCCGGTCGAGGTCTCGGCGTGCACCACGGCAATGACCTTGGGGTTGGGGTGGGCGTCGAGCAGGTCCTGGGGATCAAGTGCCCGGCCCCATTCGGCATCCACCCTGACAACCGTGGCGCCGCAGCGCGTGGCAACATCGCACATCCGCTCGCCGAACACGCCGTTGACGCCGATGACGACGGTGTCGCCGGGGCCCAGCACGTTCACGATGGTCGCTTCCATGCCGGCTGAACCGGTGGCCGACACGGGGAAGGTGAGCGGGTTGGAGGTGCGGAACACCTCCCGTAGGCGCTCATTCGTCTCGTCCAGGAGGGCTATGAAGTCAGGGTCCAGGTGGCCCAGAACAGGGCGGGCAAAGGCCTTGATGACCTGCGGATACGGGTTTCCTGGGCCGGGACCCATGAGGATGCGATCTGCGTGCGACATGGCGGTCATCCTAAACCAAATATCACTACTGGTGGGAAACTATTTCCCTGTGGGGAAAATCCGCAGAAGGCCCGATCAGACCTGCTGCGAGGCCACCAGACCGTCCAGGATGTCGGACTCCGAGACCAGGCACTCGTCGAAACCCAGCTGGCGCATGACCTTCACCAGGATCGCCATCCCCCCGATGATCACATCGGCACGGGCCTCCTCCATCCCCGGATTCTCGAGCCGCTCAGCACGCGTCTCGGTTGCCAGCGTCCGAAAGACGTCCTCCACGGCCGCCCTGGAGAGGCGAAAGTGGTGTATCCGGTCCCTGTCGTAGTCCGTCAGGCCGATCTCGACGGCCGCAGCACACGGCACGGTGCCGGCCAGACCCACCAGGGTGCGGGCTGAAGCTGCCCCCGGGACCTCCCGCAGGACGTCGTCGATGTGCCCCTCGGTGATCGAAAGGCAGGCGACGAGCTCCTCAGGCAACGGGGGGTCGTGTTCGATCCACTGCTCGGTCAGGCGCACGCAGCCGATGTCGCACGACCAGGCCGCCTCAGCCTCCGTGGTGCCCGTGACGAACTCCGTCGAGCCGCCTCCGATGTCGACCACGAGGAACGGCCCGTCGGCCGGGTCCAGCTCAGCGGTGCCGCCGACGAACGAGAGCCTGCCCTCCTCGATGCCGGTCAGGAGTTCCGGACGATGCCCGAGCGCCTCCTCAGCCCTGTCGAAGAAGTCCTCCCGGTTGGCGGCGTCGCGCGCCGCCGAGGTGGCCGTCACCCTGCACCTGGTCACCCCGTGCCGGTCCATTGCCTCCCGGTAGCCGCGGAGCACCACCAGCACCCGGTCCATTGCCTGCCGGGAAAGACGCCCCGTCGCATCCACCCCCTCCCCCATGCGGGTTATGTGCATGAGGCGCTCGACGGTCCGCAGCCCGTCACCGATCAGGAGTCGGGTGGAGTTCGTGCCGCAGTCCACGGCAGCCACCAATTCAGCCACCGGATCCATCCTCCGGGGCGGGGCCCTCGTTCAGGTGGGCATGCACCCACCGACCCACAGGGTCGTCCCCGCCCGCCAGGAACCAGGCGTAGTGGGCGTGCAGGCACTTGACGCCCTTTCTTGTCCCACCCACCCCGCCGGAGGGTCGGTGACCCACATACCCCTCAGGGATGGCAGCGTCCCGCTCCTCCGCGTAGCGGGCGTGGGCGTCGGCCAGCACCGCCGGGTCGCAGTCCGCCTCGGCGGCCCGCACCCCGCCGGTCGACTCAAGTGTCCCGATCCGGGAGCGGAGGTCATTGCCGACCAGCCAGAAGCGCGTCGGCATGGGACGACCGTCCTCCAGCAACGGATGGTTGCGGATCACGACGGGCACGCCGGCGTCGTCACGGACGACCACTTCGAACTGTCCCTTCGGACGTCTCCCCAGGAGGCCGGCGACCACCTCATTGTCATCGGCGGCATTTTCGGTCGGAGGCGGGATCGACGTGTCCATGGCCTGGTCTGATGGAAGAGCCTGGAAGGTCCTAGCGCAGGACCAGGATGATGACCACGACCACCGCAACCGCCACCAGCACGGGAACCAGGCGCTTCAGGATCGGGGCCCCGGCGGCACCGAACAGGTCGATCGCCTCCACCTCGGGCGCATCCACAACCCGGATCGTCGGTGCGTCCCCGTCGTTGTCGGTTGGCCCGTCAGCAGGTGTCTCGGCATCGGCGTCGACCACCGGGGCATCAGTGGCCACCTCGTCACCGGATGCAACCATGAGCTCGCCCAGGTTGTCGGCGAACTGGCCCATCAACTTCTTCGAGACGTCGGCCATCACGCCGCGTCCGAACTGTGCCACCTTGCCCGTCACCGTCAGGTCGGTCGTGACGGTGACCTTCGTACCGACATCGGTCGCCTCCAACTCGGCGGTGATGTTCGCTGCGGCGTTGCCCGCTCCGCGGGTGTCACGACCCTCGGCACGCAGGACCGCCCTGTAGCCGACGTCGTCGCGCTCCAGGAAGGAAGCGGCTCCCTTGTACTGGGCGGTGATCGGGCCGACCTTGACCTTGACCACCCCGCGGAACTCGTCGCCCTCGACCTCGAGCAACTGGGCTCCCGGTAGGCACGGAGCGATGCGCTCCACGTCGGTCAGAACGGACCACACCAGGTCAATGGGTGCCGCCACCTCGAAGTCATTGTTCAGTTCCACAACTGCAGGTCCTCCACAGTGTCAATGTCTGCCGGGTTCCCGCGACACGCTACTTCCACCACGCCGGCCGCCCTCGCCGCCAGTAGCGACCTTGCTCCGGAATCACCGGACACCGGGAGTTCCTCCCAGAACCTCCGCCCGACCTTGGTCGGAGGCCTGCGCAAACCGTCGAACACCGCCACGACGAGAGAACCCTCGGCAACGGCCACCGCCCGCCATGCCTCGGCGGGTACGCCCGGAGTGTCGGCAAGGCCCAGCACGATCGCCTCGTGCCCGGCACTGAGGGCATAGTCCACGGCCAACCGGATGGAGCCGGCCTGACCTTGGGACCAGGATCCGTTGTGCACGACGGTGGCGCCGCGGGGTATGACCGCCGAAAGGTCCGCTGCACCCGTCACCACCACCAGCTCGTCCAGGCCGGCAACTGCAGCCGCCTCCAGGGCGTGGGCTGCGAGGGGCCTGCCGTCCAGGTCCGCCAGGAGCTTGTGGCCGGAACCCGTCCACCGGCTACCTCCGCCGGCGGCCAGCACCACGGCGGCAATCGTTCCACTTCCGGGGATGGTCATGGCCGGCCCTCAGTCGTGGATCGGACCGTCGGTGTCCGAAAGCGCCCGCGCCGAACGACCGGTTCGCAGGGCGATGATCTCCGACATGACCGAGATGGCGGTCTCCTCCGGAGTACGTGCGCCGATGTCGAGCCCGATGGGCGAACGCAGTCGAGCCATCTCAGCCCCGGTCACCCCGACGTCGGCGAGGCGCCCGATGCGGTCCTCGTGCGTTCGCCGGGATCCCATGACGCCGATGTAGCCGACCGACGTCCGCAGGGCCGCCACGATGGCCGGCACATCGAACTTGACGTCATGGGTCAGCACACAGATGGCGTCACGGCGCCGCAGGTCCGGCCCGACCTCGGCCAGCAGGCGATCCGGCCAGTCCACGACGACCTCGTCGGCGAGGGGGAACCGCTGGGTGGTGGCGAAGACCTCGCGGGCATCGCACACCGTCACCCGGTAGCCCAGCACCTTGGCAACCCGGACCAGGGCGAGGGTGAAGTCGACCGCACCGAAGAGGAGCATCCTGGGCGGGGCGGCGAAGGCCTCTATGAACACCCGCAGGGACTCCTCGCGGGCCTCGCCGTGATCGCCGTAGTGCCGGAGGCCGCTACGGCCGGCGGCCAGCTCGCCCAGGGCGTCCCGTGCCACGACCCGGTCCAGGTCGTTGTTGCCGAGGGTGCCCTCGACCTGCACCTCGTCGACCGCTGGGCGATGGACCATGAGCTTGGCGCCGGCACGCGGGCCATCCAGAACCGTGGCCAGCGCCACAGGGACCTCATCGCGCAGCAGTGCCGCCAGACGGTCGAAGATCGGGGTCTCGGACAAGGGCCTGGTCCCCGGCTACCAGTCCAGCGGTTCGATGAAGAGGTGGATGGTGCCACCACACGTCAGGCCCACGGCGAACGCCTCGTCATCGCTGTAGCCGAACGTCATCATGCGCCTGTCGCCCGTGGCGAGCACGTCGAGGGCCTCCACGACCACGGCCCCCTCGACACAGCCTCCGGAAACCGAGCCGGCCACCTGGCCGTCCTCGGTGACGGCCATCGATGCACCCGGGAGACGGGGCCCGGAACCCTCCAGGTCCACCACGCGCGCTATCGCAACACGCTGCCCCTGGCGGCGCCAGCGCTCGAGGTCTTTCAGGATCTCCCGCATCGGCCTCAGGCTAGGGGCCGCCCGCTGCTCTAGAGGAGCTTGGAGATGACTGTGCCGAAGTCCGACGGCCGCTCGACCACGGTCACACCGCAGTCCCGCATGATCTGGATCTTCTCGGCTGCCGACTCACCGACGCCCGTCACGATGGCTCCGGCGTGGCCCATGGTCCGACCCTTGGGGGCCGAGAGGCCCGCTATGTAGGCCACGACCTTCTTGTGCATGTGGTCGCGTGCGTATGCCGCAGCCTCGGCCTCCTGCGGGCCACCGATCTCGCCGATGACGACGACAAGGCTGGTGTCAGGGTCCTGCTCGAAGGCCTTCAGGTGGTCGGTGAAGGAACTGCCGTTGATCGGATCGCCGCCGATCCCGACGCTGGTGCTGACGCAGATGCCAACAGCCTTGAGCTGGGAGGCGGCCTCGTAGCCGAGCGTCCCGGATCGGCCGATGATGCCGACCGGACCCTCGGCGTAGATGTGGCCGGGCATGATGCCCAGGAGGGCCTTGCCGGGACTGATGACGCCGGCACAGTTCGGGCCCAGCAGAGTCATTCGCTTCTCGACCCGCTTGGTCCGCATGTAGCGCTTGACCTTCATCATGTCCTGCGCGGGGATGCCGTCGGTGATGCACACGCAGTGCCGGATGCCGGCGTCGGCCGCCTCCATGATGGCGTCAGCGGCGAACGGCGGCGGAACGAACACGATGCTGGCTTCGGCACCGGTCTCTGTCACGGCGTCCTTCACCGTGTCGAACACCGGGAGCCCCAGGTGTTCGCTACCGCCCTTGCCCGGGGCAATGCCGCCGACCAGGTTCGTGCCGTAACCGATCATCTCCTCGGCGTGGAACGTGCCCATACGCCCTGTGAAACCCTGGACGATGACCGGGGTCTTCTCGTTGACGATGATGCTCATGACTAGTTGGCCTCCCATGAAACGGCTGCCACGGCTCGCTCGCCGGCCTCAGCCAGCGTGTCGGCCGTGATCAGGTCCACGTCGCTGTCAGCGAGGATGCGATGCCCCTCCTCCACGTTGGTGCCGGCCAGCCTGACCACCACCGGTACCTTCACGTCCAGTTCGTTCATCGCCTTGACGACCCCCTCGGCAACCCAGTCGCACCGGTTGATGCCGGCGAAGATGTTGACCAGGATCGCCTCGACCCTGTCGTCCGAGAGCACGAGCTTGAATGCCTTCGACACCCGGTCAGGCGATGCGCCACCTCCGATGTCCAGGAAGTTGGCCGGCTCGCCGCCGGCAAGTTGGATCATGTCCATGGTGGCCATGGCCAGTCCCGCACCGTTGATGATGCAGCCGATGTTTCCCCCAAGGCCGACATAGCTGAGACCCCGGTCCGCTGCGTTCATCTCGCGGGGGTCCTCCTGGGACTTGTCCCGCAGTTCGGAGACGTCCTGGTGGCGGAACAGGGCGTTGTCGTCGAAGCTCATCTTGGCGTCGAGCGCCAGCAGGCGACCCTCCACCGTGACGACCAGTGGGTTGATCTCGAGCATCGTGGCGTCCATCTCCCTGAAGGCCCTGTAGGCCCCCAGCAGGAGGTTTTCGGCCTGGGAGATGAGTGCGGGGTCAAGGCCACAGGCGAAGGCCGCACCGCGGGCCTGGAATCCCTGGAGTCCGACGGCCGGCTCGATCATGACCCGGATGATGGCGTTGGGATCGGTCTCGGCCAGTTCCTCAATCTCCATGCCACCGGAACCCGACATGACCAGCACGATGCGTTCGGACTGACGATCCAGCACCATTGACATGTAGAGCTCACGCTCGAAGGCGACCACCGGTTCGATGTAGAGGCGGTAGACGCCCTTGCCACCGGGACCAGTCTGGTCAGTCACCAGACGACAACCCAGGAGGGCGTCTGCGGCCTCCCACACCTCGTTCTCGTCATCACAGATCCGTATTACGCCGGCCTTGCCGCGGGCCCCCGAATGGATCTGGGCCTTCACGACCCACTTGTCGCCGCCGATCTCCTTGGCCCGGTATGCGGCCTGCTCAGGGCTGTAGGCGAGACCACCGGCGGCGATCGGCACCCCGTATCCCTCGAGCAGGGCCTTTGCCTGGTATTCGTGGATATCCATGGCTCTGGTCTCCGTTCCCTTCTCGACTACTTGTTCTGGATGGCTGCGGCCTGGGCCACGACGTTCTCGGCCATGCGAGCCGACGCCGCATCGATCATGCGGCCCTCCAGTTGGGCTGCGCCCCTACCCTCACCTGCAGCCTCTGCGAGGGCGGCGAGGATGCGATGTGCCCGGTCGACCTCATCGGCCGGTGGCGAGAAGACGTCGTTGGCCAACCCGATCTGGGCCGGATGGATGGCCCACTTGCCCTCGTAGCCGAGTGCTGCGGCCCTTCGGGCACCGTCCATGTACCCGTCGGGGTCGTTGAAGTCGCCGAAGGGTCCGTCGATGGGTCGGATGCCGTAGGCCCGGCAGGCCACCAGCATCCGGGACAGGCCCTCGTGCCACTGGTCGCCCGGGTAGTCGGGGTTCAGGCCGCCGATGTTGGTGGTCCGTGCCCGGCAACTCGCCGCATAGTCGGCGACACCGAAGTGCATGGCCTCCAGGCGTGGACTGGAGGTGGCGATGGCCTCCACGTTGGCCATCCCCAGCGTTGTCTCGATCAGCACCTCGATGCCGATCGGATTCGTGAGGCCCATGGCCTCTTCGATCTGGGAGACCATGGCGTCGACCATGTAGACGTCGGCGGGCACGCCCACCTTCGGGATGAGGATGGTGTCGAGATGCTCGCCGGCCTGCTCCACGACGTCCACGACGTCGCGGTACATGTAGTGGGTGTCGATGCCGTTTATCCGCACCGAGACGGTCTTGCCGAGTCCCCGCCAGTCGATGTCGCGGAGGCCTTCGATCACGTTGCGGCGGGCCTGCTCCTTGTCGCCGGGAGCAACTGCGTCCTCAAGATCCAGGAATACGTAGTCAACGTCCGAGGCCGCTGCCTTGGCGAAAAGGGCCGGGTTGGAACCGGGAACGGCGAGCTCGCTGCGCTGCAGTCGCTGGCGGGCGGGGGCGTATCGGGTGTGGCTCATGGTCGCTCCGATGAAGAAATGGTGCAATCGTGCGGAGAGGTGTACCGGTCCACCAGATATGGTCCGAACGCCACCCCACGGCCGGACACCCCCTGCAATTGCGGCCATTCTGCACCAATCTTTCCTACGATTCAAGTAGGTGGAACCACAAGGATGATTTCAGGTAGGTTTTCGGCATGCCATCAGTGACCTCCGTCACTCCCGGTCGCGGACCCGAGCCAACCGACGCAGCGCTGCGCGCCGACATCAGGCGCCTCGGGAACCAGTTGGGCGACACGCTCGTGCGCCAGCACGGCGAAGAACTCCTCGAAGCCGTGGAGCGAACCCGGACCCTGACACGACACCTCCGCGAACCCGGCTCCAATCGGGACGTCGCCACCGAGCTCCACGACCTCTTCGACGACACGGACGTCTCCCACGCCATCCTCCTCATCCGGGCATTCACCGTGTACTTCCACCTGGCCAACGTCGCCGAGCAGGTACACCGGATCGAGGACCTGAACAGCGGCTCGCCGAACTCAGCCAACCAGTTCGACGAGACGGTCCGGTCCCTCGTGGAGTCGGGCATCTCCCCGACCGACATCGGCGAACTGGTCGGTCGTGCCGAACTCCGGCCGGTGTTCACCGCGCATCCCACCGAGGCCTCCCGAAGGGCCATCCTGGACAAGTTGGCCCAGGTCAGCGGGCTCATCGAGCAACGCCTTGACAGCCGTCGGACCGAAGCCGAGATACAGCGGATCGACCGCCGCGTCGAAGAGATCATCGAAGCAATCTGGCAGACCGACGAACTCCGCCACGCGCGACCGGAACCGCTCGACGAGGCCCGCTCCGTCCTCTACTACCTCGGCCAGACGGTCCGCGACGCCGTTCCCGAACTCCTCGACGAGATGCAGACGGCCCTCCGCTCCATCGGACAGCAGCTCCCCGACGACCGCGTCCCGATCAGCTTCGGAACCTGGGTGGGCGGCGATCGCGATGGCAACCCCAACGTCTCGCCGGAGACCACCGACCAGGTTCTCGGACTGCAACGCAGGCACGCCCTGGAGATACTCCTCGCCGAGGTCGTTGCCATGGGCCACGAATTGAGCGTCAGCACCCGGGTGCACGACGTGTCCGACGAACTGCGCGAAGCGGTAGAAGCGGACCGCAGGGCCCTCAAGGACATAGCAGGGCGCGTCGACTGGTCGGAGCCCTACCGGATCCGCTGCGAAGCCATCCGCAGGCGCCTCGCCGCCACCTCCGACGGCGACACCAGCCGCAGGGGCTACCGCTCGCCCGCCGACCTGGACGCCGACCTGGCCGTGATCGAGGAGTCGCTGCGCTCCAATGGCGGGGGCCTCCTGGCGGACGGCATTGTCTCGCGGGTCCGTCGGATCCTGAGGATGATCGGCTTCCACATTGCGACCATGGACGTCCGGGAGCATTCCGACCGCCACCACGATGCCCTGACCACGCTGTTCGCGGCAAACGACTTCGACTACGCCGGCACGTCGGCAGAACAGCGGGCCACCCTCCTTGCCGCCGAGCTGGAAAGCAGGCGACCCCTTGCACCTCCGGGCACGTCCGACGACGCCGGTGCCCTCGCACTCTTCCGGATGCTGCGGACGATCATGGACCGCGATGGCGACGAGGTCATCGAGAGCTACGTGATCTCCATGACGCAGGGTGTCCAGGACATCCTCGCCCCGGTGGTGCTGGCCCGCGAGGTGGGCCTCATAGACCTCGCCCATGACACTGCCCGCATCGGGTTCGTCCCTCTGTTCGAGACGATCGACGACCTGCGCTCAATCGGCCCGACCCTCAGGGCACTGTTCGCCGTCGATCCCTACCGGCGGATCGTGGACCTGCGCGGCGGCACCCAGGAGGTCATGGTCGGCTACTCGGACTCCAACAAGGACGGTGGCATCACCACATCGCAGTGGGAGATCCACAAGGCCCTGAGGGCCATCCGGGATATCTCCGACGAGACAGGCATCCCAATCCGGGTATTCCACGGGCGCGGCGGCACCATTGGCAGGGGTGGCGGCCCCACCCACGCCTCGATCCTCAGCCAGCCCAACGGCGTGTTGGACGGCGAGGTGAAGTTCACCGAGCAGGGCGAGGTAATTGCCGACAAGTACGGCCACCCCGACATCGCCCGCCGGAATCTGGACCTGGCATTCACGGCCCTCCTCGAGGCATCCCTCGTCCACCGCGCTCCCAGGCACGACGAGGAGACCATCACACGGTGGTACTCGATCATGGACGACATGGCCGACGACGCATACGCGTCCTACCGGCGCTTCGTCGAGACACCCGGCCTGGTCGACTACTTCACCACGTCGACGCCGGTCGAGGAACTGGGCGAGATGAACATCGGTTCACGACCGGCGCGGCGGCGCGGGGCAACCACCGGCATCTCGGACCTGCGGGCCATCCCGTGGGTGTTCGGCTGGACGCAGTCCCGCCAGATCATTCCCGGCTGGTACGGAGCCGGCAGCGGCATCGCCGCCTGTAGGGCCGCTGGCCTCGGCGACGAGCTGAAGCTCATGTACCGGGACTGGCAGTTCTTCCGGACATTCGTGTCGAACGTGGAGATGACCCTCACCAAGACCGACCTGTCCATAGCGCGCCACTACGTGGAACGCCTGGTGGACCCGTCGCTGCACCACCTCTTCGATGCCGTCGAGGACGAATACAACCGGACCGAGGCCGAGATCCGGGCCATCACGGGCACCGACCTCCTCGCCGAAAAGCCCATGCTGCGCCGGACGCTGGCCGTGCGCGACGCCTACCTGGACCCCCTCAACGTGCTCCAGGTGGAAATGCTGCAGCGGTCACGCAGCGGGACCTCAGACGAGGAACTGCAGCGGGGACTCCTGCTCACCATCAACGGAATCGCCGCCGGGATGCGCAACACCGGCTGAACCAGCCGGCTCCACCCGGTCGGCCAGGACCGCCACCAGGCTCCGCAGGGAGTCCAACGAGTGCCCCTCCACGAACCGGTCCACATACGGCAGGGCTGCAGCCATGCCGCGGGCGATCGGTGCGTAGCCGGGCGAGGCCTTCAGCGGGTTCACCCACACGACCTGATGGGCAACGCGGTGCAGGCGACCCATCTGCTCCTCCATGACGGACGGCTCTCCCCTGTCCCAGCCATCGGAGAGGATCACCACAGTGGCACCACGGGCCATTCCCGGAACGCCCCACTTGTCGTTGAACACCCGCAGCCCGTCGCCCAGCCGGGTTCCCCCGGACCAGTCGGTGACGGCCACGGCGGCCCGAGCCAGGGCGGCATCCGGATCGCGGGTGGAGAGCTCGCGGGTCAGGCGGGTCAGGCGGGTCCCCAGGGCAAAGGCCTCCACATCACGACGCCCGACCATTGCGGCATGCAGGAACCGGATGAGGGCCCGGGCATAGGGCTCCATTGAACCGCTCACATCCAGCAGCAGGACAAGGCGCCGGGGGCGAACCCCCGGTTCGGAGAAGGCCCGGTGGATCGGTTCACCGCCGGTCCTGAGTGCGGCCCTGACCGTCCGGCGCAGATCGGGTCGGCCACGGTGATGCGCCGGGCGGAGACGCCTGCACCTGCGGGTGGCGCCGAAGAGTCGTAGCCCGCCCATCAGGTCGTGCAGCTCGGCGAGCTCGTCGGCGGTGCAGTCGGCGAAATCCCGAGATGCCAGCACCTCGGTACGCGACCACCTGACGCTGATGTGGTCACCGTCTCCGTCCGAGGCGCCGTCGTCGGCATCTGGCACCGCGGCATCCTCGGGGACATCCAGGAGGAGCGTGATCGTGGGCTGCTCGGCGACCGCAACGGAGCCGGCGGCTGAGCTCATCCAGTGGCGCTCGAATGCCTCGTCATAGGTGTCGACGTCCTCTGGGCGCCTCACCAGGGTCGCACGGCCCGACCAGTAGACGCCGGACCGGGTGGTGGCACCGACCTCGGCCACGGCCCGCCCGAACTCCAGGGTGCATCCGGGGGGAACGTCCAACCCGGCCCGACGGAGCTCGTCGACGAAGCGGACTAGGTGGCGGTCCAGGGTGAGCCGAACCTCAACGGCCACCGCTCAGGCCTCGCGCAGCAGACCAACCACCTCACCGAAGCCACGGGACCGCAGGCGGTCCTGGTCCTCGCGGTACTTGAGGAGGGTTCCGATGGTGAACTCCATGGCCGTCTCGTCAAGGTCGTCCACGCCTACCAGCACCAGGGCCTC
>JAAZXC010000169.1 GCA_014240365.1 Acidimicrobiales bacterium | reverse complement strand
ACGCTGACGCCGACGCGCAGGCCGACCTCCTTGGCCTAGAGGAGGCGCCACCCGCTCAGGCGGTGGTCGGCAACTCGTTGTGGCCGGTGTTTGGGGCCCTCGGCCTCGGTGCTGTCGGGGTGGGCTTGGTGGTCCATCCGGCGATCTTCGTCATCGGCTTGTGCCTCCTCGTAGCGGTGGCTGTCGAGTGGACGATGACCAACTGGTCGGAGAAGGTCTCAGACGATGCGTCGGTTAACGCTGACGCACGGGAGAACTTGATGCGACCGATCGAGATCCCTGTTCTGGGGGCCGTGGGTGTCGGCATCCTCGTGGTGGCCGTGTCACGGATATTGCTGACCTCATCGGTCATCGGTGCTGTCGTCGTAGCGACCGTGATCGGTCTAGCCATCTTCGGCTTGGCCATGTGGATCAGCAAGCGGCCCGAGTTGCCCCGAAACACAGTGCGCGGCGTCTTGTTCGTGGGTTGTCTGGCCGTCCTCGTGTTCGGCATCATCGCCGCGGTGAGTGGTGAGCGGGAGTTCCATCACAAGGGTGGGGGAGAACACCACGACGACACCCAGGTGGAGACGGACCATTGATCCCGAAGCGGCCACATCCCGGTTGGCTCGCTGCCCTCGCCTCAGGTGCAGTGCTGGCCCTCAGCGGTTGCGCGTCCGACGCCCCGCTGGACACC
>JAAZXC010000168.1 GCA_014240365.1 Acidimicrobiales bacterium | reverse complement strand
CCCGGTTCCGCAGCTGGGAGACCGAGGCCGACCAGCACCTCTTCGGACGGGAGCGGACCCGGCGTGGTCGTTCTCCAGGAGTGGTGGGGCCTGGTGCCCCAGATCCGGGGGGTCTGTGATCGGCTGGCCGGCGAGGGCTTCGTGGCCCTCGCCCCTGACCTCTACCACGGCGAGTTCGCCGAGCACACGGAGATGGACAGGGCCGGGGAGCTCATGACCTCGTTGCCGCCGGACCGTGCGGCCCGGGACATGTCGGCCGCCATCGACTTCCTCCTGGCCCACGAGGCGACCACCGGAGGTGCCGTCGGGGTGACGGGCTTCTGCATGGGCGGGATGCTCGCCCTGCTGATCGCGGCTGCCGAGGGTGACCGGGTAGCCGCCGTCGCCCCCTTCTATGGAGCGCCGCTGGGTGAAGGTGCACCCGACTGGTCGGGCCTGACGGCCGCCGTCGAGGGGCACCTGGCCGCCAACGACGACTTCTTCCCGTCGGAGGCCATCACGGTTCTGGGCGACGACCTCCGGGAGGCGGGCCGAGACGTGGTGTTCCACGTCTACGAGGGGACTGGGCACGGCTTCGCCAACGAGGAGAACCCTCTGGGCACCTGGGACGAGGCCGCCGCCGCCACGGCCTGGGGTAGGACCGTGGAGTTCCTTCGCTCCCACCTCTGATCCTGCAGGGATTTTCGT
>JAAZXC010000167.1 GCA_014240365.1 Acidimicrobiales bacterium | reverse complement strand
ATGGAGGAGGCGATTGCCAGGGCGGGTCTGACCCTCTTGCCGCCGGCGTCGATGAGGTGGCGCGCCACCTCGGTCAGGAACGGATCGTCGGATTCGACGACCCGACGGAGCTCGGCCTCGGTACGCGTCAGGTCGTCGACCATGCCGGGAAGATCGTGGAGGAGGGTGGGGTTCGCCACCCGGCGAGGATACGACCACTGGCCGTCTGGTCGAAACGGCGGGTGAGGGTGTCCGCGGGAGCATCTCGCCACACCCGTGGCCTGTCACAGACCACGGGTACACTCAGAGCCGACGGGGGACGTCGATTTACGCAGGAGGCAGCCCGTTGTTCGAGCGGTTCACCGACAGGGCCCGAAGGGTCGTGGTACTCGCCCAGGAAGAGGCGCGGCTGCTCAACCACAATTACATCGGCACTGAGCACATCCTGCTCGGGCTGATCCACGAGGGTGAGGGTGTGGCCGCCAAGGGCCTCGAGTCCCTCGGCATCTCCCTCGAGGCCGTACGCAGCCAGGTCGAGGAGCTCATCGGCCACGGCGCCAGCTCACCCAGCGGGCACATTCCGTTCACCCCACGGGCCAAGAAGGTCCTCGAGCTCTCGCTGCGCGAGGCGCTGCAGCTGGGCCACAACTACATCGGCACGGAGCACATCCTCCTGGGTCTCATCCGCGAGGGCGAGGGCGTGGCGGCCCA
>JAAZXC010000166.1 GCA_014240365.1 Acidimicrobiales bacterium | reverse complement strand
GACGATGCTGCGCGAGGCGAGAGTGCTGACCGCCATCGCCGGACGCGGTGTCCCGCAGCCCGTCTGCCACGCGGCCTGCGACGACCCGTCGGTCATCGGCACCTGCTTCTTCCTGATGTCAGCCGTAGACGGCTTCGCCCCAGTGGGCCCGCTGCCGGGCCGGTACGCCACAGACCCCGACTGGCGGCACCGCCTTGGCCTGTCGATGGTCGACGCCATCTCCGCCCTGGCCTTGATCCCTCCGGAGGAAGTGGGGCTGGCCGACTTCGGGCACCCGGACGGCTGGCTGGAGCGGCAGGTCGGGCGGTGGCGGAGCCAGCTGAAGTCCTACGCGGCGTTTGACGGCTATCGCGGCCCGGACCTTCCCGGGGTCGACTGGGTGGGTGCTTGGCTGGACGACCACCGGCCCACCGACTTCCACTGCGGGATCATCCACGGCGACTACCACCTGGCCAACGTGCTCGCTGCCCACGACCGTCCCGAGCTGGCCGCTGTCCTGGACTGGGAGCTGACGACCCTCGGCGACCCCCGTCTGGACCTGGCGTGGCTCCTGATCACGTCGGGGGGCGTGGGATCGTTCGAGACAGCAACCGACGGGTTCCCAACCACCGACGAGCTGGTAGTCCGGTACGGCGAGAAGACCGGCCTCCCCCTAGATGACCTGACCTGGTGGCAGACCCTGGCGTGCTACAAGCTG
>JAAZXC010000165.1 GCA_014240365.1 Acidimicrobiales bacterium | reverse complement strand
GAGGGCGTGCGCCGCGACCACCCGGACCTGGCCGACGGCATGTATCCGTCGGGCCGGATCGCCGACGCCGGGGTGCCCGTGGTGTTGTCGTCCGACGCCCCGGTGAGCAGCCCCGACGTGCTGCTGGCCTGCTGGGCCGCCGAGACCCGCCTCACCGCCGCCGGGAAGGTGCTGGGCGGCGACAGTCGGATCTCCCGCCGCCAGGCCTTCGCCGGCTACACCTCGGGCGGGGCCCATGCCGTGCGGCGCGACGACGTCGGGACGCTGGCGCCCGGTCGGCTGGCCGACCTCGTGGTCCTCGACGACGACCCGTTCACCGTCGACACCTCCCGCCTCCCCGACTTGACCGTGCTGGAGACCTGGGTGGGCGGCAGTCCGGCGTGGACCCTCGGAGAGGGAATGCTCAGCCCAGCCCGCGGTTGAGGGCACCGCGTTCCAAGGCCCCGCGTTCGAGGGCATACACCGCGGCCTCGGTGCGGTTGGCACTCCCCGTCTTCTGCAGGATCGACCGGACGTGGTTCGCCGCCGTGTTCCTACTGATGAACAGGACCTCGGCGATCCCCCCGTTCGTCCGGCCCTCGACGAGGAGGGCCAGCACCTCGAGTTCACGCGGCGAGAGGCCGTCGGGCCGGGCCGGCGCCGGGCCGGCCGTGCGCGACGTCGGCTCCCTGGCCGAGGAGGACCCGGACTTCACGGACGCGCGACGCCGCGTCGTCTCCTCGGCGCGCGTCGGGGGAGATGCGTGCGCCT
>JAAZXC010000164.1 GCA_014240365.1 Acidimicrobiales bacterium | reverse complement strand
CCGTCCACATCGGTCCAGGCGGCACAGTTCACGACCAGCGATGGCTTGCAGGACCCGAGCGCGTCATGGACCGCCTTGCGATCAGCCACGTTCAGAGCCGCACGCGACAAGCCGAACACCGGTCCATCATCGGTGAACGCCCGGACGACCTCACGACCAAGACGACCGGCGGCGCCGGTCACCAGAACCCTCACGCCCGATCCCCCAGCAACGGCTCCCACCAGTCGGCATTGTCCCTGTACCAGGCCACGGTCGCCGCCAGCCCGTCGTCCAGGTCGTGGACAGGCGTCCAACCCAGGGCACGGACCCTCCGGGTATCCACCGAGTAGCGACGGTCGTGGCCGGGGCGGTCGGCGACATACCGGATGCTGGACTCGTCGGCACCGCAGAGGGCCAGGAGGCGTTGTGTGAGGGTCAGGTTGTCGATCTCGTTGCCGGCGCCGACGTTGTAGACCGTGCCATCCACACCATCGGCCAGCACCAGTTCCAGGGCCGCGCAATTGTCGTCCACGTGGCACCAGTCGCGGACGTTCTGCCCGTCGCCATACAGGGGGATCTGCTCGCCCCGCAGCAACTTGGTAGTAAATAGTGGGATGACCTTCTCGGGAAACTGAAAGCGTCCGTAGTTATTGGTCGACCGGGTAACTACGACGGGAAGCCCGTGGGTGAGGTGATACGACAACGCGATCAGGTCAGAGGCCGCCTTAGACGCCGAGTAGGGAGAACTGGGCGCCAGGGCGTCGGACTCAGCGAACGACCCGACGTCG
>JAAZXC010000163.1 GCA_014240365.1 Acidimicrobiales bacterium | reverse complement strand
GACTGCCCCACGTACCACCCTTCCGAACTCGTGGAAGGAGGCGGAGGCTCACCGCCGGTCGGGACTTTCACCCAAACCCCGAGGACTCTGTTGTGGTGCCGGACGGAGTGTCCGGCCCGATCACCCTACCGGTGGGCCACGGAGGAGTGCCTGTCCGCCCTACCAGAGGCCGAGAAGGCGTCCGGCGAGCCCGAGAACGGCTACGACGAGTACCGGGCGCACGACCCGTTCGCCGCCAGCGACCGTGATGTGGGCCCCCACGGCACCACCGGCGGCGAAGCCGAGGGCGAGGACGAGGGCGGGGCCCCAGTCGACACGACCGCCCACGATGAACACGGGCAGCGCCGCGAGGGTGACGACGAGGATCACCACCACCTTGATGTTGTTGGCGACCACCAGGTCGAGTCCCGACCGGGACAAGGCCAACACCAGCAGCAGGCCGATCCCCGCCTGGAAGGCGCCTCCGTAACAGCCCACGAGGAAGAACACCATGGCCGTGACCGGGATGGGCCAGGCCGCAGGGCCTTCTGCTGCACGCGGCACCTTCGGTGGCCGCAGGGCGAGCAGCAGCAACGGGACCATCAGGATCCCGAACGCACGCTCGAACGTCTCGTCCGCCAGGTGGGAGACAAGGATCGACCCGGTCAGGGAGCCGGCGACGACCGGAAGGAGGACCGGCAACATCCGCGACACCCCTGACATGCCCAGACGCCGGAATGACACCGCCGCCATGGTGCTGGACGCAAGGATCCCCACCCGATTCGAACCGTTCGCCACGTTGCCCGGCACACCCGCCATGACGAGCAG
>JAAZXC010000162.1:534-810 GCA_014240365.1 Acidimicrobiales bacterium | reverse complement strand
CGGCGCCATGACGCTGCCTGAACATATCCGGGAGGATTTCTCTCAAGGGTCGCTTGACCCCGACACTATGGCAAAGGATCCAATCCAGCAGTTCGAGCGCTGGTTCTCTGAGATCTGTTCAGTGGACCCTGACGCACCCAATGCCGTCAGTCTGGCAACCGCTTCCGGCCTCGGGGTACCGAGCGTACGCACAGTGCTGATGAAACTTTATGATGCCAAGGGCTTTGTCTTTTTCACCAACTACACCAGTCGCAAAGCTAAAGATCTGGAGGAGAA
>JAAZXC010000162.1:0-524 GCA_014240365.1 Acidimicrobiales bacterium | reverse complement strand
GTACGGCACGGTCGTCAGGTGATCATCCGAGGCCCGGTCTCACAGATTACGGCGAGTGAATCGCTGAAATATTTCCTTACCCGCAGCCGGGGCAGCCAACTGGGTGCTTGGGCATCGGATCAGAGCAGTGTGATATCCGCCCGGGGAATGCTGGAATCCAAACTACAGGAGGTAAAACAAAAGTTTGCCTCCGGCGAGGTGCCGCTTCCCTCGTTCTGGGGTGGCTACCGGCTTGAACCCGAAAGCATCGAGTTCTGGCAGAGTCAGTCTGATCGACTGCATGACCGGTTTGAATATACCCGTGATGCCGGCGGAGAGTGGGTGATCGCGCGGCTTGCGCCCTGACCTGTAAGCCTGCCCTTAAGCCGTTACAAGGCTGAACACCGCGCTGCTGTCAGGCGGATTCTGTTTCACCCATGGTCCGCTCACTAAGCCTAACCGGAAAGCGGTCCCGGATCTCCCGATCAACGTCCAGAGAAAGGTGTGCGGGCCTCGGGCTCGACAGAAGCTGCGCAACTGTTGCT
>JAAZXC010000161.1 GCA_014240365.1 Acidimicrobiales bacterium | reverse complement strand
CGGGCAAGCCCGAGGGCGCGCCGACCCTGCGGCGGGTTCGGTAGCCGGAGGAGCGTTGGGCCGGGGTCAGGCGGCCGAGCCCAGCCTGACCGGCAGCACCTCACGGCCCCGGAGGATGATCCGGGCGTTGAAGGTCGGTTCGTCGGCGAGGGCCAGGTCGGGGAATCGCCGCAGCAGGTGGGTTATGGCGATTTCGCCTTCCATGCGGGCCAGGGCCGCTCCGAGGCAGTGGTGTACGCCGCTACCGAACGAGACGTGCCGGTTGGCGTCACCACGGGTCACGTCCAGCTCGTCGGCGGTGCTACCCCAGAACCGGGGGTCCCGGTTGGCGCTGCCGAGGGCGGTCAGGACCATCTCGCCGGAGGGGATGATCTGGTCGGCCACCTCCACGTCGTGCATGACCCGGCGGCCGGAGGTCTGGACCGGACTGTCGTAGCGAAGCAGTTCGTCGGCGACCGTGTCGTCCACGGACTCGTCGGTCCGGACCAGCTCCAGCTGCTCGGGGTGGCCGAGCAGGGCGTGGGTGCCGTTGCCGATCAGGTTGACGGTGGTCTCGTGTCCGGCCACGAACAGGAGCGATGTCATGGAGAGCAGTTCGGCCTCTGACATGCGGTCCCCCTCCTCCTCGGCGAGGACCAGTTCGGTCAGGAGATCCGATGCGGGGTCACGTCGCTTGGCGGCAATGGCATCGGTCAGGTACCGGTCCATGTGGTTGCCGGCCTCCATGGCCGCCGTCACCTGTTCGGGGGTCAGGTACGGCTCGAGCGTCTGCGTGAGCGCATGTGACCAGGCCCTGACCTGGGCAACGTCGGCGGTC
>JAAZXC010000160.1 GCA_014240365.1 Acidimicrobiales bacterium | reverse complement strand
GCACCGGGCGCGGGAGTAGGTGTCCTCGGGCTGTGCCGGGTCCACGAAGAGGGCGCCGGTCATCCCGAGGTGGACCACCATTTCCAGTCGGTCCCCAGAACCCGCAGCGAGGGGCTCGAGGCCGAACAGCAGGTACTTGCCGCGTCGCGAGACGCTGGAGATCCGGTGACCGACAGCATCCGGTGCCGACGCGAACTTCGCCGAGGGATGGGCCCAGGCATCCAGGATCGCCATGCCCGACACAAGGGGCTGGATCTGACGCCGAACCGTCTCGACCTCCGGGAGCTCGGGCACCAACGGAGCGTAATGGCCCACCTGATGGCGTCCCGGGCCCGAGAATCGGTCGTCGACCCACAGGACGACCTGTTTCGGTCGGTTAGGTTGCCGAGATCGTCACTGTGGCCGTGGTCAACCAGAAGGGCGGGGTCGGCAAGACCACCGTGGTACTCGGGCTGGCCTCGGCGGCTTCGGCCGGCGGAGTCGCGACCCTGGTCGTGGACCTGGACCCGCAGGGCAATGCCACGACAGGACTCGGCGTGTTCGATGCCGGATCCGGCATCGAACAGCTGCTGACGGAGGACAACGCGGGTGGCCTCGCAGCGGTGGTGAGCGCGAGTGCCTGGTCGAGCGAGGTCGGACCACCACCGCTCCTGGTGCCGTCCTCTCCGGGCCTGGCTGTTCTCGAGCCACAGCTCGCCTCCGACCCGTTGGGGGCCCAGGGTCGCCTGGCCGCGGCCCTCGCCGATGGAGTTGGCTCCGACCACCAGCTGGTGCTGATCGACTGCCCGCCTTCCCTGGGGCTACTCACCGTCAACGCCCTCTTCGCCGCAGACCTGGTTCTGGTCGTCACCGAACCCGGTGT
>JAAZXC010000015.1 GCA_014240365.1 Acidimicrobiales bacterium | reverse complement strand
GTCGCGGCACCGCAGCAGGTGGCGGACCCAGTGCTCGGGTCGCTCGATTGAGCCGAACATGATGGTGATGTTCGATGCGATCCCGACCCCGTGGGCGGTGCGATGGGCCTCGAGCCACTCCTCGCTGTTGATCTTGTCCGGACAGAGTTCCGCCCGGACGTCGTCGTCGAGGATTTCGGCTGCTGTGCCCGGAAGGGATCGCAACCCGGCCTCCTTGGCGCGACGCAGGTAGTCGGCCAGCGGCTCGCCGAGCCGATTGGCGCCCTCGGTGACCTCCAGGGCGGTGAAGCCGTGTACGTGGATGTCAGGTACCGCATCGCGGACAGCGCGCGTCACGTCTATGTAGTAGTTGCCGTCGAAATCAGGATGGATCCCACCCTGTAGGCACACCTCGGTGGCACCCATACGAGCAGCGTCAGCGGCCCGTCCGGCAATCTCGTCCAGGGTCAGGAGGTAGGGGGTGCCCCGGAGGTTGAGAGACAGGGGCCCCTTGGAGAAGCCGCAGAATCGACATTTGTAGGTGCAGACATTAGTGTAGTTGATGTTGCGGTTAGCGACCCAGGTGACGGTGTCGCCTACCGCTCTGCGGCGCAGCTCGTCGGCCACCTCGGCCACGGCGGCCACCTCCGGGCCGCGTGCGGCGAAGAGGGCCAGCAACTCGTCGCGTCCCGCCTGCTGTCCGTCCACGACGCCGTCGAGCACCTCGCGGAGGTGCCCGCTGGCGCCAGCCGTCGCTGGCACGAGGGCGGGTGGGCTGATCGGGCTTCCGGAGTACCACGCAGTGGAGCGGTGCCCGACCTGGCGTACCTCGGCGCCGTCTGATGCGGTGATCATCTCGATCTCCTCGGGGAACACCGCCCCGGGATCGTCACGGCCCATGCCCTCGGCGTCGCTCCGGTCCATCACGTGGAAGCGGAGGTCCTCGTGGATCCAGCGATCAGGGTCACGAACGTATTCCGGGTACACGGTGAGTCGTGGCGCGAGGGTGTGGCCGCGCCCCTCGGTGACCTCCCGGAGGCGATCCAGGTCGGGCCAGGGGCGTTCAGGATTCACGTGGTCGGCGGTGACCGGCGAGACGCCGCCCCAGTCGTCGATGCCTGCATCCAGAAGGGGCCCGAAGTCGTCTGACAGGTTGGGTGGCGCCTGGAGGTGGATCTCCGGGGGGAGGATCAGGCGGGCCAGGGCTATGGCCTCGAGGTACACGTCGGTCGGGCATGGGGGAGCGGAGTGCATTGCCGTACCCGCCTTGGGCAGGAAGTTCTGGACGATGACCTCCTGCACGTGGCCATGGCGCCTGTGGGATGCGGCGATCGCCTCAAGTGCCTCGATGCGGTCACTACGGTCTTCCCCGATTCCTACGAGGATCCCCGTCGTGAAGGGGATGGCCAGTCGGCCGGCGGCTTCGAGGGTCTCGAGGCGGCGGCTCGGCTCCTTGTCCGGTGCGCCCCGATGGCAGTCCAGGTCCGATCGGAGCGACTCCAGCATCATTCCCTGGGAGGGGGCGACCCTGCGCATTGCCGTGAGCTCGTCGACGTACAGGGCGCCGGCATTGGAGTGGGGGAGCAGGCCCGTCTCGTCCAGCACCAGTTGGGCCATCTCGGCCAGCAGGTCCACGGTCGTGGCGTGTCCGTGGCGTTCCAGCCAGTCGGCGGCGACCGGGTAACGCAGTTCCGGACGCTCGCCGAGTGTGAAGAGGGCCTCGTGGCAGCCGGCGGCGGCTCCAGCCCTGGCGATGTCGAGGACCTCCTCGGTGGAGAGGTAGGGGGCCTCCAGGCGGGCCGGAGGCTGGGCGAACGTGCAGTAACCGCAGCGGTCCCTACAGAGCATGGTGAGCGGTATGAACACTTTGGGGCTGTAGGTGATCCGGGTTCCGTGGTGTAGGTCGCGGATCTCCCTGGCTGCGGTGAGGAGTTCCTCGCCGTGCAGTTCCTCGTGGGGGCTTGTCATCGATCTGCTCCTGTGGTCTCGGTCATGCGTCCCGGTCCGGGGCGGCTTCGGATGTGCTGGGCCCCGACCGGCTCGTGGCAGGCAGGGCAGGAAACGGCCTGGTCAAGTGGCGTACCGCAGGTGTCGTGCACGAGCAGGGTGGGAGGGCCGTCAACGGCATACCAGAGGTCACCCCACCGCATGAGGGCCACGAGGGCGGGCGAGAGGTCGGCGCCCTTGGCTGTGAGCCGGTATTCGTGACGGATCGGGCGGTCCTGGTACGGCACCCGGTGAACGATCTCGAGCTCGACCAGGCGCTGGAGACGATCGGTCAGGAGGTTCCGTGAGATTCCGAGGTCGGAGCGGAGCTGCTCGAAGCGTCGGACTCCGCGGAAGAGGTCCCGAAGTATGAGGAGGGTCCAGCGGTCGCCGACTGCTGCAAGGGTGGCCGCAATGGAACAGCCCTCGTCGACAGGCTGGTCTGGCATTGCCGGAGCGTAGCAGTCAGTTGCTAAACGCAACTGACTCGGAGGTGGAAGCCTCCTGCGGGAGTCAGAAGGTGGCGGCCTTGGCTTCCAGGTCGACGAGGAGATCGTCGAAAGAGGCCACGAAGGCAGCAACGCCCTCCTCCTCGAGAACCCGGGCCACGTCGTCGAGATCCACACCTGCATCGACCACTGCCCTCAGGACGCCATGGGCGGCGGACGGGTCAGCGTCGATGGTCCGGGCAACGGTCCCGTGGTCCTCGAATGCCTCGAGGGTGGCGTCTGGGAGGGTGTTGACCGTGTCGGGGCCGATGAGGGTGTCGACGTACAGGGTGTCCGGATAGGAGGGATTCTTGGTCGACGTGGAGGCCCAGAGCGGTCGCTGCACCCGAGCCCCTCTCGCCACCAGCGCATCCCAGCGTGGACCGCTGAACATCGAGCGGAACATCTCGTAGGCCACCTGGCCCTGGGCCACCGCTGCGCGACCCCGCAGGGCCAGTGCCGCTGGGCTGCCCAACTCATCGAGACGACGGTCCACCTCGACGTCGGTGCGGCTGATGAAGAACGACGCCACCGAGGAGACCCCTGAGAGGTCTCCGGAGCAGGCCTCCAGGCCCGACAGGTAGGCCTCCATCACGTCGGAGTAGCTGTCCAGCGAGAAGATCAGGGTGACGTTGATGCTCCGCCCCTCCGAGATCATCTGGCGGATCGCCGGGATCCCGGCGGCGGTGCCCGGGATCTTCACGTACAGGTTGGGTCGGTCCAGACGTTGGTCCAGTTGGCGGGCGGCGACCATGGTGCCTTCGGTGTCGGGGGCCAGCCGGGGATCGACCTCGACCGAGACGTAGCCGTCGAGGCCGTCTGATTCCTCGTGGACCGGCCGCAGGATCTCCAGGGCGTCATGGATGTCACGTACCACGAGCTCCCAGTAGCTCTCCTCGACGCTGCATCCGGATTCGGTGAGGGACCGGAGCTGCTCGTCGTAGGCGTCGGTGCCGGTCATGGCCTTCTGGAAGATCGACGGGTTGGAGGTGATGCCGCGTGCTCCGCGGTCCACCCAGCCCTGCAGTTCACCTGAGACGATCCAGCTGCGTCTGAGGTTGTCAAGCCAGGGGCTCTGGCCCTGCTGGTTGAAGAGGTCGTGGAGTCGGTTCATCACACCATCCGCATCGGTTCAGGTTCCAAGGAGCGATTCTGCGGCAGCCACTACAGCTGTGGGGGTGATCCCCAGACCCGCCATGGCCTGGTCTCCCGGAGCTGAGGTGCCGAAGCGGTCGATGCCGACGCATCTGTCGGCCCAGCGCTCCCAGCCGAACGTGACGCCGGCCTCCACTGAGACGGTGGGAACCCCGTCAGGCAGCACCGAGGACCGGTATCCGTCAGCCTGCTCGGAGAAGAGTTCTGTGCACGGCATCGAGACCACGCGCACGGAGCGACCGGCGGCCGTGAGGGTCGCGGCCGCGTCAAGGGCGACGGCCACCTCGCTGCCTGTTCCGATCAGGACGACCTCGGGATCGCCTTCCGGGTCGGCCAGCACGTAGGCGCCGCGCAGGACTGCGTCGTGGTCGGTGGATCCGGCCAGGACCGGCACGTCCTGGCGGGTCAGGAGGAGGGCGACCGGGCCGTCGGCCCCGACGATGTAGCGCCACGCTGCAGCGGTCTCGTTCGCATCGGCAGGTCGGAAGACTCTGATTCCTGGCATTGCACGCAGCGCTGCCGCATGCTCCACCGGCTGGTGGGTGGGTCCGTCCTCGCCCACGCCGACCGAGTCGTGGCTCCAGACGAAGACTGTCCGGGCACCACTGAGGGCAGCAAGGCGAACGGCCCCACGCATGTAGTCGCTGAAGACCAGGAAGGTCCCGTTGACCGGGAGCATTCCACCGTGGAGGGCCATGCCGTTGCAGATGGCACCCATGGCGTGCTCGCGGACACCGAAGTAGACCTGTCTGCCCTCTGGACAGTCGGGGCCCTGTACGCCATGGTCCTTTATGGTCGTACCGGTGTTGCCGGTCAGGTCGGCGCCGCCACCGATGAGGCCCGGCACGACGTCCAGGAGCGCCTGGAGACAGGCATTGCTGGCCTTGCGCGTCGCTACCGCACCGCCGGCATCCCAGGTGGGGAGCTGGTCCGCCCAGCCGTCCACGCCACGCCCGGTCTGGGCGGCATCCCATATGGCACGGTCCCCTGTGAAGGAGGCGAGGCGTTCCTCCCACGCTCTGCGTGCATCGCCGCCTCGACGACCGGTCGCCCGATACTGGTCGAGCACCTCATCGGGAACCCAGAAGGCCTGGTCCTCGGGAAGGCCCATCCGGCGCTTCGTCTCGGCGATGCCGTCGTCGGTGAGCGAGTAGCCGTGCACGGCGGAACTGTCCACATCCGGAGATGGGTGGCCGATGTGGGTTCGCAGAACTATGAGCGATGGTCGATCCGTCACCGCCATTGCGTCGCGGATGGTGCCCTCCATGGCGTCGAGGTCCTCGGCGGCATCGCCAAGATCGGTGACGTGCCAGCCGTAGGAGCGGAACCTCGCAGGTGCATCGTCCGAGAGGGCCAGCTCGGTCGGGCCGTCGATCGTGACGTGGTTGTCGTCATAGACGGCCACCAGTCGTCCGAGTCCCTGATGGCCGGCCAGCGAGGCCGCCTCGTGGGAGATCCCCTCGGCAAGGTCGCCATCGCCGCAGATGACGAAGGTGTGGTGGTCGCTCAATTCGGAACCGAATCGGGCACGGAGGTTCCGCTCAGCCATCGCCATGCCCACCCCGTTGGCGAATCCCTGGCCCAGCGGTCCGGTGGTGACCTCGACACCCGCCGTGTGCCCCACCTCCGGGTGACCCGGCGTGGCCGAACCCCACTGCCGGAAGTTGCGTATGTCGTCAAGCGTCAGACCGTGGCCGGTCAGATGGAGCATGGAGTAGAGGAGAATCGAGGCGTGCCCCGCTGAGAGGATGAACCGGTCACGGTCGGGCCACGTCGGGTCCGCAGCGTCGTAGTTCAGGATCCGCGTCCAGAGGACATGGGCCAACGGGGCAAGGGCCATGGCCGTCCCCTGGTGGCCGGAACGCGCTGCGTGCGGAGCGTCCATGGCCAGGCCACGAACGACGTCGATGGCGAGCGTTTCCAGCGAGGAATCGAAGGCCGATCCGTTGGTCCCGGAGTCCGTCATCGTTCCACCTCAGCCAGGGCCCTCACGGGCCAGTGTCCCTGCATGTCGCGGGCACCATAACCGCCACCTCAGCCCACCTCTGCGACGGTGCTCGGCACTCAGCAGTCCTCCAGCGGATCATCCGTTCCAAGCATGAGGGCCGAGGCCGTGAAGCCGTGCAGGTGGTGTAGTCCCCCTACTGGACCGATCTCTCCAGCGCAGTGCATGCCCGCCACGTCCGTCGTCCCCAGATGGTCCACGAACTGGCCGGCGTCGTGACCCGGAGCGCCGAACAGGTGGCTTCCCCGTCCATTGCAGGTGAAGACAATGGCGCTCTTCGCCCGGTGGTGGCGGAGCCGGGATGACAGGTCGCGACCCGCCGAGGCGGCATCACGCACCTGGAACTGGACCGTGGTTCCAACCTCGACCCTGGCACCAATGGCCACAGCCCCGGATTCCCGGTCGGCACCCAACAGGCCTCGGATCAGGAAATCCCCGGTTCCGAAGGTCGACCTGTTCTCGTCGATCACGATCCCCACGTGTAGTCCGTTGCCCTGACGCTCATCGTCGGGCAGCGAGGAGATGACCTCCTGGAGACGGCGGAGGGCGGGTTGACCACCAAGGGTCAGGATCAGGTTGGCCTCCGCACCTGTGACGACGAAGGGATCACCAACAGGACGGCAGCCCTGGGCCACGAGCGGCACAGCGCCTATCCCCGGTGGCAGGACCAGGGCCACGGCACCATCTGAGAACACGGCGTCGTCCAGCACGAGGCGGTTGTCGCCGGGGCGATCGGCTGCCGAGGCCAGACCGCCGATGACGGTCACGTCGGGAGGCACCGAGGCGAGCAGTGTGTCGGCATCGAAGCCGAATGGGTCGGCGACGAGCAGCACGCTGCTGCCGGCCTCGAGATCGTCTGGTAGGCGGCCGGCGTCAAGGCGGATCGGTCTGACCGGCCCGGTGCGGCCGACCCACAGGACCATGCCGGGGGCCTGTTCGATCTCCTGGCGCTGGGCCAGGACCGCTCCGGCGCTACAGGCCAGAAGATGCCGTGGTGCCAGGGTCTGCAGGACTGTGCGGGCAATGTCTGCGGAACGCCCAACATGCGACGGGGAGAGGAACATCACGGCGACGTCCGGGCCGGGGCCAAGCCGGTCAAGGACTTGCCCGGCCACCTCACCCACCGCATGTGCGGAGTCGGGGTGCCCTGACATGGCAACCGCGTAACTCACCGGTGTGCCGCCGGTCAGGAGGGCGACGGCGGGAGCAGGGTGAAGGGCACGATCGTGGGAATCCCCTGGTCTATGCGACAGGTTGCCTCCACCGTACCGAACTCCTCGAACACCAGCTCCGCCCGGACGAGGCGGTAACCGAACTTTCCGGGATTGACCTCGACTGGTTGGACGTTGCGCGCCAGTTGCTCCCCATCGCGGGTGAATACCACCTCGAGGACGGAACTGCCGGTGTGGTCGGCTGGACAACGCACCATGACCAGTAGGTGGGGAGACCAGGTCACCGGAACCGGATCCGGTGATGTGGCGCTGAACTGGATTCCGGTCAGGTCGATGTGCGTGGCGCCACCATCCACCTGCCTGAGTTCCAGTCCCTCGAAGAACAGGGCTGCGAGAATCTGCATGGGTCGAACCTAGACCAGATGGTCCAAGCCCTAGCATGACGCCCCGTGAACCGGCGCCTGCTGCTACCCCTGCTCCTCCTCACGGTGGCACTCCTGGCTGGAGTGCAGGCACAGCGCACGGACCGTGCTGCGGCGACCTATACGCCGTCGAACGCCATGTCGGGTGCCCGTGTCGTCACGCCACTGTTCTCGGTACGCCGGGTTCCGGAGTTCCTGCAGGCGCCGACGGCGGACCGGAACCTCACCACCAGCCTGAACGGAGTGGTCACGGACCTGCCTGAAGGCACCTGCTTCGAGGTCGCCGAGCACGGTCGGCGGCTCTACAGCATGAACGCCGACAATGCGATGGCACCGGCAAGCACGCAGAAGCTCCTCACCGCGATGGCAGCCCTGCTCCATCTGGGACCCTCGACTGTGTTCACGACCCGGGTCGTGGCAGAGGTGCCTGTCGTCGACGGTGTCGTGGACGGCGACGTCTGGCTGGTAGGCGGAGGCGATCCCCTCCTGATGACCAGCGGGTATGCCTCACGATTCGATGACCCCGAGCCCTATACGGAGCTGGCTGCCCTTGTCACAGCGTTGGTGGATGCCGGCGTGCGGGAGATCGCCGGCGGAATCGTGGGCGACGAGTCGCGCTATGACGCCATCCGCTACCTCGGAACCTGGCCCGACCGCTTCAAGCCCGGCTGGTCCATCCAGTCCGGTCCGCTCAGCGCCCTCAGCGTGAACGATGGCTTCGAGCTGTGGGATCCGGTGAATACCGCATCGTCGCTCTCTGTGCCGGCCAGGGATCCGGCGGCGAATGCAGCAGGACTACTCGACGATCTGCTGGAGGCCGAGGGGGTGGTCGTACGGCGCCGACCCGACTCCGGTCGGGCTCCGTTGCACCCGGGGATGGTCACCCTGGCGTCGATTACGTCCCAGCCGGTGAGCCTCCTGGTTCGACAGATGGTGGTCGAGAGCGACAACACCACCGCCGAGCTACTGGTGAAGGAGATGGGGCGCACGCCGGCCGAACGGGGCACGACCGTGGCCGGTCTGGCCGTCATGCTCGACACGCTGGAGCGGGCGGGCCACCGGATTGGAGAGGTCGTCCCCTGGGACGGGTCCGGTCTGGACCCCGACAACAGGCTGACCTGCTCGGTCCTGGTGGACGTGATGGAGGACGACCTGCACGGGAGCCTTCTCGTGGACTCCCTGCCGTTGGCGGGGGAGAGCGGAACAATGAAGAAGCGATTCGTGGGAACGGCCGGCGAGGGCCGGGTGAGGGCCAAGACGGGGACCCTGCGTGGGGTGACCAGCCTGGCCGGAGTGGTCGACACGCCTGCCGGGCGTCGGCTCGCATTCGCCGTGATCAGCAATGGGGAACTGCCCTTTGAGATCAGGGACCTCCATGAAGGGGTCGTGCTCGCACTGCTCTCCTATCCGGCCGGACCCGGCGTTGAGGCACTCGGCCCGCTGCCTGTGGTGGGCTGAGCCTCGCCCGAGACTCGTAGGTTGCCGATGCTTCCACTGGGAGCGGTCCTGCTTCCGACCGGCGTCATGCCGCTCCAGCTGTTCGAGGAGCGGTACCGCCACATGATCGTGGACGTGCTGGCTGCCGACCGCGAGTTCGGAGTGGTCCTGATACGCCGTGGCTCGGAGGTTGGGGGCGGCGACCTGCGATGTGACGTGGGTACCCGTGCACGGGTACTGGAGGCCAGGGAATCGCCGGATGGCCGGTGGGCCGTGACGGTGGTCGGGCTGCAGCGGATCCGCGTGGATCGGTGGTTGCCGGATGACCCCCACCCCGTGGCCGACGTGAGCCCCATGCCGGACCGTCCGGGGCCGGGCGTACCCGAGGCCGCCTACAGGTCCCTCGAGTCCCGTCTCCGGCATCTGCTGGCGGACCTATCCGAGCTCGGGGATCTCGTTTCGCCCTCCACATTCGATCTCGCCGATGATCCGGGACTCGGAACCCTCCAGATGGCGGCATTGGGCCCCTTCACCTCCTACGACCGACAACGGCTCCTTGAAGCCGATCTCGGTTCGGGTCGCTTCCAACTCCTGGATGAACTGCTCGCTGATTTCCAGATGGTCGTCGACCATCGTCTGGGGCCGGAACGTGGGAACGACGGGCCTGCTGCCGGGTCCTCCGGGTAACGTGGTCGCCCCATGGGACCCGATCGATTCTCACCTGGCCGGGCCGCCGGCGACCTTCCGGGCCTACTGAAGCGCTACGTCCGACAGGAGACCGTCGAGCCGCTCCGTGCCGCCGGTCGGTTCCTGGTGTTCGGCCTGCTCGGGGCATTCTTCCTCGGCCTCGGCGTGGTGCTGCTGGCAGTGGGTGGCCTGCGTGGCCTCCAGTCCTCCGGGCTCCTCGACGGCTCGTGGTCCTGGGTCTCGTACCTGGCGCCGGCGGCGGTCCTGACCGGGGTGGCGGCCATCACCGTGTCGCGTATCGGCGGACGGAAGAACCTGGATGGCTGAGGATCGCATCACCAGGGACGACCTGGAGGCCGAGCTGCGTGCGGTCGTCGGGGATCCTGAAGGCCCGATCGTGCGTGGCCGTCCGACGCTGCTGGCAGTGGCCGCGGTAACGGCCGTTGCCATCGTCGGCCTCGTCTACATGCTGGGGAGACGGGCCGGCCGGCTCCGGTCCACCGTTGTAGAGGTCCGTCACTTCTGATGTCGGCAATGGCCTCGACGCTCCTGGGACGAGGGATCCGCCGCGGGCTTCTGGGCGGTCAGAGACGATGGCTCGGGATCCTGCTGGTGGTCCTCGTAGGTCGCCTTGTCCGAGTGGCAACCGGGCGGCGCAGCGCTGTGCAGAGCACCCGCCTCGAGCCGGGTGAGACACTCGAGGTGAGGCATATGGCCAGCGGAGACGCCGGCCGATGATCATCCAGTTGCGAAACCCTCAGCGCACCGTCGAGATGGAAGGGCCAATGGCGGTCACCGCCCTCCTCGTACGCCTGGACATACCCCGTGAGTCCGTACTCGTGATCCGCGACGGCACCCTGGTTCCCGGAGACGCCATGCTCGGTCGAGACGACAGCATCGAGATCCGTTCGGTGATCTCGGGAGGCGCACGTTGAAGTGCCGGGTGTGCCGGGGTCCGGCGGTGATAGACGTACGGCGCCACAACGCCAACTTCTGCGGGGAGCACTTCCTCCGACACTGCCGGGACCAGGTGGCCAAGGCGATCAGGAGGCACCAGATGCTCCAGGAAGGGGACCGTGTCCTCGTGGCGGTCTCCGGAGGCAAGGACTCCCTTGCCGTCTGGGACATCCTGCTTGATCTCGGCTACGAGGCGGACGGCCTGTATCTCGGTCTGGGTATCGACGGTTACAGCCCGGAGTCCGAACGCTTCGCACGGGCGTTCGCTGAGAGCCGGGGCCTGTCGCTCGAGGTCGTGGACCTCCCGTCCGACTACGGCTACGACATCCGCAGCGCGGCACGGGCATCGAAGCGGGTTCCCTGTAGCGCCTGCGGTCTGTCCAAACGGCACCTCTTCGACGAGGCCGCCGGGAGGGGTGGTTATGACGCACTGGCAACCGGCCACAATCTCGACGACGAGGCCGCAGTGCTGTTCGGAAATGTCCTCCAGTGGCAGGGCGAGTACCTGGGCCGCCAACAACCGGTACTCATCGCCGGCGACGGCTTTCCCAGGAAAATCAAGCCGCTGGTCCGTCTGGGGGAGAGGGAGATGGCCGCCTACTGCGTGCTGAGCGGCATCGACTACATGGTCGAGGAGTGCCCGATGGCTGTGGGCAACAAGCACATCGGTTACAAGGAGGCCCTCAACTCCATCGAGGAGCGTTCGCCGGGAACCAAACACGCCTTTTACTTCGGGTTCCTGGATCGGGCGGCCGACCTGTTCGTGCCGTCCGCCGACGACCGCATCGCGATCGGCGCCTGCACCCGGTGTGGTGCCCCTACCGGCGCCGAGGTCTGCGCCTTCTGCCATCTGCTGGAGCGATCCGGCGGTCACCTTCCCGAGGATGCGCAGGCCGTGCCCGTGAAACTGGGTCGTCGCGGACCGGAGGACCTGTAGTGGCCGGCGTGTTCGTCGAGGGCGACCAGGTCCTCCTGGTTGACCGCAAGCAGCGCCGTTACCTCATTGCGCTCTCGGGTGGGGCCGAGTTCCACACCCACACCGGCGTGCTCGACCATGACACGATCATCGGAGCCGACGAGGGGGTATCGCTGCGATCCACCCGCGGTGGCATCTTCACGGCATTTCGTCCGACGCTTGCCGACTTCGTGATCAAGATGCCCCGAGGTGCCCAGGTCATCTACCCGAAGGATCTTGGCCCGATCCTGATGCTGGCCGACGTATTTCCGGGCGCACGGGTCCTCGAATCGGGGATCGGCTCGGGAGCGCTCTCGATGACGATGCTGCGTGCCGGAGCCGACATCACCGGTTACGAACTGCGTGAGGACTTCGCTGCCAGGGCGAGGGCCAACGTCACGACGATGCTCGGGGAGTCAGCCCTCGATCGTTACGACATACAGATACGCGACGCGTACGAGGGCATCGACGGCGACGATTTCGACCGGGTCGTCCTGGACCTTCCCGAGCCATGGCAGGTGGTGCCCCACGCCGCCGGTGCACTCCATATGGGGGGCCTGATCCTCGCTTACACGCCGAGCATCACTCAGGTGATCCGATTTCGTGAAGCGCTCGACGAACACGGATTCCGGTTCGCCGAGACCGTCGAGGTACTGAATCGGACCTGGCACGTCGAAGGACAGGCGGTCAGGCCCGACCATCGGATGGTGGCCCACACGGCTTTCCTGACCCACGCCCGCCTGCTCGAGAGATGAGGGCCCGCCAGGTCGTCGTCGTCGCAGCGGCCTGCCTGTCGGTCTGGTTGTTGGCAGTTTTCGTGCTGGGAACCGGTGGGGGAGCCGGCGAGACAGTCGTGCCCGCTATGACGATTCCCGATGTGTCGCCGAGCGTGGTCATCATCCAGCCCGCCGACACCATCAATGTCCCGGACCGACATGGAATCGACCCGACCCTGCTTGAACGCGTAGCGGGCTCCACGGTCCGGGTGCGCGGCCTGGACTGCAGGTCGGCGCAATTCGGTACCGGCTTCGTGGTCGCTCCGGACCTGATCGCCACGGGAGCGCACGTGGTTGCCGGCATTGCCGCTCCGATCGTGGTCGTCCACGGCACGTACGTGTCCACCCGCGTGGTCGCGTTCGACCCGGTTTCGGACCTGGCACTGCTTCGGCCCACTGGAGACGTCGAGCTGGGAGACCCTCTCGTCCTTGGCGAGCCCCGCCCGGGAGTCGTCGGGGCGGTGCTTGCCTACGGCGACGATGACGGTCCGGTTGTCCTACCGGTTCTCGTCGAACGCCTTATACGAGCGACCGGCGCGGACATCTACGGCCAGCCGGCCGGTGGCCGCGACGCCATCGAGTTGTTGGCCAACATTGTCTCGGGCCACTCCGGGGCACCTGTGGTCGATGCCGACGGACTTGTCGTGGGCATCCTCTTTTCCCGACTGCGTGGTGGCGGATCCGTCGCCTACGCGGTCCAGAGCGGCGAGTTGGCTGCCCTCATTGACGGGCTGGCACGCGGGGAACAGGCAGCCGGACCCTGCCGTTGAGGTCCTACGGACCGGCGCTGGTCCCTGGTTTCGGGGGCCTAAAACGACCGAAGGACGGCCCTGGGGCCGCCCGACCTGGTCCCGACAGGTTCGGTCAGTCGATCTCGATGTAGATGCACTCGCCGGGGCATTCCTCGGCCGATTCGATGGTGGCCTCTTCCTGGCCGGCGGGAACCGGTGCAAGGCCGGCGGCGCCGCCCGGCTCGCTGAGGATCTTGTCGCCGTCCTTCACGTAGGCCAGGCCGTCGTCCAACATGGCGAAGACATCGGGGGCGATCTCCTCACAGAGGCCGTCACCAGTGCAGAGATCCTGATCGATCCAGACCTTCATAGTCCCAGAGTTCCTCTCGTAGGCCACAGGTGGCCCGGCGCTGTGATGGTCCGTGGACCGTGGGGGTAAAGGGTCACCGGTCCGTCGTGGGCGGAACCCCTGATTACGAGCGACATCTTATCCGCTCCCCGGGACCTCTCCCCGGGATCTGGAGGTCGTAATGGCATCCAGCGTGCAACCCCCCGGCGCTATGGTCGCCATCTGGAGGATGGTGTGACCGACGAACGCAGTGGCCCGGATAGTGCCGACGAACCGAACCTGGACCCGGCTCCGGACGCGGCTGTGCTCGAGACCGAGGTAGCGGAGCTGCGACGTCGTCTGGTCGACGTTCCACGCCAACTCGGTCGACTCGAATCGGAAGTCGCCGACGCCGGTCGGGAACTGGCTCGGGCGAATGCCCGAAACCAGAAGCTGAACACCACCCTGGAGACCGCCCGGGAGCGAATCACGGTCCTGCGCGAAGAGGTCGAGCAGCTCTCCAGACCTCCGTCGGCATATGGCACCGTCATAGCGCTCAACGAGGACGGGTCGGCCGACGTGCATTCGTCCGGTCGCAAGCTGCGGGTCGCAGTTCATCCTGACCTCGTGGACACCCTCACGCCGGGCCAGGAGGTAGTACTTAATGACTCGATGAGCATCGTGCTGGCCAGGAGCCATGAGGCAGTCGGCGAGGTCGTGACCATAAAGGCGGTCATGGCCGACGGGATCCGGGCGGTCATCACCGGGAGAGGCGACGAGGAACGGGTGGTGGAGCTGGCCGCGGACCTCGTCGGTGCCGGCCTGCGGAGTGGCGACTCGGCGATGCTGGACCCACGATCGGCCCTCCTCCTGGAGCACCTGCCGCGACCTGGGGCGGAGAATCTGCTCCTAGAAGAGGTTCCGAACGTCACCTACGAGGACATTGGCGGCCTGGATGGCCAGATCCAGAAGATCGTCGATGCGGTCGAGCTTCCGTTCCTCCACCGGGACCTGTTCAGCGAGTACGACCTACCTGCACCCAAGGGCATCCTTCTCTACGGCCCCCCGGGGTGCGGAAAGACCCTGATTGCCAAGGCGGTCGCCAACTCCCTGGCTCTCAAGGTTGCCGAGGTCTCCGGAGACCTGGAGGCCCGCAGCTACTTCCTGAACATCAAGGGTCCGGAACTGCTGAACAAGTACGTGGGTGAGACCGAACGCCAGATCCGCGAGGTGTTCGAGCGGGCCAGGGAGAAGTCCGAGCAGGGCTGGCCGGTAATCGTCTTCTTCGACGAGATGGAGTCGCTCTTCCGGACACGAGGCACCGGCATCAGCTCCGACATCGAATCCACCATCGTCCCCCAGCTCCTCGCCGAGATCGACGGCGTGGAGGCCCTCCGGAACGTGATCGTGATCGGCGCCTCCAACAGGGAGGACCTCATCGATCCGGCGATCCTGCGACCCGGCCGACTCGACGTGAAGATCAAGATCGAGCGGCCGGACGCCACCGCCGCCGCCCACATCTTCTCCCGTTACATGGTCGGCGATCTGCCGATAGACGAGGAGGCCATTGAGACGATCGGGGGCGGAGATCGCAACAAGGCTGCTCTTGCCATGATCGACGATGCCGTGGCTGAGATGTACTCGGATGAGGAGCGCAACCGGTTCCTCGAGGTCACCTACCAGAACGGCGACAAGGAGGTCCTCTACTTCCGGGACTTCTCCTCCGGCGCCATGGTCGAGAACGTCGTTCGGAGGGCCAAGAAGCTGGCCATCAAACGCCAGCTGGCGGGAGGCACGAAGGGCATCCGCGCTCAGGACCTCGTCCAGTCCGTGCGCCAGGAGTTCACCGAACACGAGGACCTCCCGAATACCACCAACCCTGACGACTGGGCCCGGATCTCAGGCAAGAAGGGCGAACGGATCGTCTATGTGAGAACGCTCGTGACGCAGCGTGACGACGAGTCTGGCGGCCGGGCCATCGAAGGCATCGGAACCGGGCAGTACCTCTGACCCGTATCAGCGGAGCCGGTTCCACTTCCGTCGACGCTTCAGGACCTGGAAGTAGGGTCCGCCCATGGCAGTCCCGAAGACACTGGGCATCGAGACCGAATACGGGATAGTCCACCGTGGGGTTCCCGACCCGAACCCGATCAGCGCATCCTCACTGCTGATCAACGCGTATCTCAGCCGACTGGCGGATCCGGGCACAGGACCGGGTGCCCCGAGGGCTGGCTGGGATTTCATCGACGAGTCACCAGCGGTCGACCTGCGTGGGTTCACCCCGTATGACGCCATGGCGCCGGACATCGAAACCCATCTGGTGAACGCCGTCCTGACCAATGGTGCGCGCTACTACGTGGACCACGCCCATCCGGAACTCTCCACGCCGGAATGCGCCGATGCCCTCTCCGTGGTCCTCCAGGACCGGGCAGCCGACCTGATCCTGATCGAATCGATGGCGGCCGCCAACGAGTTCCTACCTGAGGGGCAGGAACTCGTCGTCTACAAGAACAACTCTGACGGAAAGGGGAACAGTTACGGCTGTCACGAGAACTACCTGATGGACCGCGCCACCCCGTTCGCCAGGATCGTCCAGCACGCAACCACCCACTTTGTGACACGCCAGGTGTTCACCGGTGCCGGAAAGGTCGGCTGCGAACTGCCCCACCGGGACAGGACCTACATCGAGTTCCAGTTGACGCAGCGTGCCGACTTCTTCGAGGAGGAGGTGGGCCTCGAGACGACCCTGAAGCGACCCATCATCAACACCCGCGACGAGCCGCACGCCGATCCGCTCAGGTACAGGCGCCTGCACGTCATAGTCGGGGACGCCAACCTCTGTGAGGTGGCGACGTTCCTGAAGGTGGGGACGACAGCGATCATCCTGGCGATGGTGGAGGACGACGTGCTGGATTCCACGCTGGCACTTGCCGACCCGGTGCGAGCTCTCCAGGCGGTGTCATGGGACCTCAGCCTGAGCGAACCATTGACCCTCACCAACGGCCGCACAGCGACCGCCCTGGAGGTCCAGTGGGGGCTACTGGAGTCCGCCCGTGGGTACGTGGGGGAGCGGGGCACCGACGCCGTGGGTGGTCCCGTCGCCAACGACGTGCTGGAACGTTGGGAACAGGTGTTGGCCGGTCTGGAGAGCGACCCGTCCGAACTGATCGGGCAGGTGGACTGGATCACGAAGCGCCACGTGGTGGAGGGTTTCAGGGACCGACATGGCCTGTCTGCCGGCGATCTCCGCCTCGCTGCCCTTGACCTCCAGTACCACGATCTGCGGCCGGATCGTTCGCTGTTCGCCCGCATGGGTGCCGAGGCCCTGGTGGGTCCGGAAGATGCGATGAGGGCGACCGGGTACCCGCCGACCGACACACGGGCGTTCTTCCGGGGACGCTGCCTGGCCCTGTGGCCTGAGAGGGTCGTGGCAGCCAACTGGGATTCGATGGTCTTCGACGCTGGCGGCGAGACCCTGCGCCGTGTGCCGATGATGGAGCCCTCCCGTGGCACGCAGGAACATGTCGGTACGCTCCTCGAGACATGCGACTCCATCGAGGAACTCCTCGACCGGTTGTCGGCCTGATCCCCCAGGGAGGCGAACATGGCTGAACGTGAACAGCGCAGAAGGTCCGAAACTCCTCACTCCACGGAGGAAGTCGAAGCGGCGTCGAGTCCCGCATCGACGGAACGCTCCGAGCGCCTGAAGGGCGAGTTGGATGATCTCCTCGACGAGATCGACGAGGTGCTGGAGACCAACGCCGAGGAGTTCGTGAAGAGCTACATCCAGAAGGGGGGCGAGTAGTCACCCGGTAGCGGCGGGTTATCCTCCGCACGTGACGCTTCCCACCTTCGCTCCCGGTGACGATCCGGGGCCAGACTTCGTCGGGCTCCTGACGAGGCTCGGTGTCGGGTCCTTCGAGTCCACCGTTGTGTTCGACCCGGCCCAGATCACGCACGGCACGACCGTTCTGGCGATTCGCTACTCCGATGGCGTCCTGATGGCGGGCGATCGTCGTGCCACCAGCGGACACCTCATCAGCCACAGATCGATCGAGAAGGTGCTCCCGGCTGACAGTTCGTCGGGCGTGGCCATTGCTGGTGCAGCCGGCCCGGCAATGGAGATGGTCCGGCTCTTCCAGTTGCAGCTTGAGCACTACGAGAAGGTGGAGGGCACCACCCTGACCCTGGATGGCAAGGCCAACCAGCTCAGCCAGATGCTCCGGAACCACCTCCCGGCCGCCATGCAGGGCCTGGCTGTCGTACCCATCTTCGCCGGGTTCGATTCGCGTACGGAGCAGGGCCGGCTGTTCCAGTTCGACGTGACCGGCGGTCGTTATGAGGAGCGGGACTACGCCGCCATCGGCTCCGGTGGCCTCCATGCGGCAACCGTCGTGAAGCTCCGTCACCGACCGGGCATCGGAGCCGACGAAGCCATCGACGTTGCCATCGAGGCCATGTTCCAGGCGGCCGACGAGGACATCGCCACGGGCGGGCCCGACACCGTGCGTGGGATCTATCCGGTGGTGGCGTTGATCACGGCCGACGGGTTCGAGCGACTGGCCGACGACGACGTGGCAGCCCGTACGGGCACGCTCCTCGAATCACTACGGGGCGCATCATGAGCATGCCGATGTACGTCTCGCCCGAGCAGATGATGAAGGACAAGGCCGACTACGCGCGCAAGGGCATAGCCCGGGGGCGTGCTGCCATCGGGTGCACGTACGCCGATGGGGTACTGCTGTGTGCCGAGAATCCCTCCAACACACTTCGCAAGGTCAGCGAGATCTACGACCGAATCGGGTTCGTAGGGGTGGGCCGTTACAACGAATTCGACCAACTGCGGATCGCCGGAGTGCGTCACGCTGACTTCAAGGGCTACTCGTTCAGCCGTGATGACGTGAACGCACGTTCCCTGGCCAACCAGTACGCACAGAACCTCGGACACAATTTCACCCACGAGATGAAGCCGCTCGAGATCGAGATGCTCGTCGCCGAGATGAGCGTGGAGGACGGCGGCGACCAGTTGTTCCACCTCCTCTACGACGGCACCGTCATCGACACCAACTCCTTTGTCGTGATTGGTGGCGAGGCCGATGCCATCCGTGAACGCATAGAGGCAACCTGGTCCCGGGAAGCCGCCTTGGGTTCCGCCCTGGGTTCGGCGGTGGACGCCCTCGCCGGACCGGATCGCCAACTCGCCGGTGACGACCTAGAGGTTGCGGTGCTGGCCCGCCAGAACGGACGCCGGGCATTCCGGCGTATCGAGGGTGCCGACCTCGACGGCCTCCTGGCCTGACGGTGGGCCACTGGTCCCTGGCGGTTACACGCCTGCATCGATGAGGCCCTGACCGTGCACCGTCGGATATACGGACTCGAGAACGAATACGGGATCACATGCACCGTGGACGGGGCCCGTCGTCTCAGCCCTGACGAGGTCGCCCGGTACCTGTTTCGACGGGTGGTCTCATGGGGCCGCAGCTCGAACGTCTTCCTGGTGAACGGGGCCCGCCTCTACCTCGATGTCGGGTCCCATCCCGAGTACGCCACGCCGTAGTGCGACTCGGTGAGAGACGTCATCACACATGACAAGGCCGGCGAGCGGATCCTTGAACAGTTGGCAGCCAGCGCCGAGGATCGCCTCCGGGAGGAGGGGATAGATGGCGACATCTTCCTCTTCAAGAACAACACCGACTCGGCGAACAATTCGTACGGCTGCCACGAGAACTACATGACGGTCCGCAACGACGACCTCTCCAGCTACGACGAGGTCATCATCCCGTTCCTGGTCAGTCGTCAGATCTGGGCCGGAGCTGGAAAGATCTTCGAGAACCCCCGTGGCGGGGCGGGGTTCTCCATCAGCCAGCGCGCCGCCCACATCTGGGAGGGCGTCTCAAGCGCCACGACCCGGTCCAGGCCGATCATCAACTCACGCGACGAGCCGCATGCCGATGCAGAGCGGTACAGACGTCTCCACGTGATCGTCGGCGATTCCAACATGAGCGAGTACGCAGGATTCCTGAAGGTGGGGGCCTGCGGCTTCATCCTGAGAATGCTCGAGGAGCCCAGCGTCGTATTCCGGGACATGACCCTGGAGAACCCCACCCGGGCGATCCGCGAGATCAGCAACGACCTGACATGTCGGAGGACCGTCCGTCTGGCCAGCGGTCGTGAGATGAGCGCACTGGATATCCAGAGGGAGTTCCTGGACAGGGCCCTCCGCTTTGCCGAACGCCGTGACACCACTCCGGAGGAGGACCTGGTGCTGGCGATGTGGCAGCACTGTCTCGATGGAATCGAAAACGATCCCCTCAGCCTCCATCGGGAATGCGACTGGGTGGCGAAGTACCGGATGGTGGAGTCCTACCGGGAACGCCACGGCCTGGCCCTCTCGGATCCGAAGGTCCTGCTCCTTGACCTCCAGTACCACGACGTGAACAGGCGCAGGAGCCTCTACTACCTCATGCAGGACCGTGGCCTGATGGAGCGAATCACCACTGATGCGGCAATTGCGGCGGCAGTGGACCAGGCGCCCTCCACCACGAGGGCCAAGTTGCGTGGCGACTTCATTCGTCGGGCCAAGGAACGCCAACGGGACTTCACGGTGGACTGGGTGCATCTCAAGCTGAACGACCAGGCCCAGCGCACGGTCCTGTGCAAGGACCCGTTCTGTTACGAGGACGAGCGGGTCCAGAAGCTAATTGATTCGCTCTGAGGCCCGTGCCGCTTCCCGACTCCAACATAGAGTGCCGCCATGGCGGCGATGAAGAAGCTGGAGCGACTCCTGGACCTGGTCGCCCTGCTGCTCGAGGCGCAGCGACCCTTGTCGCGTCGGTAGATCCGGGAGGCCCTACCGCCCGGCGCCTACGCCGACGACGACGAGTCGTTCCGACGGACCTTCGAGCGGGACAAGGACGACCTTCGGCGTCTGGGCCTGCCGATCGTTCTGGAGGGCGTGCCCGGGTCAGATGGCGCCCGGACCGGCTACCGGATCCACCGATCGGAGATGGAAGCCGATCTGCCGGCACTTGATCCTGATGAACTCGCCAGCCTGGCGCTCGCATCGGCGATGGTCGGTTTCGATGAGGCTGCACCGGACGTGCCCATCTGGATGCTTGGTGGGACTGGGGGACATGGTGACCTGGACCGGGCCAGGCCCCTGGCGGAGGTTCCCGGGGATTCGGTCGTAAGGGACCTGATGCGTGCTGTGACCGGAGGACTGGTGGTGTCCTTCGTCTACAAGGGCGAGCGTCGGACCGTAGAGCCGCACCGACTGGTCTTCACGAAAGGGCACTGGCAGCTTTCCGGCAGGGACAGGAAGCGGCTGGCCGGACGCCAGTACAGGTGCGACCGGTTCGAGTCCGGCGTGGATGTGGGCGATGAGCGCATTGAGGCACCGACCGACCCGACCGAGGTTCGCGAGGACCATGCCTGGCAGTTCGGGGACTCACAGCCGGTGCCGTTCAGGCTCCTGGTGGACGAACGCCACGTCACCTGGCTGACGGGCTTCCTCCGATCCGCCGAGGTCATTGAGCGATGCGAAGACGGATCCATCATCGTGCAGGAGCTGGTTCGCGAACCGGACGCCTTCCGGTCCTTCGTGTTGACGTTCCTGGACGGGGCCGAGGTGCTCGAACCGGCCTGGTTCCGTGACGAGATGGTCGCCTGGCTGGAGGCACTGGCATGAGCGGTCCGGCAGCCGCAGACCGTGTCCACCGGCTTCTTTCCCTGATCCCCTGGCTGGAACAGAACCATCCATCCGGTGCGGACATAGCTGAGGTGGCCGAGAGGTTCGACTACCCAGCGGCCGACCTCGTGCGGGACCTCACCGATGTCGTGAACTTCGTGTCGGCCGATCCCTACCAGAGCTTCCTGGTATTTGAGATCCTCGTGACCGAGGACCGGATCCGTGTGGACCGAAACGACCTTCTGGACAAGCCGATGCGGATGGACCCGGCCAACCTGGCGGCGCTGGTCGCAGCCGGCCGATCCGTTGCGGCCCTCCTCGACGAGGACGAGCTGGGGCCCCTGGAGCGGGCGGTCGCCAAGTTGGCAGGCACGAGGGGCTCGGACGCCGAGGCCGTGCAGATCCGGCTCACCGCCGGCGACGAACCGGTCCTCCAGGTGATCCGCGACGGCATCGGATCGGGGCGCTGCATAGATATCGACTACTACTCCTACGGACGTGATGTGGAGACCAGCCGGGTGGTCGAGCCGCATCGCTGCCTCTACGACGGTTTCTGGTACCTGATGGCCCACTGCCGTCTCGCTGGAGGCCCACGGGTCTTTCGGCTTGACCGGATACGGCAGGCTGTCCTGACCTCTGACGTGTTCCAACCGCCTGATGACGTGGCCGAGGCCATGGACGGTATCCCCCTGGATGGGAGCCTTCCCGAGGTGACGTTGCTCCTGGACCCCGGAGTGCGCTGGGTGGTGGACCAGTACCCACATACCGGACTCGTGATGGAGCCCGATGGCCGGCTGCGGGTGACCCTGCCGGTCACCGCTGAACGGTGGCTCGAACGACTCCTGCTGAGGCTCGGACAAGATGCCGTGGTGGTGTCTGCTCCGCCGGGCCTCGGGTATGACCTCCGTGCCGCAGCAGCACGACGTGTCCTGGAGCGGTACCGCTGATGTGGCGCCACCGCCATCGGGAGTCGGACGGCTAGGTTCTGCCCGTGACGGACGAGACCCCAGACGGCGACGAGGTTCTGGGAGCGGGTCGATCCGAACCAGACGATTTGGAGGCAATGGCCTGGACCGATGGCCTTCTGGCCCGTGCCAGAGCCCGATCAGACGGCGAGGCGACCGATCCGCACCCGACGGGCGAAACCGTCGCTGGGATCCCGCCGGCCCAGGACCCGCCGTCCGACGCACTGAAGTCTCCGGCGGTCAGGGGCCCGATCGTGACCCGCTCTGACCTGACCGGCCGGACACCCTTCGTGGCCGGACCGCTTGAGGGAACCTTCGACCTCCCGGCAGCCCCACAGTGGACTGGTCCTCCCACTACGCCGGTCCCGTCCGGCGAGGCCATCGGGGTGCGTCAGGAGGTCGATCTGGGGATCCCGGGCCGGGCCGTCTCGGCCAGGCGAACGGTGATCGAGTGGGGGTCGGTACTTGTCGGCGCCCTCGTGCTTGCGCTCGTCGTGAGGACATTCCTGTTCCAGGCCTTCTACATTCCGTCGCCGTCCATGGAGCCGACGCTCTGGTCCGGTGACCGGATCCTCGTCAACAAGGTGAGTTACCGGATCCATGACGTGAACAGGGGAGACCTGGTGGTCTTTCGGGCACCACCGGGGTCCAACACCGGGGGCGAGGACCTGATCAAGAGGGTGATCGGCCTGCCGGGCGAGAGGGTGACTGCCCAGGACGGTCGCCTACTCATAAGCGGTGGCCTCCTGATCGAGCCCTATCTTCCATTCCAGGAGGGAACGGCTGACTTCGGAACGGTGCCGTGGTGTGCCGAGCCGGAGGTCGGGGCGTGCACCGTCCCGGATGGCCACGTCTTCTTGATGGGCGACAACCGCTCCAACTCGAGGGACAGTCGCTTCTTCGGACCGGTTCCGGTCGAGTCGATCGTCGGCCGTGCCTTCGTACGGGTCTGGCCGCTTGGAGCGCTCGACCGGCTCTGACCGGAACGCTCAGCTACCGGACCGACGTCTGGCGAGTCCATCGGTGAGTCGATCCACGCGGCCTCCGTAGATCCCATCCAGCCTCAAGGCGATGAGGCGGTCGACCTGCCGGGGGTGCTGGGCGTCACAGCCGAGGCAGCGGAGGCCGAAGCGGCGGAAGAGGGCAACCAGACCAGCGGTCCAGTCCTGTTCCGGCAGCTTCACAGCATGTACGGCCATGCCCGAAAGGTCCGCCGCCATCCTCTCGGGTCCTTCGTCGATCCGCTCGATTCGGGTGGAGTGGACCAGGGTGACGTCCCTGTCGGTTTCCCGGATGTCGGCGAGGACACTCCGGTCGGTGTGGCACAGCCAGAGCGACCGGACGATCCCGTGCCTACGGGCCACCTCAAGTACCGCCTGGACCGCAGTGCTCTCCCTGATATTCAGGGAGAGGGCAACGCCGGCATCTATTCGCCGGCAGAGGTCCTCCAGCGAGGAGACGGTGTCCGGAAGCCGTTCCCGTGACAGCGAGTCGATAGGTCGACGCCTGATGAGGGAACCGACCCGTCGATCATGGTGAAGGACCGGGACGCCATCAGCGGTACACCACACGTTGCTCTCGAGACCGGTGGCGCCCATCTTGAGTGCGATCTCGAACGCCTCGAGAGAGTTGTGGGTCGCCGGCACACGACCATATCGCTGAGCGAAGAGGATCGGGTCGTAGGGATTCTGGTCGGCAACAGACACCTGCCCAGTCTGCCCGTCCTCCTGGCCGTCGAACGAGGCGACCGGCCTAGGCTCGGCATCGTGGATGGTGCCTGGCTCCTGGTCGCCTTCGGGCTCGTGGCAGCGGTGGCTGTCGTTACCCGCATCTCCCTTCTCCTTACCCGTGAGCTGGTGCTGGCGGCGGAGTCCTTTTCTCGACTAGGGCGGTTGTCCGTCTCTATCGGTGACCTGGTTCGATCGGCTCGTCGCCTCGGCGTCGACCCGGCCGGACAGCGATAGGCGGGCAGCATGGGCAACCTGGGTGGAGGCGAGGTCCTGGTCCTCCTGATGCTCGGCCTGCTGGTCCTGGGCCCCAGCCGGCTGGCGGTCGTGGCCAGGCGTGTGGGTTCGATGACCAGGGAGGTGCGCCGCGTGGCCGGCGCCTTCCAGGATGAGGTCAGGGATCTGGTCGAGGACCCGTCGATCGAGGCCCTTGCCCGGGAACGGGGCCGACGGGTGGTCGAACCTCCTCCCGGGGAAACTGAAGAGCCGGCGGAGCCTGAGGGTGCCTGAGGTCGGGTCCCGCATGCCCCTGCTCGAGCATCTGGAGGAACTCCGGCGGCGCCTGATCCGCTCTGTGGCGGCCATTGCGATCGGGACGGTCGCATGCTGGATCCTCTACCCACAGATCCTGGACCTCCTCCTTGAGCCCTACTGCCAGATCCGCGGTTCCGGGACGAATGCCTTCGGCGATGGCTGCGAGCTCCTCGTCACCGATCCCCTTGAGCCCTTCGGTGTCAGGATGATGGTGGCCGGCTACGGAGGCGTGGCCCTCGCCATGCCTGTTCTTCTCTGGCACTCATGGCGCTTCGTTGCTCCGGGTCTGCATACGGGGGAGCGACGCTGGGCGATCCCCTTCGTCGTGGTCGGTGTCCTGCTGTTCGCAACGGGCTGCGGACTGGCGTACTGGAGCATTCCAAGGGCCCTCGATTTCCTGATCGGAATCGGCGGGCCCGACCTGGTCAGCGTGTTCTCACCGTCGAAGTATCTGGGTTTCGTCGTCAAGATGATGCTGGCCTTCGGCATCGGCTTCCAGTTCCCGCTGGTGCTCGTGTTCCTGCAGCTGGTCGGGGTGGTCACGCCTGCCGGGCTTCGGCGCACGCGCCGCTATGCGGTGGTCGGAATCGTGGCCCTCGTGGCTGTTCTCACCCCCAGCGGGGATCCCTTCACCCTCCTCATCATGTCCGCGCCCATGCTGGTGTTCTACGAGTTGGCCATCCTCCTGGGCCTTCTCCGAGATCGACGCAGCCGCCGGGCCCTCACACAGTGATGGCCGACCGGCCATTCGAGCTGGATCCTTTCCAGATCGAGGCGATGGCAGCGGTGGATGCCGGAAGGTCCGTGCTGGTGGCGGCCCCGACATCGAGCGGCAAGACGGTCGTGGCCGAGCACGCAGTGGACCGGGCACTCGCCGGCGGGCAGAGGGCCTTCTACACGGCACCGATCAAGGCCCTCTCGAACCAGAAGTTCCGGGACCTGGGCCGACGTCTCGGGGTCGATCGGGTCGGGCTGATGACCGGTGACCAGGTGGTGCTGCCGGATGCCCCGGTGGTCGTTATGACCACCGAGGTGCTCCGCAACATGCTCTACGCAGGTTCGGCAGCCACCCTTGACCTCGGCTGGGTGGTGCTCGACGAGGTGCATTTCCTGGAGGACCCGTACCGGGGAGCGGTCTGGGAGGAGGTCGTCCTGAACCTCACACCTGAGGTTGGGATGGTCGCTCTCTCCGCAACGGTCTCCAACGCCAGCGAGCTCGGCGACTGGCTGACGGCTGTGAGAGGCCCGACCGACGTGGTCGTGGAGACCAGACGACCGGTGAAGCTGCGGACCCACTACCTGGTGGCCGAGCGTGGACGGCAGCGCCGTCTGCACCGCCTGGCGACGCACCGGGGAGGGTCTCCCAACACGGATGGACGACGCTTCGACAACCAGCGTGGAGGCGGTCAGGGTGGTGGACGGGGTCGTGGGTCGCGCTGGGTCACGCCCCGGCGCGACGAGGTGCTCGGCGAGCTGACCGCCCATGGTCTGCTCCCGGCGATCCATTTCATCTTCAGCAGGGCCGGATGCGATGAGGCCCGTGATGGGGTCCTGAGAGACGGCATCCGCCTGAACAACACCTCAGAGGCGGCGGCAGTCTCCGAACATGTGATGGCTCGACTCGACGGCCTGCCTGCCGCAGATCTCGACGCCCTCGGTGTGCAGCGCTGGATCGAGGGCCTGGAATGCGGCGTGGCGTCGCACCATGCGGGCCTGGTTCCGATATTCAAGGAGGTGACGGAGGAACTCTTCGCCATGGGCCTCCTGAAGATCGTCTATGCCACGGAGACCCTCGCCCTGGGCGTGAACCTTCCGGCCCGGTCCGTCGTAATCGACAAGTTGACCAAGTTCACCGGGCAGACCCACGAGGTTCTCACGCCGGGCCAGTTCACCCAGCTCACCGGCCGTGCAGGAAGGCGCGGCATGGACACTGAGGGACACGCCATCGTGTGCTGGTCCCCGTTCGTGCCGTTCGATCAGGTCTCCGGCCTTGCCGGCAGCAGAGACTTCGTCCTCCGCTCGGCCTTCAGGCCCACCTACAACATGGTGGCGAACCTGATCGTGAGCCGAAGCCGGGCGCAGGCCGATGACCTGCTGGCGCGGTCCTTCGCACAGCTCCAGCTGGACCGACAGGTGGCGAAACGCCAGCGACGGTCCGACGAGATGCGTGCGGAGGCAGCACGCATCCGCGAAGAGTTGGCGGACCGCGGATCCATCGAGGGTGAGCCGGTTCAGCCGACAGCGCTCGGGCCGGGAGAAGTGGTGGTCCTGGACGACGGCCTCGCCCACCTGGTCCTCTCCGTCGCCCACAGGAGCGGGGGGCGACGGAGGCTCAAGAGCCTCGACCAGGCCGGCCGCATGGCGACCATGGACCCGGGTGATCTGGTGCGCCTGCCGGTGAAGGTGGGGGAGGTCGAGTTGCCGGCGCCGTTCTCTCCTGATCGGCCGGAGTTCCGGCGTGCTGCGATGAAAAGGCTGCGACCATTCGCCACGGAAGGCGATGATGACTCGGGGGCTCGACGCCGCCTGGCGCGCCTTGAACGCAACCTCGGACGTCTGGCCGATGAACCGGCCGCCGGCGCCCTGACGGACCGTCTGGACGCCTCCCTGCATGTTCTCGAGGAGCGTGGGCTGGCCAAAGGCTGGACGCTGACGGCGAGAGGGCGGCCTCTTACGGCTATCCACAACGAGGCCGATCTTCTGGTGGTGGAGGTCATGGCAGCCGGCCTTCTGGAGGACCTTTCGCCGGGGATGCTCGCCGCCCTGATTTCGAGCCTCACGTTCCGCAAGCGGGGCCCGGGAGATCCATCCACGATTCGTCTGGGTGGTGACTTCCCATCACGCTTCGTAGCGATCCTGAGCCTGGCATCCGAGGTCGCCGAGGTGGAATCGGCCTTCGGCATGAAACCGGCACAGCTGCCCGATCCGGGGTTCGCCCATGTGATCCACGCATGGGCCGGCGGTGGCGAGCTCGAGGAGGTCCTGGATCCCGACATGGTCGGCGGGGAGTTCGTCCGCAACGTTCGCCTGGTGGCCGACCTCCTTCGACAGATCTCAAAGGTGGCACCGGATGAACTGGCCGGGGTGGCCGAAGTCGCCGGCGTCCGTCTGGTCCGTGGTGTGGTCGCCATGTCCGCCGGGGCACCGTCCGTAGATGTCGATCCGGACACCGGGGAGAGTCAATGACGGTGGAGAGGGGCCAGGACTGGGGTGGCCGGGACGCCATTCCCGACGATGCGGTCATGGTCGCCACCAATGCCGAGCTTCGATCCGTGGTCGCCACCGCCAGGAGGGCCAACGAGCCCATTCCCCACGTTGCGCTGCGTGGAGGCGACCTCTGCCGGACCCTTGGCGGGCGGGGTGATGCGGCGCCGGGTGGTACCGGCACCCGGGTACTGGTCGATGTCGGCTCCGTGCTGCTCGACGGAAGCCTCCACTGGTTCGCAGCTCACCTGGTGGCCCGCTCCGCCTGGGGCGTCGGACGTTGGTGGGTGGCGGCCAATGCGGCGCACCACGGATCCTGGAACCTTGCGCCAAAGGCCCATCCGGGCGATGGCCTCCTCGACGTCCTTGACGGGAACCTTCGACCGGCTGCCCAGATAGCCGCCTGGCGTCGCCTTCGAGGCGGTGACCATGTGCCGCACCCGGACATCGGCTACAGGCGGCTACCGGCCGTTCAGGTGACCTTCGAGAGACCCCTCACGGTCCGCCTGGACGGTGAGGTGATGGGTCGCGTCCGGGACCTCTCGGTTCGCATCGAACCCGAGGCGTTAAGCCTGACGGTGTGAGCCGGGCTCCCGCCCGCACAACCCATCTCGGATAGCCTCCGGAAAATGGGCGACACAACGACAGGCCAACGGGAGAGCGCACGCCAGGCGGTGTGTGACCGTGTCGACGAGCTGGCCGATGTCCTACTGGAGACCTCACGGGCAATCCACGCCAACCCTGAGCTGGCCTTCAAGGAGTATTCCGCCCACGACCTCCTCACCGGGGTCATGGCCGGTCAGGGCATCGATGTCGTCCGGTCGGCCTACGGGCTGGATACCGCATTCGAGGGAACAGCCGGCACGACGGGCCCAGTGGTGGCCGTGCTGTGCGAGTACGACGCCCTACCCGGCATCGGGCATGCATGTGGACATAACATCATCGCAACAGCGGGCCTCGGCGCCGGCCTGGCGGCTGCTGCTGTGGCCGAGGAGCTGGGCGGCAGGATCCGGATCCTCGGGACGCCGGCCGAGGAGGGCGGCGGAGGCAAGGTCTTCATGCTCGAACGGGGCGCCTTCGACGGGGTGGACGCCGCACTGATGGTCCACCCGGCGGACGCCGACCTCGAGAACATCACAAGCCTCGCCATCCAGCAGGCAATGGTCACCTACACGGGTCGCGCCGCCCATGCTGCTGCAGCACCCGAGAAGGGCCTGAATGCCCTTGATGCAGCAGTCCTGGGGTACGTGAACGTCGCTGCGCTACGACAGCACATTGCTCCGGACGAGCGGATCCATGGGATCTTCACGGACGGGGGCGAGAAGGCGAACATCGTGCCGGTGCGTGCCGCCGCCAACTGGTACGTGCGGTCGCCGAGCCGATCGCGTCTCGAGGCACTGAAGCTCCGTCTTGCGGCCTGCCTACGGGCCGGAGCCGAGGCAGCTGGCTGCGAGGTCGAGATCAGATGGATTGAGCCGTCCTATGCCGAGGTCCTGGACAATCGAGTCCTCCTGGATCGTTACACGGCCAACGCCGCGCTCCTGGGGCGCACGGTCCTGCCGGCGGTTGAGCACCAGGTCGTCGGCAGCACGGACATGGGCAACGTGAGCTATGTGGTGCCGTCGATCCATCCGATGATCAAGTCGGCCCCGGCCGGAACGGCAATACACACGGAGGCCTTCGCCGGTTTCGCGGCGAGCGCAGAAGGGGATCAGGCGGTGCTCGATGGTGCGAAGGCAATGGCGATGACCGTCGTGGACTGCTGGATGGAAGGGTCGCTGCTGACCACGGCGCGTGAACAGTTCGAGGACATGCTCGGCGTCCGCGCCGCATCCACCTAGACGACCTAGGTTCGGCGTCCGTGACCACCTACGCCGCCGAGGAATTCAGTCCGGACGAGGCCGACGTCCTGCGCCGCTACTTCACGAACCTGGACCAACCGGTCTTCGCTCTCGTGAACCTTCCCGAGGTCGTGAAGGGTGCTCTCTTCGCCCGGTACTCGCGTTCCGACAAGAGCCTCCGTCGCCTGTTCCTCGAGGAGTTCGTCGGAGAGCTCGACGTGTCCGGCGACGAGACGATCGATGCCACCGTCGGGCTGCGGCGTGCAGAGGAGCTGTACGACAAGGTCTTCTTCGAGTACGGCGACGACAGCGTGGCCCAGCTGGGTGGGGTCCACCTGGCCTGCGAACAGGCATCCAACATCCTTACCAAGATCCTGGAGTGGGGCCGGCTCATGGCCTACCTGGAGCAGTCCACCCGCTACATCGCCTACGACTCCCGACTCGGTGGCCGCTACCGCTACTTCCGGGACCCGGACCTGCTGGCCTCTTCCATCGGCGCCCGCTACATCTCGGACATGGACCGTCTGTTCGAGGTCTACACGGACCTGGTCCGCGACATGAACGAGCACTTCCGCAGGAGCCTCCCGAAGGCGGCTGGCGATTCTGACTTCATATACCGGCAGGCCATTGCAGCCAAGGCATTCGATGCGGTGAGGGGAGTGCTGCCCGCAGCATCTCTCTCCAACGTCGGGATCTACGGCACCGGGCAGGCCTACGAGTCCCTTCTCATCCGCATGCGGGCGCACCCCCTGCCGGAGGCCCGCACCTACGCGGAGATGATGCTGGTAGAGCTGCGCAAGGTCGTCCCGTCATTCCTGAAGCGGGTGGACCTTCCGGACCGGGGCGAGGAGGTTGGCCGCTACGCCGCCGACGTCAGGGAGCGGATCGAGGACCTGGCCGAGGAGTACTTCCCTCCGGAGGAGGCGGTCGCCGGCGCACCGGTCGTGGACCTCACGGACTGGGATCCGGACGCCGAGGTGAAGCTGGTTGCCGCTGCGCTCTACCCGGTGACGAACCGCTCCGATCGTGAGGTGGACGCCAGGGTCAGGGCCATGTCCATTGATGAGCGCATGACGATCCTGCGTGCTTTCGTCGGCGATCGTGGCAACCGCCGGCACCGCCCCGGCAGGGCACTCGAGCGTCCCTCCTACCGGTTCGACATCCTGTCGGACTACGGCGCATTCCGGGACATGCAGCGGCATCGGATGATGACGCTTGACTGGCAGAGGCTCTCTACGGACCACGGCTACGTGAGGCCTCCGGAGGTGGACGAGGCAGGCGTCGGTGGCCGATTCGATGCGGCCATGGAACGCTCACGGGACCTGCACGAGGCGCTCCGGGGTCCCTTCCCTGAACAGGCCCCGTATGCGGTGTCTTTGGCCTACCGGGTCCGGTACCTGATGCACATGAATGCCCGTGAGGCCATGCATGTGCTGGAGCTCCGCTCTACGCCCCAGGGCCACCCTTCGTACCGCGAGGTGGCGCACCAGATGCACCACCTGATCTCGGATGTGGCAGGACACCATGCCATTGCCGAGATGATGACCTTCGTCGACCATTCAGGTGAGGCGGACCTGGAACGCCTGGAGGGCGAGCGTCGGGCCGAGAAGAAGCGCAGTGCCCGAGATGGCGGTTGAGGTACCTGCCGGAACGCTGCTCAGGCCGGCCCACCTTCTCCTCGCAGCGTTTACCCCAGGCGGCTGCGCCTCCTCCGATTGGGAGAGGACTCCGCCGTACACGGCGGTAGCCACGAGCACCGGGGCTCCGGTAGTGACGGTGCGACGAGATTGCCGACGAGAGGGAACCATGCACCCGGGGCCTTCTGGGATCGCCCGATCCCCAGGTGACGGCCATCCTGGCTAATCCGGCCCTGGGCCTGCCGCTGGAGCTGCCGGATGGGGATTATCGGAGCGGTTGAGCGCAATGAGGTCCGGAGCGGCGTAAACGTGTCTATGATCCCGCCGCGACCAACTGACAGCAGGCCCGAGGAACCAATGGCTGAAGAAGATGACAATGAGGAGCCCGGCGAGGAGTTCGACGGAGACGACGAGTTCGGCGGTGGCGACTTGGGATCCGAGGACGCCGAGGGATCCGAGGACGACGACGGGTCCGAGGACGACGAAGAGTCCACCACCGAGGGTTCTGATGACGAGGACGATGATGAGGACGAGGACGGCGCCAGTGCTGCCGTTTCCGGTGGCGACGACGACGAGGACGAGCCTGACACCGATGAGGTCGAGGCCGACCTGAACGAGATCCTCCGGGATCGCATCGCCGCAGACGAGGACGAGGAAGAGGACGACGAGGAGGGCGCTTTGGTCCCAGTTCCAACTGGTGAAAACGTTGAGCGCCAGCACACCGAGTTGCACTGCCCCCACTGCTTCCTGCTGATCCAGGCCAAGACGGTGGCCGAGACAGGTGAGTGCGGCCACTGCGGTGGCCCGATCACCTGAACACTGTTTCTGCTGATGGAGGAATCCGCACGACCGGCACTCAGCGGGGACCTCGATGCCCTGCGGGGTCTGGTAGCAGCCGCCCGGGGGGAGCTTCCCGAGCGCAAGGGCGGTGACGTAGCCGTACGCCTGGACCCTCAGCGCAACGATCCGGTCGCCCGGATCGCAGCTGCACTAAACGATGAGGCGATAGTGCTTCTAGTGGGGACGATTGACGAAACGGTCGTCGGCTATGGCCTCATGTCGCTTGGAACCGTTTCGGACGGATCCATCCAGGCCAATGTCGAGGAGATCTTCGTGGATCCCGGCGCCCGGTCGGTTGGCGTCGGCGAAGCCATTCTTGAGGAACTCCTTGCGGCGGCGTCCGAAAGGGGAGCGGTGGCCATCCAGTCGGTGGCACTACCCGGGGACCGTTCCACCAAGAACTTCTTCGAGGCCCATGGAATGGTGGCTCGAGCCATCATCGTCCATCGCTGGTTGGACTAGAGGTGAGCGGCGGACGACCGGAACTGTGCGTGGGTGCGGTCGCCATCGATGACGACCGAATACTTCTCGTGCGGCGGGGAACCGAACCAGATAGGGGTCTCTGGTCTCTGCCGGGTGGTCGGGTCGAGGCCGGCGAGGCCATGGTCGCTGCCGTGGTACGCGAGCTCCGTGAGGAGACGGGCCTGACCGGTGTGTGCGGGGCGATGCTCGGCTGGGTTGAACAGATGACGGTAGAGCATCACTTCGTAATTGCCGACTTCCTGGTCACGATCCTGGATGGAGATGAGCCGGTGCCGGGTTCAGACGCAGCGGACGCTGCCTGGGTTGAGGTTTCGACCCTGGACGGACTTCCACTCGTGGATGGCCTTGCGGCATTCCTGGTCGAACACGACCTGGTTCCGGGATTGCTGCTCTCCCTGGACTGACACCCCTGTGAGGCCTGCAGGCCTCCCCGTGTGCGGACCCTCAGGTCATCGCTCAGGAAAGGGAGATCAATGTCCCGTCCAGATCGGAGGACGCTTCTCCACGAATGCCCTGGGGCCCTCCCGGAAGTCCTCGGTTCGAAAGACCTCTCGGGTGGCGTTCGCCGCAACCTCGAACGCCTCGTCGTCCTCCAGGAGACGAGCGGCCAGTACGACCCTGCGCGAGGCGCGTACTGCCAGCGGGGCATTGGCGTTGACTGCTTCAGCGAGCTCCATGGCTGTCGCCAGTGCATGGCCGGGTTGCACGAGACGGTTCACGAGGCCGTGCCGGTGGGCCGCTTCGGCATCCAGGTCATCGCCGGTGAGGGCCATTTCCATTGCCACGTTGACCGGCAGGGCCCTTGGTAGGCGGAACAGCCCGCCGGCATTGGCAACCAGGGATCTCTTCACCTCGGGCAGTCCGAAGCGTGCCGTGGTGCTGGCAACGACCAGGTCACAGGACAGCACGATCTCGGTTCCGCCGGCTACAGCGGGGCCCTCCACGGCTGCGATGAGGGGCTTGGTCCTGACGCGGCGGACAAGCCCGGCAAAGCCACCACGTTTTGTCGTGAGCCGGGCTTCACCGGATGCGATCGCCTTCAGGTCCGCACCAGCGCAGAAGGCGGGTCCGTTGCCGCACAGGATCCCGATCCACAGGGCTTCGTCGGCCTCCAGACGGTCAATGGCCGACTCGAGGTCCTCGGCAAGCTGCTGGCTGACAGCGTTGCGGGCCTCCGGTCGATTCAACGTGATGATCGCTATGCGATCCCTGATCTCGAAGTCGACCGTCATGTACCCAACCCTATAGACGGCCGGTACCCGGGTTGGAAGTGGGCGTCAGCCCCGCTGGCGACCGCGACGGGCCCGTGGAGGGGCTGTAGGCTCCACGCCGAAGGCCGCTGCGATGGCCGGAACGCTCATGGAGACTCGCTTGACCAGGTCCAGAAGCTGGTCGCCCGGCTCTGCTGGTAGTCCAGCGGGAACGACCCGTAGATGGACGGGGGAGAGCGCTACTGCGTCGAGCACCGTGGCCCAACGGTCCTGACCGGTGTCACTGGTCAGCCCGGCGTCGGCCATGGCAGTGAGACGGTCCAGGACGGATCCGGGTAGCGGGGCACCGGCCTTCGGGGGTCTAGAGCTGAGACGCAGAGCTCGCACGACGCGGTCCTCGTCTATGGCCGTGGCCACCTCGGTCTGCCATGCCTGCTGCTCACGGTCCACACGCTCCGTGAGTGCGTCTCTCAGCTGGTCTGCGAGGGCGCTGTTCTCATCGGTCCGGAAGGCTGAATCTGATGCCACGACCACGGACCGCAGGTCTCTGAGGTCCACATCGCCGACACCGGCCAGAGCCGCTTCTGCACGGTCCTGCCAGTCGGCGCTGCGCAGGGCCGGGTGGATCCGCTCGGCCAACTTCAGGAGGAGGTCGGCGGGGATGCCGGGTTGGCCATCTGCCTCGGCCGCCTTGTTCTGCTTCTCGATTGCTGTCCTGAGGCCGGGCACGCCGTCCCGGCTGAGAATCTGGGCCAGATGCTGCTGGTCGATAGGCAGAGCCGCTATGGCAGCCTTGCGATGCGTTCTACGTGGCCGCAGCCGCCGGGCCCTGACCTTCGTGTCGTCGGTGGCAGCGGTCCGGGTCCTCCGCTCACCCTGGCCCCCACGCTTACTGCTGTCTCGTCCTTCGCTGTCGCGGCCCGCCTTGTCGCGGCCGGTGCTCTCACGTCCCCGGCGCCGGTCACCGTCCTTGCGGTCGGCCCCGTCGCGTGGCCCGCGTGCACGGTCCCCGCTGCCGTCTCCGCCGCGTCCCCGATTCCCATCGCCGTCCCGGCGCCGTTCGCCGCCACCCTCACGTCGGCCGCCCTTGCGATCTCCGCCGCGGCCGCCACCTCGTCCGGCCAGTTTGGAGGTCACCAGCGGCTCGTCCCGACCTGATCCGAGGATCTCGAGTGTCTCGGCCCCACTTCGCCCAGCCGGAGCCTGCAGGACCGACGTGACCTCGATCCCGTCCATGAACTGGTCAACCTCGACGCGAAGGACATCGCCGACCGTCGCACCGGTGGGCAGCAGGTCACGGCCTATCGAACCTTTCGGCTGCCTGGCGCCGTGGGCCCGCCAGGTCCAGTCACCATCGTCTCGAGCGCTCGTCAGCTGGATCTGCATGCGTGGCATGGGCAGGAACGCTAGTCCTCCGGGGAGGATTCCGGGTTCCGGTCTCCGCGGCTCGGGCCATGCCGACCGGCTCGTTTCCAGGCGGGATCTGACACACCGTCAGATTCCGTGTATGTTGACGCCGTCAGCCAACTGGCTGGCACAGGAATGCGCGTCGGGTCAGGGCCCGACCGACTGGGAGGAAGTTCTTCATGCGAACTCGACAGGTCCGGTTCACGGTGTTGCTGGCGGCGTTAGCGCTACTGGCCGGGGCATGTGGCGGTACGGACAGCGGGGGAGGGGACGAGGGCACTGCGCCTGCGGCTACCACCACTGCTGCTGCGACGACCGCTGCTCCTGCGGCGACGACTGCGGCTCCGGCGACGACTGCGGCTCCGGCTACGACTGCGGCTCCGGCCC
>JAAZXC010000159.1:661-899 GCA_014240365.1 Acidimicrobiales bacterium | reverse complement strand
TGGAACGTCCTGCACTTCGATCTGGGTGACTCCTACTACTGGGAGCGCCCGGTCATGGACCTCATCCAGGAGAAGTTGTTCGCCACGGTGCTCCTGGCCGGCACCGCTCTGGCCTTCGCCATGACCGTGGGCGTGCTGCTCGGTGTGTTCACGGCCCGCCGCCCCGAGAGCATGGCGTCACACGGCGTGACCCTGCTGAGCCTCGGGGGCTACGCCCTCCCCGTCTTCTGGACGGCCA
>JAAZXC010000159.1:0-651 GCA_014240365.1 Acidimicrobiales bacterium | reverse complement strand
ACGGCCATCATGATGCTGGTCGTGTTCGTGGCCAAGCTCGGGCTGTTCCCCATCGGCGGGATGGAGGATCCCCGATTCGAGGGCGGGTCCATCGCCCATGTCGTCGACGTGCTCTACCACCTGGTCCTCCCCGCCTTCACCCTCGGGATCATCTACCTCGCCTACTACTCGCGACTCGCCCGGGCCTCCATGCTCGAAGTGCTGGAGTCCGACTACATCCGCACGGCGCGGGCCAAGGGCGTCGACGAGCGTTCGGTCGTCTACCGCCACGCCCTGCGAAACGCCCTCATCCCGGTCGTCACCATCGCCGGCCTGCAGTTCGGTGCCCTGTTCTCCGGCGCCGTACTCGTCGAGACCGTGTTCTCGTGGCCCGGCCTGGGCCGACTGGCCTTCGAGTCCATCCTCCGGCACGACACCCCGATGATGCTCGGCCTGCTCATCGCCTCGGCAGCCATGGTCATCGTGGCCAACCTGTTGACCGACGTCGTCTACCGCATGATCGATCCCCGGATCCGGGTGGGAGCCAAGCGATGACCGAGACCGGCGTGGCGCTTGAAGCCGTGGAAGCCAGCGGCCGCGGTGCGTGGGCAATGTTCCTGCGAAACAAGGCCGCGGTGTTCGGCCTGGCCATGTTCACCGGCATCGTCCTGA
>JAAZXC010000158.1 GCA_014240365.1 Acidimicrobiales bacterium | reverse complement strand
CGCACGACCCCGTCCTCCACGGCTGAGGCCTGCTGCTCGTTCCACGCTGAAGCGGCCTCCACGGCTGGCACCAGCACGCCGACGAGTAGCAGGGCGAGCGCACCGGTTGCGCCCACGAAACCGAAGGCGATGGCGCCGTCCACGCTGTCGGCTATTGAGGTGATGATCATGCCGACGATTCCGGTGACGCAGAGCACGAGGGCCATGGACCGGACTGTTCCGGGGGTCAGAATGCGGGTACGGGCGTCGGCGGCGCTCATCGGACCAGAGGCTTGTACTTCATGCGGTGGGGTTGGTCGTCCATGCCCAGTTCCTTCTTCCGGTAGCTCTCGTACTCGGTGAAGTTGCCCTCGAACCAGCGGACCTGCGAACCGCCCTCGAAGGCCAGGACATGCGTGGCGACCCTGTCCAGGAACCACCGGTCATGGCTGATGATCACCGCACAGCCGGCGTAGGCGTCAAGCCCTGACTCCAGCGCCCTGAGCGTGTCGATGTCGAGGTCATTGGTGGGCTCGTCGAGGAGCAGCACGTTGGCGCCGCCGCGTAGGACCTTGGCCAGATGGACCCGGTTGCGCTCGCCGCCCGACAGGTCTCCCACCCGCTTCTGCTGGTCGGAACCCTTGAAGTTGAACGACGCCACGTAGGCCCTGCCGTTGACCTCCCGGCGACCCACCTGGATGAACTCATGGTCGTCGGTGATCTCCTGGTAGACGGTGCGGTCCGGGTCGAGGCTGTCCCTGGACTGGTCCACGTACCCCAGCTCGACGGTGTGGCCGATCCTGAGCTCGCCGGCATCAGGTGCTGTGTCGCCATTGGCCGACCCGTCGGCGGCAGCCATGATCATCCTGAAGAGCGTCGTCTTGCCGGCGCCGTTGCCGCCGATCACCCCGACGATGCCGGCCGGGGGAAGCGAGAACGAGAGGTCGTCGATGAGCAGCTTGTCGCCGAAGCCCTTGGACAGGTGGTCGACCTCGATGA
>JAAZXC010000157.1 GCA_014240365.1 Acidimicrobiales bacterium | reverse complement strand
AGAGGTCGTCAAGGAGGACGACCTGGTCTCCCCTTGCCATGAGTCGATCGGCCAGGTGGGATCCGATGAAGCCCGCCCCACCGGTGATCAATGCCCGCATCCGACGAGCCTACCAACGCCCCTTCAGCACCCGATGAGTCGTCGGTACAACTGTGCATGGTCGGAGACGAGGCGTCCGGAGCCGAACTGTTCCCGTGCCCGCTCGGCAGCGGCACGTCCCATCGCTGCTCGACGGTCCTCGTCCAGCAGCAGGGTGGCAATGCCCTCGGCCAGGCTGTCGGCATCAACGTCGACGACGAGACCGGTCACCCCGTCCTTGACGACCTCCGAGGCACTCCCCACGTCCGTCGTGACCCCCGGGACTCCAGCCATCGCCGCCTCGATCAAGGTGACGGGCATGCCCTCGTTGTCCGACGAGATCACCACGAGATCAGCAACCGAGTAGAGGGCACCGAGATCCGCGGTCCACCCGAGAAGGCGGACCGAGTCACCGAGGGCAGCCGACGCCGCCCCGACCCACTCGGCCTGGTCGCCGTCACCGGCGATGGCGAGTACCGCCTCGGGAACATCCCCCAGCACGACCTCGAAGGCGGCCAACAGTCGGTCGAGCCGCTTGACCGTCGTGAGCCGACCGACGAAGAGCACAACCGGCCGACCGGCCGGGAGTCCGAGGGAGTAACGGGCCTCCACGGGATTCACGACCCTCGGTGCGGCGACGCCCGGAGCGATGGCGACGAACTGGTCCTCCGACCCGATCCCGGCCGCCAGCAGTTCATCGCGGACCCGCTCACCCACCGCCACCAGGGCGGTTGTCCGGCGGGCCAGCACCTTCTCCACGATTCGAACCAGACGGGTCACCGGTGCAGGGAAGTAGCCGTGCAGGACGTGTCCGTGAAAGGTGTGGACCCGAACCGGAACCCGACCGATGATGGCGGCGAGGCGGCCCACCACACCGGCCTTCGCTGTGTGGGTGTGGACCAGGTGAGGGCGGAACCGTCGCATCTCC
>JAAZXC010000156.1 GCA_014240365.1 Acidimicrobiales bacterium | reverse complement strand
GCATGCCGACGACCGCGGCTAGCAGCGAGCCCCCGGTGAGGGTCACCGTGCCCAGGACGCCTGCGGCCGTACCTGCCACGTCACCCAGCGGTTCCAGTGCCATAGACATGGTCACAGGGGTGGCTATGCCCAGCAACGTGATCGAGACCACCACGAGGGAGAACCATGTCCAGAAGCCCGGGGTCCCGCCGGCGGCGAGGGTGAGGGCGAGCAGTGTGGCGGCCAGGGCCATTGCCGTCGTGAGGACGAACACCCCGACGCGGTGTGCACCCCACCGCCCTATAGCCGGATTAGCCCCGATGAAGCACGGGATCGTGACAGCGGCGGAGGCTGCGAACAGCACGGCGAACTGGTCGGCACGCCCGTAGATGACGTCAAACACCTGCTGGGTGCTCCCTAGGAAGATCAGGAAGGCGCCGTTGGCGAACATGAGTGCCGACGCGTAGAGGACCGTGCGGCGGCAGGTGACGACGCGCCGGAAGGCGTCGATCGTCGGCCGGGCCCTTAGGGGCCAGCGGTTCGCCGGGTCCAGCGTCTCTCCGAACCGGATGCTCCAGGCGACGATCGTCGCGGCCAGCAGGAGCCCGACCGCGTACACCCATCGCCAGGAGGCCACCCTCAGGATCCCCTCGGCCATCAGTGGCGCGATCACCGGGCCGAGGAGGAACACGGCCATGATGGTGGTCATGACGCGGGCCATTCGGTCGCCCGTGAAGAGGTCTCGGGCCATGGTCAGGTGCAGGAGTTGTGCCGCCGCGGCGCCCAGTCCCCAGACCAGGCGGCTGGCAAGGAGGAACTCGAAGTCGGTGGCCAGCATCGACCCCGTGGCACCAAGGGCGTACACCGCCATGCCGAAGCGCAGGGTGGGTGCCCTTCCGAATCGGTCGGCGAAAGGTCCGTACACGACCTGGCCGACGGCCATGCCCAGCAAGTAGACGGTGATAGCGAGCGTGATCCGGTTGGATCCGGGCGGCAGGCCGACATCTGGTCGCATCTCGTCGAATGCCGGCAGGCTGGCGTCGATCCCGAA
>JAAZXC010000155.1 GCA_014240365.1 Acidimicrobiales bacterium | reverse complement strand
TCGTCGAGGAAGCGGGTCTCAGGGACGGCGAGAACGTCGTGCATCAACTCGACGACCGGGGCATGCCCACGCTCCGTTGCCGGCCTCGATAGAAGGGACTTCACGTGCACCACGCCCACCACGTGGTCAAGGTCGGTGTCGAAGACCGGAAAGCGCGAATGGCCGGTACTCGCCGACCTCTCCAGGAGGTCGGCACCAGTTGCGTCCAGAGAGAGTGCCTCCACGTCCAGTCTCGGCACGAGCACGTCGGCAACCACCTTCTCGCTGAACCGGATCGACCGGGTGAACAGCTCCACGTCGGAACTGTCCAACGTGGCGTCGGAGGACTCACGCACGAGGTCACCCAGCTCGTCGAGCGTGCGCGAAGAACCCAGTTCCTCACGTGGCTCCACCCCCACCCATCGAAGGACCGCATTGGCCATCCCGTTCAGGACCACGACGACAGGTCGTACCACCACGCCGTAGGCGAGCACCAGCGGAGCCAGGCGACGGGCCACCGCCTCAGGCGCAGCAAGCGCCACGTACTTGGGAACCTGCTCGCCGAGCACCATGTGCAGCAGCGCTGCAGCAGCGATGGCGAGGCCCACGGAGACGCCGGTGGGGTGATCGCCACCGGTGATGATCCGCGCCGCTGTGGGCTCGGCCACGAAGCCGAGGAGCAGAGCGGTCAGGGTGATACCGAATTGGGCCCCGGAGAGGTGCGATGTCAGACGCCTGGTCAGGGACCTCACCCGGCGTGCTCCGGGATCCGTCCCGGCTGCCGCCTCCGCCCGGGCAGGGTCGACGGCCACCAGGCTGAACTCGGCGGCCACGAAGAACGCGTTGACGACCAGGAGCAGGAGGACCGCTGTCAGGCCGACGAGGATGGACATCTGGAGGGGAGCCTAGTGACGGCCGTCCATCAGCCCGGGGCCTCAAGCGGCCCGCCCGACAGCGCTCCGACGATCACGCGGATCCCGGTATGAGTCCGGTGGTGGCCGCGCTCCGGTCTGCGCCGGCGGAGATCGACACCGACTCGGCTCTTGTCGACCCCTATGTCTC
>JAAZXC010000154.1:254-1050 GCA_014240365.1 Acidimicrobiales bacterium | reverse complement strand
CGCCTGGCACCAGCTCGGCGTGGCCTGATTCGTGCTGCTCCTGATCGGCGGCCTGCTGTACACGGCGGGTGCCGTGGTCTACGCCTTCAGGACACCCGACCCGTGGCCGGCCACCTTCGGCTTCCACGAGGTGTTCCATACCTGCACGGTGGCCGCCGCCGCGCTGCACTACGTGGCGATCGCCTTCATCGTCCTGCCCAAAGCCGGCTGACCGGCGCCGCCGTCCCTGAAGGCCCAACCTGCCGGCAGGCCCCGACACCTCAACGGGCATCAACCCGGATGCCTAGCCGGATGGTGAGAGCAGGTAGTCGCCCCGCGCGTCGTCCCATGCCATGGACACCAGGTCCCGGGCAGCGGCGGCCTTGCAGAACTGCAGGAACCCGCCGTAGCCGAGGGCCCGCTCGTTGAAACCGTCGTCCCGGCGGGTGATCTCGGTCTTGAGGCCCGACAGGGCTGCGCCCTTCTTCCCGGCCTTGTCAGCCACCACGGCCACCAGCAGGTCAAAGGCGACCTGGGCTGGACCGTCGCCGGTGACCAGGTCGACCTCCGGGTCCCGCTTGGGGCCGGACAGTTCGACGACCTTGCGATCGGCCAGGTGCCGGAGCAGCTCGGTAAACCCCCGGAACCCGTGGTCGGCTTCGTTGAAAGTGGGGTCGATGCGGGTGATGGCCCGCTTCAGAGTGGATGCCCGGATGTCCTCGCTGGAACCCTGCATGCCCGCCAGCGTGGAGATCACCAGCTCCTCCAACGGCGGCGACTCGACCGAAGCCTCGCCGTCGTCCACGTCGGCGGCCCG
>JAAZXC010000154.1:0-244 GCA_014240365.1 Acidimicrobiales bacterium | reverse complement strand
GTAGAGGAACTCGTCGCAGGCCGGCGGTAGGAGCTTCGAGGTGGAGTCCCGCACGCCGATACCGATCACTCGCCGGTTCAGCTCGCGGAGCTTCTGGACCAGCGGCGTGAAGTCGCTGTCGCCGGTGCAGATCACGATCGTGGTTACGTAGTCACGCTCGAAGGCCAGCTCCAGGGCATCGACCACCATCTTGATGTCGGCCGAGTTCTTGCGGCTGGTCCCCATTCGCTGCGGGATCTCTATC
>JAAZXC010000153.1 GCA_014240365.1 Acidimicrobiales bacterium | reverse complement strand
CGATCCACACCTCCGGTACCCCGGCGGCAGCGGCCCGTTCGGCCCGGTCGACCAGGAAGTCACGGACCTCGACCACCACGTTGTCGTAAGCAGGCTCGTCCTGCATGGTCCGCGGATCACCCTGCATGTGCATGGCCACCCAACCCACCCCCAGTTCGGCGGCGACGCCATCGAGCGTGGAGCTGACGTCGTTGATGATGTCCGCCCCGGCGGCCACGGCACGACACGCCACCTCGGCATGGCGGGTATCAATAGAGATCCGGACCGATCCGTCCATGACCTCGGGCAGGTCGGTGAGGCCTTCGAGCACCGGGACCACCCGCGCCAGCTCCTCGTCGATTCCCACGGGCTGGGCGCCCGGGCGCGTCGACTCCCCGCCCACGTCCAGGATGGCCGCCCCCTCGGCAATCATGGTGCGACCGTGCGCGACGGCCACGACGGGATCCTCGAAGCAACCGCCGTCGGAGAAGGAGTCGGGCGTGACGTTCAGAACGCCCATGACCAGACCCCCGCAACGTTCCACGGCCGGGGCTACCGGGCCGGGGCCGGAGGTCAGGACTGACATGGAACCAACCCTAGTGGTGACCGGAAACCACTGATCGAAGGGCCCACGGGGTCATCTGCGACGACCGTCGATGAACCGCATGGCCTCGAGACGTGTCGAGACCTCGTCCCGGAATACGCCGTGGACAGCCGACGTGACCGTGACCGCCCCGGGCTTGCGGACGCCTCGCATCGACATGCAGAGGTGTTCGGCCTCGATCACGACCAGAGTGCCCTGCGGGTCCAGCGTGTCCTGGATGGCACCAGCCACCTGCGAGGTCAGCCGCTCCTGGATCTGGGGGCGTCGCGAAAAACCGTCGACGAGTCGGGTCAGCTTTGAGAGTCCGGTGATCATCCCGCCCATCCGGGGGATGTAGGCCACGTGGGCCACTCCGAAGAACGGCAGCAGGTGGTGCTCGCAGAGGGAGTAGAGGGGGATGTCGCGGACCATGACCATCTCGTCGTGGTCCACATCGAAGGTCTTGATGAGGTGGGCGGCGGGGTCCTCG
>JAAZXC010000152.1 GCA_014240365.1 Acidimicrobiales bacterium | reverse complement strand
ATCGGCTGAGCAGCCTCGGCCGGGTCACCGGCAGTGAGGGGTGACCGTCAGGTTGCGCTCCATGGCGGTCGATACCGGAGCGGAGGGCTACGACGCGTTTCCCTCCGGTCCGTTCCTTGAGTTCGATATCCGGGACGGCCAGGATGGCGGCTCTAGGACCGGACCTACAGGTCCACGACCTGTAGGCGTGCGAGGCCCTCCAGGGCGTTCTCCTGGAGACGCTGGCGTGAGTAGGACCAGAGGCCGTCACCGATGACGAGCGTGCGCTGGATGGGCTGCACGTAGCCGCCGTCGGGCCAGCAGACAATCACGTCGGAACCGGTGGGGATCTGGTCCGGGTCGATTCCGAACTCCTCAGCCCACCAGTAGGCATCGGAGAGCTTCATCAGGTCGCACCAGTGGCCCTTCATGCTGGCGTCCATGCCCTGCTCGCAGAACATGACGACGGAGTCACCCCTCATCGGTTCCATGTCGCCGGACTGGCCCGCCAGGTCATCCAGGTCCACCTCGGGGCATGGTGGCTCCAGCTCGGCGCCCGGCTCGTCTGCGTGGTCGATGCGGCCCAGCTCCGTGAGACTGTCGTCGCCGACGCGCAGCACGACCGCCCCATTGGACTCGGACTGCCAGTCGTTGAACGGAAGCACGGCCAGGTCCTTCCAGGCCAGGAACGCCCGGTGGTCCCATTCGACGCCGCTCTGGCCGCCCTTCATGGACCAGGTGGCTAGGTCACGTGGCGCGTCCATGTTCGATACGTCGAACAGGGTGACCTTGGTGCCGGTGGTGCGACCTTCGTCGGTGGCCTCCTGCCCGTCGCCCAGCACCGCCATCGTGGCACGACCCATGGCCGTGTCGGCCAGGGTGAAGACCACCCCACCGTGCACGATCCCGTTCGGGTTCAGGTGCCGGTCGTCCACGTCCAGGGAGCCGACGGCGGCCCCGTCCGGACCGTCCCGGATATCGAACTCAAGGAACGACCGGAGGGGAAACGCGTCGTAGCCCTCCGCTCCGGTATCGACTGACATGGGGCGCAACCTAACGGTCACCCCTCACTGCCGGTGAGCCGGCCGAGGCAACTCAGCCCAG
>JAAZXC010000151.1 GCA_014240365.1 Acidimicrobiales bacterium | reverse complement strand
CCCACTCCCGGCGATCCTCCGGCGTCGACAGGTAGTTGAAGAGCATCTTCGGCTTCTGGAACGGGTCGTCGGACTGGATCCGCACCCAGCCCCTGCTGTTGGAGAACATCGGCCCGATGTGGAACTGGTAGCCGTGCCCTTCGGTGGAGACCGACCCGTCGTAGCGAATGGCGATGGGCAGGAAGTGGAACATGAGGTTCGGCCATGGCACGTCGTCGTTGCTGCGAAGGAACCCGCCGGCCTCGAAGTGGTTCGACGCCCCCGGGCCCCTCCTGAACAGCCACTGGAGGCCGATCCACGGCTTGCGCCACTGGGCCAGCTGCGGCGCCAGCGAGACCGGCTCGTTGCAGGCGTACTGCACATACACCTCGAGGTGGTCCTGGAGATTCTCGCCGACACCCGGCAGGTCCACGACTGGCGTGACCCCGGCGTCGCTCAGCACGTCGGCCGGTCCGATGCCGGAGAGCTGCAGGAGTTGCGGCGTGTTGATGGCCCCGCTGCACGAGATGACCTCGGCGGCCTCGACGGTCCGGTTGCGGCCCCGGTGGCTCACCTCCACCCCCGTGACCCGCGTGCCATCCATGGCGAGGCGCGTCGCGTGCGCCTTCGTCCATAGGTCCAGGTTCTTGCGGTGGAGGACCGGATGCAGGTAGGCCCGGGCGGCCGAAAGGCGTCTGCCTCGGTAGACGTTGCGGTCGAAGGCGTTGAAGCCCTCCTGGCGGTAGCCGTTGACGTCGCTGGTCATCGGATGCCCGGCCTGCTGGACGGCCTCGAAGAACGCCTGGAACAGCGGGCTGGTTGCCGGACCCCGCTCCAGCTTCAGCGGGCCTTCCCCACCGCGCCAGTCGTCGGCCCCGGCAATGCAGGTCTCCATGCGTTTGAAGTACGGGAGGCAGTTCGCCCAGTCCCACGCCTCGCAACCCGGCGTGGCGGCCCAGCGGTCGTAGTCCATTGGGTTGCCCCGCTGAAAGATCATCCCGTTGATGGACGACGACCCGCCCAGCACCTTGCCGCGGGCGTGGTACACCCGGCGACCACCCATCTCCGGCTCCGGCTCGGATTCGTACATCCAGTCGTAGAAGCGGTTGCCGATACCCAT
>JAAZXC010000150.1 GCA_014240365.1 Acidimicrobiales bacterium | reverse complement strand
ACCGAGGAGGGCCTGGAGGTCTACCGCGATCTGGTCCGTGGGGCCGACGTCGTGCTGGAGGCGATGCGCCCGGGTTCCCTGGCGAAGCTGGGCCTCGGTTTCGACGAACTCATCCAGGTCAACCCACGTCTGGTGTTCTGCACCCTGTCGGGCTACGGGGCCACCGGCCCGTACCGCGACATGCCCAGCCATGGCATCGCCTACGACACGTGGGCGGGCCTGATCGAACCGGCGATCGACGATGAGGGCTTCACCCGTATCCCCACCCTTCCCAACATCGGGATCAACGTGGGGCCGATGATCGCCGCCCTGGGCATCCTGGCCGCCGTGATCCGGGCCCGTGAGACCGGTGAGGGCACCTGCCTGGAGGTGGCCCAGTCCGACGCCGCCGCCTACATGGACTGGTACCGGATCGAGACCTACCGTGCCTATGAACGGCCGGTCGACATGGTGACGGGCAACGCCTCGGACGACTACGAACGCCGGGAGCCGGGCCTGGCCGGCATGTGGGAGGGCGTCCGCTACCAGATCTACGAGGCGTCAGACGGCCACATCCTGTTCATGGCCTCGGAGCAGGCCTTCTGGCGGAACTTCTGCGAGGGCGTCGGGAGACCCGAGCTGTTCGAGCGCTGGCCGGGCTCCCAGTACGCCGACCATGCCCGCAACAACACCGAGTTGCAGATTGAGCTGAAGGCCATCTTCGCCACGAGGACGTGCGCCGAATGGCTGGCCTTCTCCGACGAGGTCAACACGCCCATCGCTCCGGTGAACAACCCGAAGACAGCGCCGACCGACCCGCAGTTCGCCCACCGGCTCCCGTTCTACCGCATCGACGATGTGGGAGCCGAGCAGTTGCCGCTGCCCGTCTACATCGACGGCGACCTGCCGCCCACGCCGTCGATGGCGCCGACGGTGGGTGAGCAGACCGACGAGGTCCTGGCGGACCTGGGCCTTTCGGCGCAACGAATTGCCGAGCTCCGCGCAGCCGGCGTGGTCGGGCCCAGGGACTGAGAGCAGCTGGCCTGTAGCCGGGGCACCGGCCTCATGCTGTCGAGGAGCCGAGGCGAGAGCGCCAGCGCTCGAAGGGGTGCCTGTTCAGGCGTCCAGCCCGAGGACCCGGATGGCGTTGCCCCTCAGGAACTTCGGCCACACCTCGGC